>NC_020062.1:0-347199 GCF_000330885.1 Rhizobium tropici CIAT 899
CATATCAGATCGGCTTGCTGAGATGCGCTGGTTCCGAGACACCAACAGTATGCGATCGGAATGAGCCTTCGGGACAGCACAGCAAAGAGGCCGCGGGATATACATTCTCTTAGGCGATATGGATGCGGCAAGCCATTCAGCTTTGGCCATCGAACCTTGCCGACGGCCAAAGCCGCACGTTGGGTTAACGGCAGATGCGCTCGTTGCGAACCACCCAATGGCCATGAACCCTATGCTTTACGGATTTCACAAAGCAATTGTGGTGATGACGATGAAATGGAGCTGCCTGGGAGGGAGCGCTGACGGCAACGACGGAAGCCAGGGCAATGGCGGTGGAGAGAAGCAGGCTTTTCATGTGAAACCTCATAAGCATTGGGGGTGATGCTGCGTGTTTACGCATGACTTTGATGACCGATTAAGGCTTAACCGAAAATGAATAGCACCCTTACGATTTTGTAATGAACTTCAGTGGTAGCAACTCGCTCGATGACTCTTCAAAAGGGGTAGAATTGAGCTTCAGAGATTGGATCCCGGTTTAATCGACAATACGCAATGCATTGTGTGTCCTCATTGTTCCGGCGGGATAGAGTCATTGGAATGGTCATAGACGAATGTGGGAATGGAACCGGCGAGTAAGCGCTCGAATTGCTCACTCGGAGGCTTATTTTCTTCTCTACTGAAAACAAAATCGGCGCTGGTGGATGCACGCTCCCACCGTCGCTAGAAAATTCAGTCAACTCGGTATCGCTTATGGAAGCTAGCGCCCATATAGCTTCAGGATTAGAAATTTTCATTGAAAAACCCGGCAGTTAGGCGGTGCCGAATTCGGATATGAATAGCGAGGCATTCCGCTTGTTTTATGATGTATAGCAAGGCAGGGGGAGGGAATAGTCAAGCAAATTGTCGTTCAGCAACAGCTTTCAGATAGCCTGCAAACGGAGACGTATTTTCCTGCGCAGAAGGTCGATTGCCTCGGAAACGGTCGGTCCTTCGATCGGAGGCGGCAACGCACGTTCGCAGAACTCCCGCCAGACGAACAGGGTTAGTTCGGCGCCGTCCGTTTCGCCTTGCTCCTCCCCTTCCGTAAATTGTCCGAGGAGCCGATATCGGGCATCTCGCCAGAACAGTTTCTCGACCCACTCATAGATAGGAATGATATGGAAATGAAAAGCGAGTCCGGAGCTATGACCATAGCGCCCGATATAGACGCGCGGAACGCGGAGTTACTTCTTCAGGGCTGCTTGAGATAGCGCCAATAACGGACCGATTTCGCGCAAATCGTCATCGGATAGGTCCGACAGATCATCTGCAGATCTCTTCGAGGCAACGACAAGATAGCCGGGGAGGGCAGAGTTCGCGCGATGATCAACAACCCATCCACCGGTTTCCGCGATGAAAAACTGTGAAGCGGGCCTCATTTCAAATCTCCAATTCCTGCCAATTCGCCGGCTATTTCTACCCCGCGCCTGGCGCAAAGGCGGTTTGGAATCCGTGAGCATGAGCCGCCCTTGGTCTGAATGAAGGGGCAAACAGTATGGTCCCTCTTCAGTTGCAGTTATCGCCGGGCGCCCGGCAGATTACACCGAGGAAATAGATAGCGGCAATGATGTGATGTGACGTTTCTCCAGCGTTGACGGCAGCTCAAGGTCGTTTGTCTCGACTTCGGAATAGGCTCTGCCCAGTTTCCGCGCTCGTAACAAAACCCTGACAGCTGTCAGGGTTTTTCAATAAGCGGATGGGGAGACGGCATGGAAAGCTTTACCCCGCGTAAGGCGAGCGGTCAGAGGAGAGCATATGTCGTGCTACCTATCAATAAGCTTGGACCGCAAACCCTGACAGCTGTCAGGGTTTTGATTGTACGGGATCCCTAGCATTGGCGCGCTATGCGGCAGAGCAGAAACCTGGCCAGTCTTGCCAGGAAGATTTCGGCGAGAAGATAAACGACAGGCTGAATCACGCGGGCGGGCCGCCATTTTATCCCGCGTGGCTGCAGCTACAGCGGCGTCCGACGCCGCAGCCGTCGCGACGCGTCAGAGCCAGCGTGATCCTTAATATGCGGCCAGCAAGTTCGATCCGAAATCCGGCTCGACACCGAGCAGCGGCGCGGCGTGGGCAATGATGTCGTGAACCATGGGTGCCGCCGTGTTGGTCGCGAAGGTTAAATTGTGTTGGCCTGTCAGCGGCTGGTCGACGAAGGCCAGCACCACATATTTCGGGTTATTCATTGGAAACGCCGCCAGGAATGAATTGAAGCTGAGCTTGTGCGAGTAGACCCCGTGGATGACCTTGTTTGCGGTGCCGGTCTTCCCGCCGACGTGATAGCCGGGGACGTCGGCAGGTTTGCCAGACCCTTGCTCACCGTTCAACTGGAAGAGGTAGCGGATCGTGTCGCTGGTGCTCTTCTTGACGATCATCGTTTCGGTCTTTTCCGCCTCTTCCTGCGTGCGCGGCAGGAAGGTCGGCTCGATCAGCTTGCCGCCGTCAATGAGGGCGGCACCCGCGACGGCGGTTTGCATCGGCGTGGTGGCGACGCCGTGGCCGAACGCTATGGTTATGGAGTTGAGCTTCTTCCAAACTCTTGGCTGGCTCGGCGCTTTCACCTCAGGCAGTTCCGTCTGCATTTTCGACAGCAGACCGAAGCGGGTCAGGTAGCTCTTCTGGATGGTCATGCCCACCTTGTCCATCATCTTGGCCGTGCCGATGTTGGACGAATAACGGAAGATTTCCGGGATCGACAGGACACGCCGTGGCACGTCGCGATCGTCATGGATAGTGAAGCCGCCGTAGTGCAGGGGAGAGCTGGCGTCGAAGGTGTCCGTCAGCTTGACCGTGCCGGTATCGATGGCCATCGCGATCGAGAAGGTCTTGAAAACCGATCCCATCTCGTCGGTGCCGTTCGACATGCGGTTCAGCCAGCCTTTGACATCAGTCTGCGGATCGTTCGGGTCGAAGTCGGGTGCCGAGGCCATGGCCAGGACTTCGCCGGTGTGGATGTCGAGAATGACGGCGCCGGCCGCCTGACTCTGGTAGCGGCCGATCGCATCCGACACCACGTCGTGAACGATGTTCTGAACGCGCAGGTCGATCGAAAGCCGCACGGGCTCCAGTTGGTCGCGGCTCGTCAGGCCCGTTGATGCGAGATCCGACAGGCCCTGCATGTCGAGATATTTCTCCATGCCGGCGACGCCGTGATTGTCGATATCGACATAGCCGAGAATATGGGCAGCGGTTCGCCCGCCCGGATAGAAGCGCTTGACCTCAGGCCGAAATCCGATTGCGGGAATGCCGAGTGCCAGGATTTCGCTCTGTTCCTTCGGTGTCAGCTGCCGGCGCAGCCAGG
The DNA here is from genome assembly GCF_000330885.1 of Rhizobium tropici CIAT 899. Classification (NCBI taxonomy): domain Bacteria; kingdom Pseudomonadati; phylum Pseudomonadota; class Alphaproteobacteria; order Hyphomicrobiales; family Rhizobiaceae; genus Martinezella; species Martinezella tropici. The sequence goes on from NC_020062.1 coordinate 3,341, forward strand.
CAAAATGCGAGCGGCGATCGGCAAGCTTCTTATAAAGTGATTTGCGGTCGATATCGGGAAAGATCGAGGCGATTTTTTCCACTGCCTCGTCCGGATCGATCACACGGTTAGGCTCCGCAAACATCGAAACGGTGCGGATATCCGTTGCAAGCAATTCGCCGTTTCTGTCGACGATATCCGGACGCGCGGCGCTGACATGATCCGGAGGAATTGCCGAGGTGTCGGTCCTCGGCTCCATGTCGAAATAGGTAAGCCTGGCGAAGATCGCCACATAACAGACGAGCAGCCCGCCCGCGAGCATCATGATGCGCGCTTTGGCAAGTTTCGCCTGGCCCGTCGCGCGCACCGGCGGGCGCTCGCGGCCCCCAGGACCAAAGGTGATTCTGATGAGGCGACCGCTATTTGCGCCGAGGGCGTGGATGATCGACATGAACGATAATTCGCAAAAACTGGGAGGGCGGGTTTGCCTCTCGATTAACAATCTTTAAACGCAAGATGGTTAACAGGAGTCTAATCATAAGCTCCCATTACCAATCCTCGTGCACGAAAGCCGGCCGCGCGGTAGGGACGAGTCGATTGTGGCGCGACAATCAAGGTTTCCTGCATTAGCAGGCCCGTCTTGCATAAGGTTCTCATCCCATGCTAACGCCCAATACGGCCTTGGCATGGAAGATAGCGCACCGACCGGACTTTCAGCCGGCAAGTAACAAAGTGGAAGCGCGAGTGGGTAATTAGGGTGTGGCTTATGCGCCTGTCCACGTTAATATAGTGCCTCAATGCAAGGCCCATTAATGGATTGAAGTACATATATAATTTTTCGATATGGAAGTATAATCCATGATAGTTTCCGCCTGTGATTTTGCGCGGTATCGGGCAGATTATTGCGAGGCTCCGGCGTCAACCAAAATTATGGGCTCCACGAAAGAGGGCTCGGCTCGCATTGTCATCCTCCCTGAAGCTTCAGCTTTCTACAGAAGGCCCGCCTGGTGGAATGGCGGCGATCAAAGGGTAGCGTCGGGTTAACGAGTCTGTCGGGAACGGATTGGTATTTGGTGGCGATGACCGAAATCTCTCCTGCTCCCGGGCGTCGAGCATCGGTCACACAAAGGCATCAACAACCGCGCCGAAAATTCACTTCTTCCCGTACGACGACGCGAACGGCGGATGATGCACTTCAAGTCGGTCCGGCAATGCCAGCGTTTCGTCTCGACACAGGGCCAGATCGCCAATCTGTTTCTTCTTCACCGCAAACATCTCAGCGCCGCAGACCATCGAAAGCTTCGCTTCCACGCCATCGCAACATGGCGGCAGATCACCATGTCGATCAACGCGTGAAGCCTGGTACCATGCCAGACGCACCCCCTGGCCAAGCTTAAGCCGATGCCACCCTTTGAAGTTGGCCTAAAACACATTCTTCGCCAAATCCAATCCGATAATGCTAATCTTTTTCAAGGACCCCTCCTCGAAATGGTGATCACCGTCTCCATTCTGGCATACATATGCCGGCGGCGGTGCCTTCACGCCACCAGAACCGCCTGCAAGGTTGTCTCAATGGAAGGATGTTAGTTGCGCATGAATGGCCCGCGGGCGCGGGTATGTAATGGAGCGGACGGAATGCGGGTGCTTCTGGTCGAGGACGAAAAACCAATGGCTGCCGTCTTGCGCAATGGACTTGTGCGCCAAGGTATGGTCGTGGACGATGTGGCGACCCTCGTGGATGCCGACGCTGCTCTTTACGACAACGTCTACGACGCAGTGGTGCTGGATCGCAGATTGCCTGACGGCGACGGCCTGTCGCTGGTCAAATCACTGCGCGCCAGAGGCGATACCGTACCCGTGCTTGTATTGACCGCGAAGGGGGACCTGCTTGACCGGATCGCCGGCCTCGATAGCGGCGCGGACGACTATCTTGGCAAACCCTTTTCTTTTGAAGAGCTCCTGGCCCGGCTGCGCGCGCTCCTGCGCCGCCCTGCCAATCTGCAGCCTGATATCGTTAGGTTGGGCCGCTTGTCATTCGATTTCGGGCATCGTGAGGCACATGTCGAAGCCGTCCCTCTGCGCATGCCGCGCCGGGAACTGCTTGTGCTCGAAGCGCTGATGAGGCGGATGGGGCGGATGGTACTGCGCGAGATGTTGATGGAAGCAGTCTTCGGCATGAACGACGAGATCGAATCGAATGCACTCGATACACATATCTCCCGCCTGCGCCGTAAGCTCACCGACGCCCATGCGGACGTTGCAATTAACGGCATCCGCGGTGTCGGCTATCTGATCAGCGAGACGGCGTGATGCGCCAACCCTCGCTGAAATGGGTGCTGGTCAGCAGGCTGGTAACGCTGCAGGCATGCATAATCGCGATCATACCGCTGATGATCACAGCTGTGCTCTGGAGCACCGGCTACCTGCTCAATGATTATGAGGGCGCCAGCATAGACGTGCTCGCCGAAGCGGTCGAACGGGGCGTGACGGGCGGACTGATGCTGCGGGAGACCCCAGCACTTGGCTCTCTTCGTGCCAACGAACCTGACCTGTGGTTTGCGATCCGCGATCGCGAAGGACATCGCCTGCAAGAGGGCAACATTCCTCCCGCCTATCTGCCTGCTATCGCGATGCTCGACCAACTCAGCGACGCACGCCTTAGCAAGCAACCTGAACTCGCCGGGAAACCCGACGCCGTGATCAAATGGGTCGACAGCCCTGCCGGTCGGGTTCAGATTCTGACGGGCACGAAAGGACAGATGTCCTTGCAGCGGCTGGTAAGAACCATGTCGCGTGGGCTGGTCTCGCTCATTCTGCCCGTGATCGTGCTTGTGGCTTTGACGACCTCGCTTGCCACGCCACTGGTGGTGCGGCGCGCTTTGGCGGGTCTCCGGCGGATCGTACAACAGGCCGCTCACATAGAGTTCGACAAGCGCGGCACTCAGCTACAGGCGAATGATGTGCCCATCGAAATCAACGCACTTGTCGGTGCAGTCAATGATGCGCTGCGTCGTCTCGACGTCGGCTATGAGCGACATCAGCATTTCCTGGCACAGGCGGCCCATGAACTGCGCACACCAATCGCCATTTTGAACGCACGCATTTCGGCCCTGCCTGCTGGTTCAGACAGGCGTAACCTGCTGGAAGATGCGGCACGTCTGACGACACTTGCCGGTCAGTTGCTCGATCTCCAGCGCCTCGACCAGAAGCGCGATCACTTCTTGCCGGTTAATCTGACCGCTATAGCCAAGCAGGTGCTATTCGACCTCGGTCCCCTGGCGCTCGGTGCCGGCTATGAGGTGAGCTTCGAACCGGAAGTCGACGAGGTGCTGGTGATCGGCGACCACACTTCGTTGGAGCGGGCTTTGACCAATCTCGTCCAGAACGCCATCGACCATGGCGGACGCCAAGGAAGAATCTCTGTGCGTGTCAGCAAGGAGCATTTCGTCGACGTTTCCGACGAAGGCAAAGGCGTCGCCTGGGACGCACGCGAACAAATCTTCGAGCCGTTCAATCGCCTCGGGCCAGATGGCCGCGGCGCCGGACTGGGGCTTAATCTGGTTCGGGAGATCATGGAGCTGCACGGTGGCACCGTCGCTGTCGTCAATGCTGGTTCCAAGGGCGCCTGTGTGAGGATGACCTTTCCCTGCGAAGGGATCGCCGATGGCGGGGCGCAATCGGCCTAGCACCGTGTAACCGGAGGACCGCCGCGTCTCCTCCTCAATGCGACGCGCCGATTGGCTGTCCCTTGCGGTTTGGCATATTTGAGCCACCGCATATTGCCACGTCGCGCGCCGCCTAGGATGCTCTTCTTGTCAAATACTGTTCGATTGCATCGTTTGTCGAGGTCTGCGGGCGTCGTTGTGGATCTTCACGTGTTCGAAGCCATGCCGCATGGCAGATTCATGGGAGGCGTGCCCGGGGATAACGAACTTCTTCTCGAAACGAAGCTTTTGTGCAGAAACATCTCGATAGCAACTGTTGCGAGACATGCTAGGCTATGGTGACGATTTAACTATTTGAGCCAGATTGCAATTGCAGCGATGATGACGAACCCTCTGAAGTTGACGAGGAGTTTGTCGTATTGGGTAGCCACGCGACGGAATTGCTTGAGCTTTGCAAAGAAGCGCTCCACGAGGTTGCGTTCCTTGTAGAGGCCCCAATTGCAGACATGCGGGCGTCGTCGCCCGGGTCGTGGTGGAATGACCGGAACAGCGCCGGCGTCCAGAATGGTGTCGTGGAAGTGTTCGGCATCATAGGCTCGGTCGGCGATGACGTGGCTGGGATTGAGGCCATGGAGCAATTCCTTGCCATAAATCACATCGCCACGGTGTCCCGGTGCAAGTACGAAGCGCACCGGTAGCCCCAAAGCATCCACGACGGCGTGGATCTTGGTGCCTAGCCCGCCGCGTGAGCGGCCAAGGCCCTGGGCGTCCGCTCCCCCCTTTTTCGCCGGGCGCCAGCGGCTTGAGGCTGGGCACGGATGGAGGTGGAATCGATCGAGACCCAGTCAAGGTCCGCTTCTCGCGCTAACGCCTCGAACAAACTTTCGAGGACACCCATCTCGATCCAGCGGTAATAGCGCCGCTTGACGGTCTGGTAGTTGCCATAACCTTCGGGTAAATCACGCCAACGTCCACCAGAGCGGGCCATCCAGACCAGCGCCTCGACGAACCGCCTGTTATTGGAGCGCGGACCACGACGCCCCTTGCGTCCTCCCGGCACAAACGGCTCGATCCGAGACCACTGTTCCGCACTGAGCCTATCGATATCCATGACCGACCTCCAAAAATCAGTCTTGAATCTGATTTGCTCCTCACTGGGAACCCCAAATCCTTAAATCGTCACCACAGCCTAGAGCGATTTAGTCTTTCACGGAATCTCTGAGCCGTTCTATCTCTTTATTGTCTCGCAATTCCGGACGGAAAACCGGTTGTCTTATGACTTTGTCTCGTTTTAGGCGACAATGGATTGCCGCCTGTGGACCTGAACACCCACAGGCGGCGGGAGGGGTGGGATCGGGAAACCGCTGGTCTGAAAGAACCGTTGCGCARTAGGATCGCCCCTTTCTTTTCCATGAGGCCTGAACGGATAGCGGGGCTTTGACGGCCCGCATGACAAGCATGGGACACGGAAAAGATGGCTGACACGATAGCACGAACCCTCGGTATCGACATCTCGAAAGATCGCCTCGATGTCCATCTCCTGCCGGATGGCATCGACAAGCAGTTCCTCAACGACGCCAAAGGGCTGCGGACATTGATCCGCTGGCTGTCGCCCTACGCGCCCACCCGCATTGTCTTCGAGGCGACCGGCGCCTACCATCGGCGCCTCGAACGCATGCTGGCAACGGCGAACCTACCTGGCGTCAAGGTGAACCCGCAGCGCCTGCGCGCCTTCGCCAAAGCCTGTGGCCGGCTGGCCAAGACGGATCGCATCGACGCCAGCGTCATGGCTCGGTTCGGCGCAGTGATGGCCCCGGACATCCGGCCGATCCGCAGCCAGGCGCTTGATCTTCTGGCCGAATTGCTGACCGCGCGTCGCGCTCTCGTCAAGGACCGCAGCGCTCTGCTGCATCGGCAGAAGCAACTGACCATCCCCCTGCTGCAGCGCCAGGCCGAGCAGCGGCTGCGGCAGGTCGAGGCTCAAATCGAGGCCGTCGATGCCGAGAGCCGTCGGTTGATCGCCGCCGAGCCGCAATTGCAGCACCGCTTCGACATTCTCACCAGCATTCCGGGCATCGGCGCAACCTGCGCCATGGCGCTGATTGCCGACATGCCGGAACTCGGAACGTTGGCCAACAAACAGGCCGCCAGTCTCGCCGGTCTCGCGCCCATCGTGCGACAGTCCGGCCAATGGAGGGGCAAAAGCTTCATTCAAGGCGGAAGGACCCAGCTTCGGCGCGCCCTCTATATGCCGGCCCTCGTCGCCATCCGCTTCAATCCCGACCTCAAGAGCAAATATCAGCAACTCACCGCAACCGGAAAAGCCGCTAAGGCGGCAATCACCGCCATCATGCGAAAGCTAATCGTCCTCGCAAACGCACTCATCCGGGAGGATCGCTTTTGGACGCCTCAGCAAGCTTGACTAAGACGGATACTGCGCACTTTTCCTGGAATTGCTCTGAGACGATAGAGCCGTACAGACTGTGAGTGCTGGCCAATGCATCGACATTCTGCAACGGCCGGCCTTAGCGCTGCAACACTGAAGAATCACACTTTCGAGATCGGATGGCGTTCTCCGGCTCTGACCGCACCCTTCAATCGATTTCCCGATGGTGCCAATGGGCAGACATATCGTGAAGAATACGCGCAGGAAGGAAAGTAGGAGAAGTTGAAATCAAGGACCAGCCTACCGTCTGCGCCGGCAACGCCCAGATCTGCGCCTTTGATAGTGTCGAGAAGATATCGCCCGCCGCCATATGTTTCGGTCCCGGACGTCGCGTCGACAAAGGGCAGGAACACACCACCGCCGTACCCCTCGATCCAGTAAAGCGTCAGTTCGCCACCCAATTTGGTCTCAAGACCCGCGGTACGGGCGAACGAATGCATCGATAGGTCGCCATCCGCTCCAGTTGCAACGGTCATCTGTTCCGGCGTGACCGGCTCAAGCCGTACGATGAAGCGCAACGAAGGATCATAAGGAAATGTTGTCGGTCCTTCGAAGACCTGGCGCTCTGCCGCCTCGATCGGCGACTGAGGATGATCGCGAAACAGGGATACACGCGTGTCGCACCAGAGGTTCCAGGCAGCAACGACGTCCGAGCTGGAGCGTATCATGTAATAAAGGTCGGCGATCCTGCGCCGCCATTCCCAAAGTTGTTCGTCTTCTGTCATGTAATATCCTCACTTTTCGTAAACTTCACGACCCACGATTCTTGAGGTCCAACAACAAAGTCGGCAAGAGCTCGGAGACGGTCGGATGGATGGGCAAGGCCCAGCGAAACGTGTCGATCGTCTGGCCGGCATGCATCATATCGAGTACGCCGTGGATGGCTTCGTCCCCACCGGTGCCGAGGATTGCTGCGCCCAAAATCTGCCGAGTGTCAGCGTCCGCCACAATTTTCATGAACCCCTGGCTCTCTCCCTTTTCGACGGCTCGGCCGACACGTGACATCGGACGCTTCGAGAACAAGAGACGACGGCCGCTCTTTTCCGCAGCCGCGTCGGTCATGCCAACTCTAGCAAGAGGTGGGTCGATGTAGAGAGCGTAGCCGACAATGCGCTGATCAACAGTGCGATCTTCGCCGTCGAGGAGATTGGCCGCAACGATCTCAAAGTCGTTGTAGGCCGTATGCGTAAAAGCTCCGCGTCCGTTACAGTCGCCTAGGGCATAAACGCCGGGAATGTTTGTCTGGAGACGATCGTCAACGGTGATATAACCTTGACCATCCGTGTCGATCCCGGCTTTATCCAGGCCGAGATCATCGGTATTCGGTCGCCGGCCGACCGCCATCAGGACGTGGCTGCCGATCACGGGCGCGTTGTTGCTCTCACAATTCACCGATACGGCTATCTCATCGCCACGTCGCTCAAAGCCGATACAGTCGGCTCCCAGCCTTATAGTCACGCCTTCGCGCTCGAGGATAGCGCGGATCTCGTCGGAGACATCAGGATCCTCACGCGCGATCAATCGATCACTGCGTTCCACGATCGTCACCTCGGATCCAAAACGGCGGTACATCTGCGCAAATTCAAGACCGATGTAGCTTCCGCCGACCACGACGAGGTGTCTGGGAAGCTTCTCCAATGCCACGATGTCAGTATTAGTGAGGAGAGGCACCTCGCCAACCCCCGGTGCATTAGGAATATTCGCCCGGCCACCAACATTCACGAATATCAGCGGCGCCGTCAGCTCCCGCTCGCCAACCGCTATCGTGTGGGATGCTATAAAACGCGCATGGCCTCGGATCAACTCGACGTTTGACATTCCGGCAAGCCAGCTTTCATTCCCGGCTCGCGAGTCGAGGATGATTTTGCGTGCCCGTGCGGCGACTGCCCGCATGTCGATTTCGATAGGGCCACCGATGGTAAAGCCATACTCCGACCCGCGGCGCGCGGTATGTGCGGCATAGGCACTTGCAACAAGCGTCTTAGTCGGTTTGCAGCCGGTATTGACGCAGGTGCCACCAACGAGATGTCGCTCAATGATGGCCACCTTCATGCCGGCATCGTTCAAACGTCCGGCAAGTGACGGTCCGGCTTGTCCTGCACCGATGATGATGGCGTCGAAAGTATCGGGGCTCATCGGCTTCACTCCTTATTGTTTATTCGTGACATGTTGTTTGATCTCCAGATCGGCAGCCACTGCCATTGGCAGGCATCACGCCCTAAATAACAGGAACGCGAGGTAGCATCGCGATTGTGGAAGCCATTCCGAATTGGTTTTTGGCCGTGGATTTGACTTGCTTGAAGTATGATTTCTTAAGCGGCATGAAAGTAGCCGGCGTCGAAATTATGCGACTTCCATCGGTACGTTGCTGCGGATCGCATTGGAGTAGGTGCATACCTGATGGGCGCTCGCAACCAGTTGTTCGGAAACGGAGCGTTCGACATCAGGAACGTCGGCCACCAGTCTTACAGCAAGGCCGCAGCCGTCGGAACTGTTCAGTCCGATTTCCCGCGGTGGCGCGGACTGATGTCTCTGCCGGCAGGCTGATCTTCTCACGAGGGCAGAGGTAAGGCGCGATAATTGTCACGAGGTTCCGGGCGCCAGCGCGAGAAAGATGGTGCCCGAAACGGCGCTTTAGCGCGAGGCGCGGGCCTTTCGAGCGTCGCTGATTGCGAGTGAGACCGAGGATACAAGGAAGTAGAACGCGCCGGATGCGGCATAGTGGGCGATGTTGTCGCCCCTAGTTCGAGGCAGCTATATTCAGAGGTGCGTGATGCGAGCTGCTTTTTACGACCGACAGGGATTTGCGAAGGAGGTGTTGGCTGTCGGCGAGCTGCCCGATCCGCAGCCGGGAGCCGGAGAGGTCCGGGTGAGGGTGGTCGCCTCTGGCATCAATCCTTCCGACATCAAGACGCGGACCGGATTTGGCGGCAAGGCCATGCCGTTCCCCCGGATCGTACCGCATCAGGACGGCGCGGGGGTCATCGACGCCTTACGGCCAGGCGTGCCCGAGACACGGCGAAGGGGTCTGGATCTACATGGCGCAATGGGGCCGCGCGTTCGGAACCGCGGCGATCCTTCTTGCGAAATGGGCGGGGGCGTGGGTGGCGACGACGGTGAGCCGCGAGGAGCAGGCTGAGGTCGCGCGAGCGGCCGGGGCCGATCTTGTGCTCAACCGGCACGAAGAGGATGCCGCTCAAGGCATACGATCGGCGACCGGCGGCCACGGCGTCGACCGCATCGTAGACGTCTACACCACGCCGGAAGCCGCGATGCGGGAGGCCGCCGAGGAGGTTTCAGCCTACGCCGCGTCGGGGGCACATGCCCCGCGGATCGCGAAGGCATATGCCCCCGAAGTGGCCGAGACACAAGAGTCCCAGGAGAGCGGCAAGGCTATCGGAAATGTTCTCGTCCGAATTCAGAATCCGTGACGCGGTCCGCTCAAGCTCAGCTTATCAGGCGACAACGGCTTTCGGTTCCAGGAACGCCTCGAGGCCGAACACGCCATACTCGCGACCGATACCCGACTGCTTTAAGCCGCCGAAGGGAGCGAGCGGCTCGTGCGGCGCGCCATTGACAACCACGCGGCCGCACTCCAGTCGATCCGCGAGCGTCTGCATGCGTGCGGTGTCGGTGCCGTGAAGATAGGCCTGAAGCCCGTACTGGGTGTCGTTCGCGATGGACACGGCCTCGCCCTCGTCGCTATAGGCGATAACCGAAAGGACCGGACCGAATATTTCTTCGCGGGCGATGCGCATCCGGGTGTCGACATTCGTGAATATGGTCGGCTTTGCGAACCAGCCACGATCCAGTCCGGTAGGCCGTCCGAGACCGCCCGTCAGGAGGCTGGCGCCCTCTCGTGTCCCCAGCTCGATATAGGACTGGACGCGGTCGTACTGCTTCTGACTGACCATTGGTCCGATCATCGTGTCCGGATCGTCCGGAGCACCGACCTTGAACGGCTCGACCTCCTGCTTCAACCTGCCCAGGACCTCGGCGAGCCGATGCTTGGGAACCAGGACACGGGTGCCGGCAATGCAGGCCTGGCCGCTGTTGATGAAGCCCATCCGCAGTACGGCGGGGATGGTCACGTCCAGATCGGCGTCGTCGAGAATGATGTTCGGACCCTTGCCGCCAAGCTCCAGCGTGACGCGCTTGAAGGTGTCGGCGGCGCCGTGCAGGATTTCCCTGCCGACCGCGGTGGATCCGGTGAAGGTCACCTTCGCGATATCCGGATGCCGGCTGAGTTCCGCGCCGACGACATTGCCGAGCCCGTTGACGATGTTGAGCACGCCTTTCGGCAACCCCGCTTCATGCAGGCATTCGACCAGGACCTGCGTCTGTATCGCGCTCATCTCGCTCGGTTTGATGACGATGGTCGAGCCGGCGGCGATGGCGGTTGCGAGCTTCGAGGTGATGAAGCCGATGTTGCTGTTCCACGGCGTGATGGCGGCGGCGACACCGACCGGCTGCATGACCACGCGCGCTCGACCCATACGGCGCTCGAACTCGTAGCCCTCCAGAACGTTCGCCATGGTGAGAAAGCTCGAAGCAGCATGGGGAATAGCGAAACGCGTGAAAGTCTGCGGAGCGCCGTATTCGAGTGCCATCGCTTCGGTGAGATCGGAGACGCGGGCGGCAACGGCGGCGTTCAACCGCTTCAGCATGTCGATGCGCTCGGCCTTCGTCGTACGTGAAAACGCGGGGAAAGCACGTTTCGCCGCCGCGACGGCCTCCTGCGCGTCTTGGAGACCGCCGAGGCGAACCCTGCCGATCTTCTCTTCCGTGGACGGATTGTGGAGATCGGCCGTCTCGTTCGCCTGCGGCGTGACGAACTGGCCGTCGATATAGATTTTGTCGATGTCGCGCATTTCTAACTCCTTTTGACTGTTGAGGCATATCTGGCATTTCGGGATTGTCCTGATAAGCTGGCCAAAAGTGCTCAGGCTGATAGGAAATTACGGACAATGATGCGTGGCTCTCTTGCCGAACTCGAGGCGGTCCTCGCCGTTTCTTCCCAAGGTGGTTTTCGAGCTGCGGCTCGCGAACTGGGAATTTCCTCATCATCCCTCAGCCAGCAGATCGCCGCGCTGGAGACGCGCATGGGTGTCAGACTGTTCAATCGCTCGACGCGGAGCGTGGTCCTTTCAGCAGCAGGTGAACAGTTCGTGGCAAGCGTCGGTCCGGCGCTGGAGGCGATCCGCAGCGCCGTCGAGCACGTCGACGAGCACCGAGCGGAAGCGACGGGCACCTTGCGCATCAACACCTCGGTCGGTGCGACCCGGATGATCCTGACGCCGCTGATCCTGGAATACATGCGCCGGAACCCGCTGATGTCGGTGGAGATCGTCACCGAGGGCGCACTGGTCGACGTCAACGCAAAGGGCTTCGATGCCGGAATAAGGATCCGGGAGGCTGTTCCCCCTGACATGGTGGTCGTTCCAATCGGCGACAGCATCCGCCCTGCCATCGTCGGATCGGTCGAATACTTCCGACGCTATGGAAAGCCACAGGTTCCGGTTGACCTTCACGATCACCATTGTATCCGCGCCCGAATGGCGAGCGGCGCGATCTACCGCTGGGAGTTCGAGCGAAGGGGAGAGACTTTCGCGCTCGACGTTCCGGGCAAGCTCACGCTTGATGACAGCGATCTGATGCTCCGGGCGGCCCGCAATGGAGCCGGACTTGCCTATCTGAACGAATGGCAGATCGCCGACGATGTGGCCGCTGGAAGGCTGGAGCAAGTCCTCGCCGATTGGACCCCGCCATACCCGGGGCTGTGTCTCTACTATCCGGGAAGACGGAACATCCCGGCGAAACTCCGCCACTTCGTCGACTTGATCAAGGCGCTGCGGGAAAAAATGGACGTTGGGAGACCTCCTTCAATTTAGGGGATCGCTCATCGGGGTCGGTGCGAAACTCACCTGTCATCTCGGCGGCTCCGGCACTGTTTCATGCAGCGTAACGGTCCAATGTCAAACATGAATATTCAGCTGGCCGATCGCTCGTTGCATCCTGTGCCTACGGATCGGGAATGGACCCGGTCTTGAATCAGGAGCGATCGCATGAGACTTTATCACCATCCGCTGTCTGGCCACTCGCATCGCGCTAGGCTCTTCCTTTCACTGATCGGACTCCGGCACGAGCTGGTCGAGGTCGATCTGAAGGCTGGCGCCCACAAGCAGCCCGACTTCCTGAAAATGAATCCCTTCGGGCAGGTCCCGGTTCTGGCGGATGGCGATGTCTTCATTTCGGATTCCAACGCGATCCTAGTCTACGTCGCCAAGAAGGCAGGTCAGACGGCATGGCTTCCTGAAGATGCAAAAGGAGCGGCCGACGTTCAGCGGTGGCTTTCGGTTGCAGCCGGTGAGATCGCATACGGTCCGGCAGCCGCTCGTCTGGTGACGGTCTTCGGCGCCAAGTTCAATCCGGAAGAGGTCATTGGCCGCGCACACACCATCCTTGGCCGGATCGAGAGCCAGCTGCAGGGGCGGAAATGGCTGGTGGGCAACGGCCCGACGATCGCCGATGTCGCGATCTACAGCTATGTCGCGCGCGCTCCGGAAGGCAATGTCGACCTCACTGCGTACGCGTCCGTGAATGCTCTCTTACGTCGGGTCGAACAACTGCCGGGTTTCGTCGACTTCGTCAAAACGCCCGTCGGTCTTGCCGCCTGAGCCTCGATAGGGCGTGCGGCACCTCGCACGCTCTCCGCCTCTTTTTCTGGAGAACGCAGATGTCCATGAAGCTTAAAAAACTGCCGACGTGGCATGAAGGCGAGACCTTTATCCAGGAAAAGCTCGGTGTAAAGGAACGCATGGCCGCTGTGGGCCAGCGCGTCGTTCGCGATTTCATGCCCGACCAGCATCGAGACTTCTACGCCCAACTGCCTTTCATCGTTCTTGGCAGCGTCGATCAAGCCGGTGACGCCTGGGCGACTTTTGTCGAAGGCCAGCCGGGTTTCATGTCGTCACCCTCTCCCGTCGTTTTGGACATTGCCGCGACCCGAGATCCGAGCGACCCAGCAAGCGAAGGACTGGCCGACGGCTTGCCGATTGGTCTTCTCGGTATCGAGATGCACACGCGTCGCCGCAACCGCATGAATGGTTTTGTCTCGACGATCGATGGCGGTTTCCGCGTCGATGTTGACCAGAGCTTCGGAAATTGCCCGCGCTACATTCAGCTGCGCGACTTCGCGTTCGAACGCCAGCCGGGAACTTTGTTTAAAGGTGAAGTTGAGGAGCTGCCTGCACTTGATGAGCAGGCGCGCACGGTTATCCGAGAAGCTGACGCGTTTTTCGTTGCCTCCTACGTCGATCGCGAAGACCGGCGCCAAGTGGACGTCTCACATCGCGGTGGAAACGCCGGATTTGTTCGCGTCGGTGACGACGGCATCCTGACAATCCCCGACTTCGATGGAAATCTCTTCTTCGCGACGCTCGGCAACATCCTGCTGAACGGAAAGGCGGGACTTCTGTTCGTGGATTTCAAAACGGGCGATATGCTGCAGATGACGGGGAAAGCCGAAGTCATTTTCGACTCGCCCGAGATCGCCGCCTTCCAGGGCACTGAGCGCTTTTGGACATTCAAGCCGACAAGCCTCGTTCGTCGCCGCAATGCACTGGCTTCGAGATGGGCTTTTCAGAAGGACGGCTGGTCGCCGAGTTCCCTGATGACGGGGAACTGGCAGCAAGCGGCCGATCGTCTCCGTGCCGCTGAGTTTGCCACAAGCTGGCGGCCAATGACCGTCACCGCGATCGTCGATGAAAGCGCGACGATCAAGTCTTTCCATCTGCAGCCAGGTGATGGCGCAGGGCTACTCCCTCACAACGCCGGTCAGCATCTACCCATACGTATAAAGCTGCCCGGCGAAGAAAAGGCTGTCATTCGCACCTACACGCTTTCGGTCGCGCCATCAGACCGGATCTACCGCATCAGCGTCAAGCGCGATGGTCGGGTATCTCAGTTTCTCCATGATTGTATTGCTGTCGGCGATGTCATCGAGGCGCGCGCGCCGGCCGGCGACTTCAGCATCGACGCCCGCGCGACACGCCCAGCGGTTCTTCTTGCAGGAGGCGTCGGCATCACGCCGCTGCTCGCGATGCTCCGTCATGTCGTTTACGAAGGGCTCCGCAAGCAGCGTGTCCGTCCGGTCACGTTGTTCTACGCAGCTCGCTCCAAGGCTGATCGACCGTTCGATAAAGAGATCGCCGACCTTATCGGTGCGACGAAGGGCGTCGTGCGCTTGGTCAGGGTCCTCAGTGACACCACGGATGCTGAAGAGGGCAGGGACTTCGACGCCGCAGGGCGGATCGATATGGCGATGCTGACGCGGTTTCTCCCCTTCAACGACTATGATTTCTACCTCTGCGGACCTGCACAGTTCACACAAGGACTCTATGACGGGCTGCGGACCCTCAACATTGCGGACGATCGCATCCAGGCTGAAGCTTTCGGTCCGTCGTCGCTGATCCGCACTGGGCAACCCACAGCAGCAGCCGCGTCTTCCGCCACACAGCCGTCGGAAAAGCCCGTACCCGTCGTATTCACGAATTCCCTGAAAGAAGCACGCTGGACACCTGGTTCCGGCACTCTCCTGGAACTTGCCGAGGCACGTGGCCTCGAGCCCGAGTTCAGTTGTCGGGAAGGAAACTGCGGGACGTGCCGGACGAAGCTCGTCGAGGGTGCTGTCGCGTACGTCAAGCAGCCCACCGCGAAGATCGACGCCGACGAAGTCCTACTCTGCTGCACCGTTCCCGCCGAACAGGAGGGCGGGCTGCAGCTTGCTGTTTGAAACCTGGATTGCTGCGTCCAGCGTACCGAATTGCCCCATGACACGACAGTAAGGGCGGGATCAGAGGTGCCGCCCCTTATTCCGCGCCTTTCTAACACCAACTCCAGAGGAGTCATCCATGTCCCGTCCCCCGCTTCCCCCATTCACTGAACAGAGCGCAATCGAAAAGGTCCGTCTTGCCGAAGACGGCTGGAATAGCCGCGACCCCGCCAAGGTGGCGCTTGCCTATACGCTCGATACGCGTTGGCGCAACCGCGCCGAGTTCGCAAAGAACCGTGCCGAGGCCGAGGCCTTCTTGACCCGCAAGTGGAACAAGGAGCTCGACTATCGCCTGATCAAGGAATTATGGGCCTTCACCGGCAATCGTATCGCCGTCCGATATGCGTATGAATATCGCGACGACAGCGGCCAGTGGTTCCGCGCCTATGGCAACGAGAACTGGGAATTTGCCGAGGATGGCCTGATGCGGGAACGTCATGCAAGCATCAACGAACACCCGATTGCTGAAGCGGATCGCAAGTTTCGCTGGCCGCTTGGCCGCCGGCCGGACGACCATCCGGGGTTGAGCGACTTTGGATTTTAGCCCGCACATCGGGGAGATTGAAAATGGTCGGCTTGTCCATTGATCCACGGGTGAGGCTTTCAATAGAGCTTGCTCTTGCGGGAACCAGCGCGGGCCAGCCCTTACTCGCGAAGCAGGAGGAAGCCGGTCGTGCCCTCGGCATGACCGGCGCTGAGATGGACGTTGCAAGGCGTGGTTCCAGCTTCGATTTCAAGATCTCGGTCGCGATCTCGCTTGCGCTGGATGCCTGCCGGGAAAGCCGCCAGCGCGCATTATGCGCTGGCCTTTCCGTAGAAGCCTGTGCGGAAATAGAACGCATTGCGCAAGCCATCCGCGCTAACCCAATCAACTTTGATATTTGGCGTGATGCCCCTTGAGGCTTCGGTTTCGAGCACTTAAAGTATTGGAAAATCGAGCGCTTTGGGGGAGTGGATGGACCGTTGGCAGGCAATGCGGATTTTCGTGAAGGTTGCTGAAACCGAAAGTTTCGCAGATACCGCTCGCCAGATGTTCATGAGCGCCCCGGCTGTCACTCGTGCAGTCGCGTCCCTGGAAGACCTGATCGGGGCTCGTCTCTTTGTCCGAACAACTCGCTCAGTGAAGATGACCGAGGCCGGAGCGCGTTATTTTGACGATTGCCGCCGGATCCTGGCAGATATAGCAGAAGCGGAAGCGGCGGCCGGTGGTTCGTACGCCACCCCGACAGGAACTCTCTACATCACAGCATCAGTTTTATTTGGTCAGATGTATGTGCTTCCGATCGTGACGCGCTATCTCGACACATACTCCACGGTGAAGGCGAAGACGCTTTTCGTCGATCGGCCTGTTAATATCGTGGATGAAGGCATTGATGTGGCCATTCGCATTGGTCATCTCCCGGATTCAGGCCTTACCGCTGTCAAGGTGGGAACTGTTCGTCGCGTGATGTGTGGCTCGCCCAAGTACTTCGAACGCTACGGTGTTCCGAAATCGCCGGCCGATCTCAAAGACCACCGCATTGCTGCATCGACTGCAGCTTGGGCATCGCCTGAGTGGCGGTTTGCCGATGATCAGCGTGTAACGGTTGAGCCGGTTCTGCAATGCAATACCAACGAAGCCGTTATCCATTCAGCACGCGAGGGATGGGGCCTCACAAGAGTGCTTCATTACCAAATTGGACCCGCATTGATGGCGGGAGAGTTACAGATCGTACTCAGCGAGTACGAAGAACCGCCCATGCCCATTCACATACTGCATCCTGAGGGCCGGCATGCTCCTGCGAAGGTTCGGGCGTTTGTTGATATGGCTTCGGCCAGCCTCCGTGAGAACAGGCTTCTCAATTAGCCCTTTAAGTCACCGGAACAGACCCACATCCAACTGAGCTGAATGCCCGGTTTCGCCGCCGATTTGTGCCGGATCAACGTTGGAGCGGACACGAGAGCCCGGTTGTTACTAACAGCAATTGTTGCTGGGCAAGCCGATCGCGTTGGCTGCGATCTGGCCGAAAGAGACATTCACAAACGCCGACGCAACCGTCACGGTTCATCCAAATGACCGCTCAGTCCGGCCACACTCATATCACCAGACGTAATAATCCCTTGTCCAATATGAACATTCTCCTTCCGCGCCGAAAAAGCGATGGTTGTTGCAGGCAATAAGCCGCCCGCAACCAGTCCTGAGGGGAACCACAATGTCTCGCACTCTTGCCGCCCTGCTTCTCGCATCCGCCAGCATCTTTGTTACCGCCCCCGCAAGCATAGTCTTCGCCGAAACACCTGCGATCACTCAGCAGGCACCCGCGACGATCCACTATCGCTCCGTGAAAATCGACGGCGTGAACGTGTTCTATCGCGAAGCAGGCCCAGCCGACGGCCCCGTCGTCGTCCTGCTTCACGGCTTTCCGACATCGTCTCATATGTTCCGCAACCTGATGCCGCTGCTCGCTGACCGCTACCGGGTCATCGCTCCTGACTATCCGGGCTTCGGTCAGAGCGACGCACCCGATCACACCAAGTTCGAATATTCCTTCGGCCACTATGCCGATATCGTCGATACGTTGCTGACCAAGCTCGGTGCCGCCAAGTATTCGATGTATGTCATGGATTATGGCGCACCGGTCGGCTACCGGCTGGCGCTCAAGCATCCGGATCGCGTCACGGGACTGATTGTCCAGAACGGCAATGCCTATGACGAAGGCATTCGCGATTTCTGGAACCCGATCCGCGCCTACTGGAAGTCGGGGGCGAAGAAGGATCGGGAGGCGCTCTCGGTGCTCGTCGCGCCGGAGACGACCAAGTTCCAGTATACCGATGGCGTCAAGGACCTGACCCGCATCAGCCCCGACAATTGGGTTCATGATCAGGCGCTGCTCGACCGGCCGGGTAACAAGGATATCCAGCTCGACCTGTTCTACGACTACCGCACCAACCTGCCGCTCTATCCGCAGTTCCAGGCGTTCTTCCGCGACCGCAGGCCGCCGACGCTGATCGTCTGGGGCAAGAATGACAAGATCTTCCCGGAAGAGGGCGCGCATCCCTATCTTCGCGATCTTCCCGAAGCAGAGTTCCATCTCCTTGATACTGGCCACTTTGCGCTTGAAGACAAGCTGGACGAGATGGCACCGCTGATCCGGAGTTTCCTCGATCGCAATGTCGCGAAATGAAAAAGCACGGGCTTCCTGCGCCGGTCGAGAATGGGCTCAGGAAGCCTCCACGGGGGAGGAGCATCACAATCGTGATGGACTTCGTTCACTGGCCCGTCTCCATCGAATGGGTTCTCACGCGCGTACCTGGGCCGTTTTCAGTATCATTGTCGGTCCGGCCGGGTCTGCAGGCAGCTGGTGGTCCGCTTCCGAGGCACATGCTGGCTTTTCCGGAGAGCAAGCAGCCACTCGCGAAGAAGAATTTGCGGCAAGTATAGCCAATGAAAGACGGGATCGTTGGTTCGACTCTTCTCAAGAGCGTAGTATATTAGCTCAAGTTTTCGAAGTGGATCTCAACGGGATTATTATTTAGAGCGCGATTCGCAGAAGTCCTTTGCGTACGCCGCACCCTCGCTTTCCATCCTCAGCAGGTCGTCACCGATCGCTAGACGACGCTGCTTCCGCCGAGGGTGGCTGCTAGGGTAGTGATGAAGCTTGCTCCGCCGCGCCCGTCCGGATCTGCGACATCGGCGGGATGGGCGATCACGGCGCCCGGAGCCGCTGGATCTGGGCCTGGCCATAGGGCAAGCAGCTTTCCGCGGTTGGACTCGGCGGCGAGGGCATCAGCAAAGACTTCATGCGCGCTGACGGGCTGGTGAAGCCTGACCCAATCGCCTGCCGGAGCGCCGACGGCATTTGCGGGCGCCCCGCCGCCCACAGGTGTCGGTCCAACACCCAGATGCAGTCCCATCAGCGCTTTTCGGTGCGCCCGGATAGTGACGCTGGCCCCGCGATCCATCTGCCAGTCGATAAGCGCAACATCGGTTGCACCGTCGAAGGTGAGGCCGCGTCGGCTGATCGAGGAAGTACCTTGCAGGCACCAGACGTCGTCGACGATCACTGTCGTACTGCGGATGGCCAGTGGCCGCCCCGGCATGCCCATCGGATGACCGATCACCACCCGCGGTCGCTGCCCGTTAAGGCCATCGACCATGCCTCCCGCCAGGGCGAGCGTTCGCGCCGCCTCGAGCCGGTTGGCATAGAAGAAGGTGGAAAAGGGCTCATAGCCCGTCACGAAGGGCGGTTCGCGCGGCACGAGGATAACCACGCGGAGGCGCGGTTCGATGGTTAACCGGTTGGCGAGCGCGCTAATGAGGTCTACAGCCGCTGCCGGGTCTTGCGGTGGACCGGCATCATGCGTCGTATGCGCCAGCAGCGGCGTCTCGATGTAAATGAGCTCGCGGGCGTGCGCGATGGCGCGACGGAGCGCCCATTGTGCGTCGCGACGACCATAGTTGGACGAGCGAAGCTCGCGCGCGATCTGCCGGTGCAGCTCGGGATCGTTCGGCGTCGATACCCAATTGCCGAGTTGCGTGGTGACCCAGTTGACCGCTGTCGCTATGTCGGTATCGGGGATAATCGCGAGCTCGGGTGTCTCGACATAGGCCGGCACGGTCTGCAGCACCGCTGCTGCGATGGTCGAAGGCACCGCCGGCGGGGCAGGCGGTACCGAGGTGGCGTTGGCCTGAAGCAGCACCCAATTGGTCGGCAGGCCGGCGATTGGTCCCGACGGGAAAGCTTGCGCAACGTCGGCAGTCGGCACTACCGGCCGCGCCCGGTGAGCCGCGGCGACCCACAGATCGAAACCGATCTGGCTGGTTGCGACAAGGCTCGGTGCATGCACTTCGTGCCACCCGCTGCCGCCGGGATTGGCGAGACGGGGAGCTTGGGCGTCGGCCTCACGTGTCAGCCATGCGCCAGTGAGCATTGACCGGTAGAGATCGACGGCGGCTCCAGGCAGGAGCTGTAGCGCGAATATGCTGTCATTGCGCGACATGGTGGGCAACCGCGGCGCCTCGCGCGGATTGGCATCGGTCGAGAGATGGCGGACGACGCCCTGGATAAATGCAATCGGATCGCCAAGTGCTGCCGCGAGCGGAAACGGCCCGCGCGACGGCGCGCCGATCATCGGATTGGACGCGGTACCGCGCCAGAACATCGCAGCGAGGATATTGGCAGGCGGCAGCGGAGGCGCGGGCACGTCAGCGCCGACAGTCAAATGCAGATTGCCCATCAGCTTGACGCGCGGCACGGCGCCGACAGCAGTCAACCAGGTCAGCGCTGCGTCCATGCGCAGCGTGGTTGTGCCGCCGGGGCGAACAACGTTGGTACCCAGGCTAAAAGGATCGGTCAGTCGAACGGTATCGGTTGCCGCGCCGGTGGTGATGGTGGCGTTGCCGTCGGCGCGGCGCAGCAAGGGCTGCTCGTCCGGCGAAACCCCCATGAGAATCTGGATCGGATAGAAGCGCACGGCGACACCAGCTGGCAATCCCGCCGGCAAGGTAACGAGAATATCGTTGCTGCCGGCGATCCAATTGGCCACGGCGGTCCTGAGCGGCACCAGCGCAGCCATGACGCTCGCGTCGTTGCCCGGAACCGGCGTTGCGGCGGGTGCGATCGGCCAAGCGCCATTCGGCCCCGGAATATTCGGGAAAGGCCATTGACCAAGGTCAAAATAGGAGCTTGCGGCAAACATCGGCCCGGTTTGGAACGCTGCCGCCGGATTGCCTCCCTGTAGATTGAGGATGACTTGCCCGATCCAGCCGAGCGCCGAACGGCTTTCCGGGAGCAAGGTAATCGGGCTGCCTTCCCGGAGAATCGATGCCTGTGAGGCGTTGGTCCTGACGTCGACACCCGGCACGCCATCGCGCGCGGTGAGCGTGAGATTGCCCAGAAGGTGAAAGGTCGGGTCGCATACGGCGAGGCGCATCGTGTCTCGCGCCAGCGTTCGTGGACCGGCTGCCGGCCAGCTTAAGGGCAGGTTGTTCAACCGGCCCTGTACCTGCCAGCCAAAGCGGAGCAGCGCCGGCGTGGTCAAGGCGCTCTGCGCGCCGCTTGGATCGGCATCCGCGGCGATCATGGCCCCGTTCGGGAATGCATAAACCAGGCCGTCGCCGATATGCTGGCCCTGCGTCGGCGCGGCTCCGACTGCCCCTGGGGTATAGAGGCTGATACCGGTATTGATGCCGGGCGGATCCTGCCAGGGACGACCGTGCAGATCGACTGCGTGGACGAAGTTGCCAAGAGGGGCGAGGCCGGCGATGGCTGTCGGCGTCCCGGCTGGCGCTCCTGCGGGCATGGCGCCACTCGCGGCCGACGGCGGGGCAATGATCGCCGCGACCGCCGCGGCGAAGGCGAAGGGATCGACCGAAAGGCCATGTTCGTCAAACATCGTTACGTTACCGGCCGGCATAACTTGCTCGCCGGCACCAGCGATCCAGGGCGTCGCGAAAGTTGTTCCGGGATTAGTGATTAGGATTATGGAAGGTACTGGCCGGATCGACCGGTCGGGCGGCGCTGCATTGGCTGGCTGCAAATTACTGACCATCAGGCGTTCGAGCCGCAGTCTCGCTTGAGGGTGAATGCGAAAGACCACGGCAGTGCCTGCGGTCGTCGGCCAGGGCGTACCATCGATACCAGATAGTCCGAGCCCGGTGGGATTAGGCTCGGTGGCCAGAATGCCCGCAAGCGGGGCGTACCACTGTGCGGCGACGGTGAAGCTGAAATTGGCGACGTTTGCCACTGGCAGCGCCTGCGTCCAGGCAGGCGCGAGCAGAGGACCTGCCAGACCGAGTGCCGCCAGCCCATCGCTATTCAGTCGCTGCCGGATGTCACCCTGACCTGCAATGGTTATCGGGGGTGTTGGCATCGCGTGCTCCTCATCTCGTCGCTCCCTGCTGAGAGACGCTCTGCCCGAGGCCGTTGGTCAGCGTGATGCCAACCGACATCCCGACGGAGGCCCGGATCCAGAGCACGAATCTGCCGCCGCCGAGGAGGCGGCGCACCAGCACGGTATCCGTGGCGCGACCTGGCAACGGCACCTGGCTTTCGCTCGCGACGGATGGAAGGCCTAGCACCGAGAAGCTGCGGGTTGTCCATGGAATGAGCAGATTGCTCGGACGGAAGCGGACTTGCAGCGTCCAATCGTGGCCAGGCGCCAGCATTTCAGGGACGTTGGTGTCCATTGCGATCCAGACCGCCGGAGCGAGGATATTCTGGCGGCGCATCAGAACGAAGCTTGAGATGACCGGTGCCGGGTCGGCGACGAAAGCTGGCAGATCGAGCAGCGCGTGGGTGGAGCGGCCGAGGGGATCGATCACGTCGATGCTCAGGGCCAGCGGCGCTCCTCCGGTGCGATCGATCCGGAGAAAAACATCGGCGCCGACATAGGCCGCGTGCTCGGTCGAGCCGAGCATGGCGTCGATGCTGGGGAAACTGGGTAGTCCGGCGAATGTCGACGATCCCGTAACTGGCGCGCCGCTTCCCTGCCGACTCATCCAGGACAATAAATGGTCACCGATGGTCGCGCTTGCACGCGGCGCGTCGCTCGTGACTTTGACCACAGCAAGCGTCAGCGACCGCCGAGGCGCGATCTCGGTCAGTGCAAGCGCTGGTGGCCCGACAGGCGGGAAGAGCAGGCCGTAGGAGCGGGAGGGAGGCGAGTCGACGGCGAGTCCAGCCCTGTCGAGGTCGTCATCCGGGCGGACCACCGCCCGGTATTGCAGCAGCTCCCAGCTGCGGACGGCTGTCGCATCGGTAAAGGTCGTCGCGGTCCATGCGGCGGGATTCGGCGACACGGCTGCAACCCTGTCCATCGTGCCGAGGGTACGCGCCACGACGGCGTTACGTCCACGGTAGAGGGTGACTTGCGTGGCCGGAGTGGCGCCGGCTGCCGTCACGGTGATTTCGGGGGAGCCTGCCGCACCCACCGTTGCCCTGATTTCGGGCATCGGGAGCCGCATGGGGTGCGGAATGGCGTACGCCAGAAAACCCTTGCGACCATTGGCATCCGGCACGGGCCAGCCGGAAACGACGTTCGTCTCGCTGACGCCAACCACGATGAAACAATGGATCAGGCCGCTGCCGCGCGGAAGCTGCGCCTCGTAGCGCATCGTGCCGTCGGGATGGATAGGCGGCAGGATCGGCTCGTCACCGAGCTTGCGGTACGCCGCCTTGATCGTCGGGAAGTGCGCGTTGTCCTTGTGGAGATCGAAGAGCGTCTGCATTCGGCTGTAGAAACCCTGGGTCAGCACCGGCCCGGGCTGGCCGCAGGCCGCCAGGATCGCCGCTTCGGTGGCCTCGAACACGCGATAGCGCCAGGCGCCGGTCGGCGCCCAGGCGATACTGGCGTAGGAGAGGCCGGCGGCGTCCGGCAGCGAGGCCCATACCGGATATTCGGGGGGCAGGGGTATCGGTGTCGGTGGCGGGAGCGGATTGGGCACGATGACCATTTCGCCGGCGTGACCCCAGTGGCTCCATTCGCCGGGCCGGATCGTCTCCTCCGCCTGAGCGTAGATCGAGACCGCCTTTTCTTTTGCAGCGCCATAGACAATCGAAAGGGCCGTCCATTCGATACGATAGCGGCGCTCCGTGCCGGCAAAGGGGCTGGCATTGGTCACTTCGGTATCGTCGGGATGCAACGGTGTGACGGCCACGTCGGCAGGCTTTTGGATGACCATGCCCGACGCATCGAAGCGAATGAAGGTGTCGACGATGCCAGCCCCGGACCGTGGCTTATCCGGCGGATCGGCGAGGGGATCAGGGGGCGCCGGGGAGGGATCGTATACGTCGACGACGAGGTGAAGCTGCCCGAGCGTGCGTTCGCTCGCCTCCCAGACGATTTCGGCGCTGGCGTTGAGCGCACATGGATCGACCCCGGTCGGTGCACTGGCGCGCGCGCGGCAAACCGTGACGGTTGGTATCTGCACCTTCCCATGCTCAAGAGCCAGCCACGCGCCGGACCAACCGCTCCACTGGCCGAAGAGGTCGCCGGCGGCTGCCGCATATTGATAGTTGAGCGCAGCGCCGCTGACCGGCCGCGGCACGCCGCTGTCGCGAAGCATGACGGTATTCGGCGTCAGTGCGGGGTCGGCCGGCTGCCCCATTGCCCGCGCCGGGGTCGCCGCGCCGATCGGCACCCAGCCGTCGCCTTTGGGCCGCCGGCGCATCCGATATTGGCCGACACCTGGCTTGTCGAAGCGGGCGAGAGCATAGGCACTGGCGCGGCTGCGACCGGGCTGCGGCGAGGAGCGCGGAGTCTCGATCTTCACCGCACTGGTAAATGGTGCGTCCGGCTTGGGGGCGCCCTCGACGAAGCTCGGCGCGGGCAGCAAAGGGCTCGGCGCATCCGGTGCTGCGCGGAAGGTCGGCGCGAGCACGATGGCGGCCAGCTCGCGATCGACCTGCCTGGCAATGATTTGTGGCGGCTTGTTGCCGAATGGCCAGATCGAGGGTGTTTGCACGGCGGCCTTGATCTGGCCGCTCCATGGCACCGTCACCATGAAGTCGTCGAGCTCCCGGAGGCGCCCGCTGGGCTCGCCGACGTCGGCGCCGGTGCCGTAGCCAAGTGCAAGGCTGGCCCAGGTGTCGGTGGCAACCGCCGTGGTGAGATTCTGCAACGGCCGCGTCGTCATCTCCGAACGATCGATCGTACGACCGTCGCCGAATTCGTATTTGAGGCCGGCGATCTGCTGCTCGAATCGTGGCAGCAGCCTCGGCTTGGCGCTGGCAAGTTGCTGTGCGTCGACATCCGGCGGCGGATGGTCGGCGAGCACTTGCAGCAAGTCGCTCATGATGTTGGCGCCGAGTTGATCGACCAATGCCGCAGGGTCGGGCGGTACCCAAGGGTCGAGCCCTGCGAGCGTCGGCCATCCTATGACCGGACCCCAGTCCTTGAGCCGCTGTATTGCGGCGGCCACGGGGTCGTCGATATAGGAGGACACGTAGCCCTGCTGATCTGAACGATAATAGCTGGTGTTGACGAGGTGCGCGGGCACCGGCAAGCCGACGCGCTGGATTTCCTGCCATCCGCCGTCATCTGCCATTGCAATGGCGGAGAGGCCGCGGGCATCGGTCAGAGCGCTTTCGTCGCTCAGCCGGACTCCGAGCATCGGCCCTCCACGTAGTGTGATCGTGCCCGGCCCGCCACTGACCATCGCCACGGGATCGTTATCCGCACGCGACAGGCCGTATGCGGTCACCGGCGCATTTACGTCGAGCTCGATGAGGAGCATTTCGGTGAGCCCGTCCCACCAGAAGGTGTCGGGGGCGATCCGGTGCCAGTTGTTGATGGATTTCGCTGGAGGTCGTTTGAGCGCCGTCCGCCGCCACACTGTGAATGGCTGGAGTGGGATGCCAAGGCTCGCGTTCAGTACCCAGCGTAGGGCGATGTAAGGGCTGCGTCCGCGGGCTTTGCGCGCCGTTCGGTCGTCAATAGGCGCCGCACGCGCCCAATCCTGCGCCTCCGGTGAGCGGTCCTGCGCGGCAAGTTGCCGGCGCGGATCGACGACGATCGCGTCGAGGAAGAACTCGCCCGGCAGGCAGACGCGCGGCCCCATTACGCTACCTCCCAGATTGCGGCATCGAGGATCATCTTGAGCAGGTCGATATCCGACGTGCCGCTACCCTCGCCGAGAAACGGGTTTTCATGCACTCTGAGCGAGAATGCGATCGGCTTGTTGCGTCCCGCGTCAACCGCGGCGATGACAATGTTGAGGCCGGGCTGGCTGATGATGTGAAGCGGCGCTGCGCCGCCGACGCCTACCGCCGGGACCACCTCGAGGTAGGGCTTGTCGACGAGGCTGATTACCTCGCGCTGCAGCCGCGGCTGCCCAGGCGGCTCGTAGTTCTGCGGTTCCTTGCGGGTGCGCACCAGCGGCTCAGGGGTGCGGATGACGATGAGCCGGGGCTGCAGTGCACCACCATCAGGCACCCACAATACCTCGATCTCGGGGCTCTTTACTTCGACGACAGGCCGCAGGCCTGCCTCGCCGAGCGCCGCATCGATCTGCGACCGCGACAGTTGAGGCGCGTTGAGCAAGGCCAGGAGTGCCGCGATATCTGCGGCGCTGGCCGGAAACTCGACCGGCTTGCTCACAGAGACGTCGGCGCACATGGCCGCCGGATTGGCGTAACGCGAGGTGGTAAAGGCACGTCGGAAGAGCGGCGTCATGAGCTTGCCAGGTGGAGGCGGCGGCGCATTGACCGGTTCGATGTCGAGGACGAAATCGGTGCTCGGCTCGAGCAGCAGGTTGATGTCGACGATGGTGTGACGCGTGACGGCCCCTGACGTGGGGATGCAAGGCGCGTTGGCCAAGACATCACGGATCATGCCCTCCCACGGAGACAGCACCGACACGCCAACGAGCGGTCGGGTATTGACCTGATCGGCTGCCACCGCGGTGACGGCGTCCTTGATCACGGCAAAGGTGTGGGGGAACCCAGGCGAGGTGGGCGCGGCGTTCTTGTAGGAGGCAGCGCGGACCTTGGCCTGCAGCTCAACTCCGTAAGTCTTGAACATCGTCAGCAGATAATCGACGGCGAAGACGATTCGGATCGGCAGGCTGTGAAAATAGAACCGCTCGCCTTCATCGGGGTCCGTCGTGATGACCCATGGGTCGAGCCTGACCGGCATCGTCTTCGCCTGGTCCTGCCGGTCACTGGGTGAGGCGATGACGCGGGGCGCCAATGGTTGGTTATCGGTGCGGAAGCGGAAGGTCTGGATCGGGGCGGCGTTCCACGTCTTCGCATCCGATCCGTCGGCGTTGCATGTTGCCCATTCCCACTCGACCGAAACCGCGTATTCGGTATTGGGCAGAAGGAGCGCGGGCGGTGCCGTCATGGGCGCGAGCGCGCCATTGATCTCGCTCTTTTTGTGATTCTGGATCAGCGTCTCGTCGGTTTCGCGTGCTACCTCGGCTGCGGTCAGCGTCTCAATGACGCCGACGAGATAGGAGGGGCGGTTAAAGCCCTCGTCGATGATGCTTAGCAGGTCGACGATGCCGAACTGGACATAGGCGGTTCCGTCCGGGGTCTTCGTATCGACGAGAATGATGGCGCCGTCCTCTTTTCGATTGGCGGTTGAGAGGAAATTGAAGACCTCGATAACGCGGCAAGCCCAGGGTCCTTTAAGATTGATCCATGGTTTTGGCAGATCGTTCTGTGTCTGGATGCGGAGGCTGCCGTTGCCGTCTGCCGTGATCTTGACCGCGTCGAGCTGGTTGCCATCGGCATCGAAGCATCGCATCTGAAGGCGGCCGCTCCGCACGAGCTGGTCGGGCGCGAAGATCAGCACTCGAAGCGTCACGATTTGACCAGTTGCAAGCGTCAGAACGTCCGAGTAGTCGTCACCCCGGCTGGCTTCCGCGAGCAGCTCGTTGATGATCTCGGCGAGTGGATAGCCGCTCTGAAGGTCCGGCGCCTTCGGCCGCTGGAACGGTGCTTCGAGCAACTTGGCGTAGCAGCCGCGAGAAGCCCGCTGTCGTGTCGCATCGGCAAATCCGGGCAGGAGCCACGCCAAGCTGGCCCGCTGGTCCGACGAGCTCGTTACGGCGGCGAAATCGCGGATTGTGGTGAACCTTGGGCGTTGGGACATGGCGGCCTGTGCCAGGTGGGTGTCGGGGCGCTGCCGTGCCACGGCGCCGGCAGCCGTGCAGCCGTCAGGGCATGCGACATATCCTCCGATCACTCGGGCAGGCGCAACATCAACCAAGAGATCGGCGACTGGATTGCCGGAACGCCAGTTCTCGGCGATATCCAGACGAAGCTTGGGTGGAGCCTGGCGCGTCGATTGCGGTGGATCGGGCCAGGCGGTGCCGAATATCTGCCAGCCGATGCTCGACGGTCCGAGTGGCTGGTCGTGGAACGTCCAGAGCACCGATGTGGCAGGCGCGACCTCGTCGCAGATCGTCGCCCAATGTTGGCGGAGAAAATCCTCCGCGTGGCGGCTGCGTTCGACGGCGCTGGGGTGCGCATCAGGTATGCGCGTCAGCAGTGCGAGCTCGCGCTTGCTCTCGGCGGTGGGGTCGGGAACGTTCGGCCACCAGACAGCAGGAACCTCGCCGGGGGTTAGCGCGTGGTCCATGGAAATGCCTTTGAGACGGTATGTATAGTAGGGCGTCCCACGATGCACCGCGGGCGAGGATGGACCGATGGGACCGATCGCGATACTGGTCGTGATGGTCCTCCCGGCATCGTTAGGGTCGAGCTGCGTCGCCGAGAAGGCGCCGTCGATGCGGGGCGTGCAGTCGAAGTGCAGCACGATGATCGCGTCGATCGGCACGACTTCGCCGTCGGGGATGGCGCTGCCGTCGGCGTGTGCGTCGACAAGCTTGCCATCGATCGGACGGTCGCTGCTGACACCGGCCAGCAGCGCCGCCGCCCGCGACTGCAGGCTGACGCCATTAACGAGCGGCGGCGGGGCCGGTGGATCGTCGGGACGGGAGCCCAGTGTCACGTGCACGGAACCCGATACGGTGAAGAAGAACAGGTCAACTTCGCCATGCACTTCACCGTCGATCTGAACGACGTTCTTTGTCGGCTGATAGAGATGGGTGGGATCACCGGGATAGTCCGGATCGGGCACCGTCGGGCCGTCGGGCACCTGTCCCGCGACGACCGTGAGCTTGGCCGCTGCCTCGATGCTCACTACCCAGAGATGCAGCTCTCCCCATAGTCTGATCTCGCCGGTAAAGAGGATCGGTGCAAAACCGAGGCCGGCATCGGCAGCGGCGCCGACCGAAAGATAGAGCCCATCATCCACGTCGCCCCAGGTGAACGAGACGGAAACACCCGTCGCGATAGAGAAACCGCCGAGCCGCAAGGGTAGCAACGGGAAGGTACTGTCGTGGCCTTCATCGTAGTTGTCGGGAGAGGCCGAACTGTCGGGTATGCCCTTGCCGCGGATCATGAAATAGCCGCGAGCCTTGAAGAGATCGAAGAAAGTGACCGTTGCCGGGTTGTACCAGGAGCCCACGTCGATCGCGAAATGCGCTAGGTCATCGAAGGGAAAGATGGCGCGCGTCGGTATGTGGACAGCAAGCAGAGGCTTGATTTCGTAGTCGAAAGTAAGCCCGATGGTGATCCGGCGCCGCCCGAGGTCGATGTCGATGACCGCGAGGATCGTCGCAGTCGGATTGCCTTCTCGTGGCGGCCGGATTGCAATGATCTTGGCCTTCATGACGAGAAGGATGCGTGGCCCAGGCATCTCGAAGATGAGCATGCCCTTGACGTTGAGCGTAAAGCCGGCGTCCATCGTTCCGAGCACGGCGCCAAGGCCGATAGCCCAACGATCGATGTCCGGCACCCAGCCGGTGATCTCCATCGGATTGCCGTTGACGCGCGTTAGCCAGTCGAGTGCCGGAATGGGATCGTTAGGATGCTCGTCGCGGCGGAAATGCAGTGCGAAGAGACCGCCAAAGCCGAAAATCCCGAGCCCCGAATTGCCGAGGGCAATCGGTACCGGGAAATCGACCTCGAGTGTCAGAAGGATTGCGGTGGCCTGCGGCCCCGGCGCGGGCGGCGTCGGCACGTGGCGGACTGAGAGCCCTGCCGCAACGCGGACGCCGAGACCGGGCAAAGAGACATCGAGCTGGCCGGCGAAGCCATCGGGATAGATCGCAAGATATCCACCGCCCTCGATGGCGCCGCTGATGTTGATGTGGACGCCAAGCGCTGTGATCGTCGGCGGCTGCCCGCCTTCGAGCGGGATGCGGATGGTCGTCTTGTCGACGGTGACGACGCCCAGATCGACCTTGAGGCCGAGGTCGAGCTCCAGATTGGCCGGGTTTGAGCGAGCGATACGCGCGCCGGATACTTGCAGGATGTCGCCGAGCGGCGGGGGCACCCTGATGCTGCCTGTGCTCGGGATATTGATGGTAAATCCCTTCGAGGAGTCGAAGACCGGGATAATGTCGCGGATTTGCGGCGTGTCGGAGGTTTTGAACCCCACAGCTTTGTAGCGGACGGTAATGGGATTCGTGGGGTCGGTGTTGATGAGCTGCCTGCCGGCGAGGTTCAGTGTGACGACGAGGGCCACCTCTACGTCCAGCAGCAGCGCGCCCTGCGTGCCATGGGGATCATGTGCGACGACCAGCTCTCCGCCGTAGAAGGTGATGCGTGGTACGTGCACGATATCAAGTTTCGCCGCGGCGAGCGGGACACCAGCTCCAATCCCCAGCGCGACAAGGTCGCCGGCCGGCGTGTTGGAGGTTGCGACAGCGTCGAGCAGCGGCGCGAGGGCAACCAGCAGCCCGAAATAGTCGCGCCAGAAGTAATCGGCCACGGGGCCGGCGGCGAGCGCGGCGGGCGGCGGCGTCTGCAGGAATCCATCGCTGTCTTGCTCGAAGAGGCTCGCCAGCATCTGCCATCGCCCGACGGTGTCGTCGAGGGTAAGCTGAAGCCGCATGTCGAGCACGCCGTCATTGGGATCGGCCGCCTTGCCGACTGGCAGCGAGATCGGTCCCTGACCCTGAGGTATCGGATTCTGCTGCTGGACGGTGGTCAGGTAGCTCTCGAGAACCG
Source organism: Rhizobium tropici CIAT 899 (assembly GCF_000330885.1). Taxonomy (NCBI): domain Bacteria; kingdom Pseudomonadati; phylum Pseudomonadota; class Alphaproteobacteria; order Hyphomicrobiales; family Rhizobiaceae; genus Martinezella; species Martinezella tropici. The sequence goes on from NC_020062.1 coordinate 33,767, forward strand.
TGGTGACGTCGACCTTGAGACGGATCTCGATGGCAATCAGGCGATTGTGGTCGAGTTCGACGCGGACATGCAGCTCCTTGAAGCGGATGCTGTCGTTGCCTGGCGCTTCGCGCCTAATGACTGGTGGTTTGAAGGGAGCCGGCACAGGCTTACGGGCAGGCCGGGCAATCTGCACAGCGGCCGTTGCGGTGGTCGCCGGCCGAGCGCCGGTCGGGATGCTGGCGAGGACGCGGCGATAGGCGCCGCGCCCGGGAGCAAGGTAAGGATCGGTAGGGGGCTGCTCGCCCTCGGGCAGCTCGATGATCTGGTTGGTGACACCTTGCGCTGTAAGCAGCCTACGGATCGCCCAGATGCGGCGCTGCGACAGCGCGACGTTGTATTCGATGACCGGGACCTTCTCCTTGCTGGCCTCCCCAGCGAGGGTGATAGGTGTATCCGGTTCTGCCTTGGCGGCGGCCACGAAGGCGTTGAAGTCCGAACTGGTCACGAGCTCGTTGTCCACACCCTGCCAATTCTGCTGGTTGGGATTGGCGGTATCCGCCGAGGGAATCGTCCGGATATTCTCCGGATTGCTGGCGAAGGCTGCCCAGGTCGGATCGTCGACCGTCTCCGGCGTCGCAGACGAGCGGAGAGGTTGATCGTATTGGAACTGGCCGTGGAAGGTGACCGGGCTCGGCGGTTGGGCCGCGATATTCCAGGTGGCGCTGATGTCCACCGAGGAGCCGTGCGGCAACGACACGGAAGCGCGGCCAGCAGTGATCGGCAAAGCCTGCGGTGGTCCCCCAGCGGTTGAAAATGTCGCAATCGCCGTCTCCGGCGCAAAGACGATAGTGAGCTTTTCCTGCTCGGGGAAATCCAGCATGCCGATGGCATAGCCGGGAGGACCTGCGTTGACGACGGTCAGCACGGCCTTTTCGGAAGTGCGATTGAAGCCACCCTCCGGAGCGGTCAGCGATGGCGGTAGTAGAGCCACGCGCACATCGGCATGGCGCGGCTGCGGCCCTACGTGCACATCGAGGATGTCGATGCCGACAGTGTGGCTCGTCTGATTGGGGGCCAACTGGACGACGATGGGGTCGGTGGTCTGCGTCTTACCGTCGATATTGATGTTGTAAGGCGGCTGCCCGCCCGTGACGTCGACCACCCATTGCGACTTCCGCGGAACCGGTACGATCTCGGATGTGAAAGGCGGAGCTGGAGGCGCCGCGACGTCAGGCAGGGCGATCTTGTCGACCAGTCCGCCGAACTCGTCGTAGATGGTGATCGTCGCCCCTTGCGCTGCGTCCGGCTTGACGACATCGAGGCCAAAGATTGCGGACAGGCCACCGTCGCTGCCGAACTGGAACAGCAGTTCCCGCGCTGAAACGTCGACACCAAGGCCTTTGAACGCCGGCGGCTGGATGAAGACCCGCACATCGGGAGCATAGAAGCCGCGGAAATCATCGCCGACACCGAACTTTTCGAGGATCGCTGGTGGCGTCTCGGTGCCCGAGAGATCGAGCAGCAGGCTGTTGAAGCCGAAGCCGAGAACATCGTCGGGGCCGAAGAAGGCGTAGGGCGGCTGCATGCGCAATAGATCGCCGTAGCCGGCACCAGCCGGATCGTTGATATCGAAAGCGGCCCAGGAATCGAAGTTGATCGATACCTGCGGATCGCTGCCACCACCCGTGGTCGCTCCGGCAGTTTGGTCGATCGATAGCTTTATTTTTGGCAGAACGAGCGTGACTTCGGGATTTTGCGGGTCAGGGACGAGTATGCCGTCCGGCTGCAACAAGGCGCCTGTGAGAAACGGCAGATGCAGTGTTGCAGCATCGAACAGCAGATCGAGATGAAAGACCGTATCGACAGAATCCGCTGCGGTCTGACCCGGCGCGGGTTGGCCCTGGCCAAGCCCTGCCAGAAGCGCGGCAAGCGGGCCGTTGTTGAGCGCTGCCGGATTGCCGCCGGGGCCGCCGGAAACGACGAGGTCGGCAATGGGTGAAGAAATGCGGGGGGCGTTCAGCTGGAAGGTGATCGCGATGTCGGGAAAATCCCAATATGCGCCCTGCGTGCGCTGCGTACGATGGTCGACTGTCGCGTTGGGGTTCCAAGTGATGGTAAAGGGCGGTGTGAAAGTGGGCAATGCATTGCCAACGTTGGCGCTGAAACGGGCAATCCCGCTAAGGCAGATTCCGTTGTCGTCGAAGGCTGTCTCTATTTCGGTAACGAATAGCGCGCTCAGCAGTTCGTGCAGCGGTTGGCCAATGGCCGCACCGCCGACGACATAAGGACTGACCATATCGAGCAACGCCAACGTCGCCATAGCGGCCTCACGAGAGACAGTCGCAAATGCTGTTGAGTTTGAAAAACTCAACGATCGGGAAATGTCGTTAGAAATGCACTCGACGTGCTGCGAAAAAACAGAATCTCGTCGAGAGTTCGGAACGAGACGCGATTTTCGATTGAATGCCCCACTACAGGATTGGGAGATTACCCCCAAAACGGGAGCTTTGAAAGGGCATTTTTATACAATCGGTTGTACAATTCTGCCAGTGAGCTACGCTGTCGTTTGGCACTTAAACGGGCTCTTCCTCACTTTGTGTGGTTCATCTGCCGTTAGGGACAGTGTCGCTATGGGCGGCGATGCGAACGAAATCGAAATGGTCGCCCGGTCCAGGAGTCAGGATTCTGGGTGTCGCGCTCACTGTTGATGACGGTTGGGTTGTTTCCGCAGCTGGATCCGCGATCGGGATTTGTCCCGATTGTGGACGTCGAAGCCGAAGTAGGCATGGCTGGTGCAACCGCAGTCTCCAGGATCTACCAGCCCAAGGCAAGCCGGTGACAGTGAAGCTCCGGCTGAGCCGCTGGCTTTGTGCAAATCGGGAATGCGCACGACTAACGTTCACCGACCGGCTGCCCACGATCGTTGCTCCTTATGCGCGCCAGACGAGAAGGGTCGGAGAGATTGTGGGCTTGCTCGGCCACAGCACCGGCGGCCGTCCTGGCGGGCGTTTGATGGAACGTCTCGGCATGCCGGTCAGCGACGACACCATCCTCCGGCAACTGAAGAGGGATGCCGCGGTTTCTCATCGGAGTTCCGAGGTCCGGGTAGTCGGCATCGATGACTGGAGTTGGCGACGGGCGACGAGCTATGGAACCATCCTAGTAGATCTCGAGCACCGCTCGGTCGTCGACATACTGGACGACCGCAGCGTCGACAGTGCGGCCAAGTGGCTTCGTGATCATCCTATCGTCGAGGTCGTCAGCCGGGATCGCTGCGGCCTATATGCGCAGGCCGTGCGTGAAGGCGCACGGCAGGCCCGCCAGGTCGCCGATCTGTTCCATCTGATCCAAAACCTTCGCGCGGTGATCGAAGAACAGAAGAGCCTTTCTGGACGCACAACGGGCAGGTCCATCCTGTCGGAGGACGCAATTGTTGACGCTGCAACGCATCGCCGGCGTGCTCGGCTCGCCCACAGGCAATCGCGCCAGGAAATATTCGAGATGCTCCATGCCTTGCGCTAGCAAAGGCTCTCTTACCGCGAGATCGTCCGACGGACCGGCTACGAACGTCGCAGCGTAACGAAGTGGCTCAAGTTCGAGGCTCGCCTTGCGGCCTGCAATGAGACGGCGCTTGACAAGATCGGACTTACTATCTGTCTTGCCGGGCCGGAGAATACGCCGATCTTCGCCCATGTCTTGCCGCTGAATGGAAGTAACTTGCGTGCGCAACTGCAGCCCGAAGCGGAGGCAGCCATATTCGTGGGGCCGTCCATGGCTGCGGCCTTGGACCTGACTCCCGGTGAGTTAAAGGAATATCTGCGCAACAGATCTGGACTGACGAGAGCGGAAGCTGACGTCGCGTGGGAAATTCTCAAGGGTGACGGGCGTGACGCGGCGGCTACCCGGCTCGGTATTGCAGCTGCAACAATGAGAGCGCATCTGACCCATATCTTCGAGAAGACCGGCGTGCGCAGGCAGGCCGAGCTTGTCCGACTAATGAGCTAAGTGTTCATTCCATCAGTGCGCGCGCCGTTGTCCGACGCGATTGCACTTTAACGCCTTGAAGAGATACGGGCAGTGGACCCGATAGTTGTATCTTTCGTACCGAGCAGTTGTACGATTTGGAGAAACACGAATGAAGGGTTGCCGACCGAACGACGATTGCTTGCCGCCAGCGCCATACCTTGGCTTATCAGCCGTTAAGTTTACGATGCCGGTTAGGCGCCTGCTTTGCTCGATAGGTTGCTTACCCGGTTATGTCGGTGAATAGGGGGAGCCGATTACAGGAAGGACGATGGGTGAGATCTCATTGCGGCAGGCGAATATTGTCTTCCGTGTACCGGCGTTCAAAATCGTCGATCATTTGGCATCATGAATGAACAGTATCTAATTTCATAATTTAAAGAATAGGCGACAAAAGCGACAAGATTTGATAAATTTAGGCTAGCCGGTTGGGCTTTGATTGTAGATAAAATTCGCCGGACGTCTTTGCAGCGCCAGCCGGTATGTGGTGGAGGAGGAGAGATGCTATGGTGGCATTCCACGTCATGGCCGGTGCGAGTGGCGAGTTTGCTCGCCCGGAAGTGCGGAAGATAAGGATCGGGGATCTTATCGATGCGCTGAGATCGGGGCTTAATGATTTCGGAGAAAAGCCCTCACATTACGTTTTTCTCTGTCTTATATATCCGATCACAGGCGTTTTCCTGATCATGTGGAGTTCCGGCGCTAACCTGATGCCGTTGCTTTATCCCTTGATGTCCGGCTTTGCGCTGGTTGGCCCGATTGCGGCCCTTGGCCTTTATGAAATCAGTCGACGCCGCGAACGGGGACTGGATAGCTCATGGTATCACGCGCTGGAGGTCTGCCACTCGCCGGCACTGCCATCGATCATTGCAGTGGGCTTCATGCTGTTCGCGCTTTTCGTCGCTTGGTTATTTGTCGCGCAGCACATCTACACCCTAACCTTCGGCAAGGCCGGTCTGATCTCGGTCTCCACTTTCCTGCTAGATGTGCTGACCACTTCTCGAGGTCTCTCCCTTATACTTTGGGGAAACTTGGCCGGTTTCGTTTTCGCAATAATTGTGTTGGCGACGACCGTGGTGACCTTCCCGCTGCTGCTCGACCGGGATGTTGGCGCAACCGCAGCCGTAAATGCGAGCATACGCGCCACGCTTGCCAATCCAGGACCTGTTGCGCTTTGGGGATTGATCGTCGCGGCGCTGCTCGTCGTCGGCACGATCCCGATTTTTGTCGGCCTTGCGGTCGTCATGCCCATCCTAGGGCATTCAACTTGGCACCTGTATCGGAAATTGATTGCCGCCTATCCGAACCGCATGTCTTGAATTCACAAAGGAAACCTACCCCGGGATCATCCTCCAAGCCATTACGACCTATCCGATGGGAGTCGCGTCGTTTGGAATAGCGATGAAGAGAATGAGGATTACCATGTCTTGGCGTTTTCTTCCGATCTGTCTCCTTCTTGCCATTGCCGCCCCGCATGACGCTTTCGCGCAGGAGGGCGATGCGACCGCGGGAGCCATTGTTTTCAAGAAATGTGCCATTTGCCATATAGCCGAAACGGACCAGAACAAGATCGGACCTTCGCTGAACGGTCTGTTCGGCAGAACGGCTGGAACACATCCGAATTTCGCCTATTCGCCGGCAATGCAGCAGGCAGGCAAAGACGGCCTCGTCTGGAGCGAGACATCGCTCCGCGACTATTTGCACGATCCCAAGGCGAAGGTGAAAGGCACGAAAATGACCTTCATCGGGCTGAAGGACGATACCGAGATTACCAATCTGATCGCCTATCTGAAGCAATACTCCAAATAGCCAGATGGCAAATAGGGATGAGCTGTCTTCCGTGCCGCCGGTTGGATCGGTGGAATTCCGCTCGGCGATTTGACACCGCCGATGTGTTGGCGCGGTGTCTTCGCGCCCCGTATGGTTTGTTAGGATGAGCCGCTATCGTCGTCGCAATTGCTCGCCTGACCGCTTCATGAGATAATGCTAAAACCTTTCGCGATGAGATTGTGGAAATATTCGCGACCGGGTCAGGGAGGCGACAATGGCTGTCGTCATAGTTCTCGTTCTGCTGGTGGTGGGGTCGATCGCATTCCATCTGCTGAGCCCTTGGTGGTGGACGCCGATCGCGTCGAATTGGAGCTATATCGACAACACCATTGTCATCACGTTCTGGATCACCGGCTTCGTTTTCTCGGCAGTCGTGTTGTTCATAGCCTATTGCGTCCTGCGCTTCAGGCATCGCGCAGGAAACCAGGCGGCATACCAGCCTGAAAACAAGCGGCTGGAATGGTGGCTCGCCGGCGGAACCGCAATCGGTGTGGCTGCGATGCTCACGCCGGGCCTCTTCGTATGGAAACAGTTTGTAACGGTCCCGACTGACGCCAGCGAGGTCGAAGTCGTCGCCCAGCAATGGCAATGGAGTTTCCGGCTGCCGGGGGCGGACGGAAAGCTGGGTCGGGCGGACACGCGCAATGTTGCTCCGGATAATCCGCTCGGCCTGAACAAGAACGATCCCGCCGGAATGGACGATGTTATTGTCGAAGGCGGCGAACTGCACATACCCGCCGGCATGCCGGTGAAGATGCTTCTGCGCTCGATCGACGTCGTGCATGATTTCTACGTGCCGGAATTCCGGGCCAAGATGGATATGATCCCCGGCACGGTCACCTATTATTGGTTCACGCCGACGCGAACGGGAACCTTCGATGTTCTTTGCGCGGAGTTGTGCGGCGTTGGTCACCCGCAGATGCGCGGCACCGTCATCGTCGATACCGAAACAGCCTATCAAGCCTGGCTGCAGCAACAGCCGACTTTCTCGAAATCGTTGGCGTCGGCGCAAAAGTAAGTGCCGTGCGCAGCCGAGGAGGAAGGCTGCATCGCAGGGAACAGGGAGGAAGGAATATGGTCGAGATTGGTTCCGGCACCGAACAGGTCATCCGGCCCGCTGAAGTCGAGGATGTCGAGCTTTATCATCCGAAAAGCTGGTGGACGAGATATGTCTTCAGCCAGGATGCCAAGATCATCGCTATCCAATATTCTCTGACCGCCATCTCGATCGGCATGGTGGCGTTGGTGCTGTCCTGGCTGATGCGCCTGCAACTCGGGTTTCCCGGCTATTTCTCCTTCATCGACGTGGAACATTATTATCAGTTCATCACCATGCATGGCATGATCATGGTGATCTACCTCTTGACCGCGTTGTTCCTCGGCGGTTTCGGCAACTATCTGATCCCCTTGATGCTCGGCGCGCGTGACATGGTGTTTCCCTATGCGAACATGCTGAGTTACTGGCTCTATCTGCTTGCGGTCATCGTGTTGGTCGTCGGCTTCTTCGCGCCTGGTGGGCCGACGGGTGCCGGCTGGACGCTGTATCCACCGCAGGCACTTCTATCCGGGACGCCGGGAGGACGTGACTGGGGCATCATCTTGATGTTGTCGTCGCTGATCCTGTTCATCATCGGCTTTACCATGGGTGGGCTCAACTATGTCGTCACCGTGCTGCAGGGTCGCACCCGTGGCATGACGCTGATGCGAATGCCCTTGACGGTATGGGGTATATTCACCGCCACTGTCATGGCATTGCTCGCTTTCCCGGCGCTCTTCGTCGCCGCCGTCATGATGCTGTTCGACCGCTTGCTCGGCACGAGCTTCTTCATGCCTGCCATCGTCGAGATGGGCCAGCAGTTGCAGCAGGGAGGCGGCAGCCCCATCCTGTTCCAGCATCTGTTCTGGTTCTTCGGGCATCCGGAAGTCTATATCGTAGCGCTTCCTGCCTTCGGCATCGTCTCGGATCTGATCAGCACCCACGCGCGCAAGAACATCTTCGGCTACCGGATGATGGTCTGGGCGATCGTCATCATCGCGGCCCTGAGCTTCGTCGTGTGGGCGCACCATATGTATGTGAGCGGTATGAACCCGAACTTCGGGTTCTTTTTCGCGACCACGACGTTGATCATCGCCATCCCGACGGCCATCAAGGTCTATAACTGGGTGCTGACGCTCTGGCGCGGCGATATCCATCTGACATTGCCGATGCTGTTTGCCCTGGCCTTCATCGTCACCTTCATCAACGGTGGGCTGACCGGCCTCTTTCTCGGCAACGTCGTCGTCGACGTGCCGCTATCCGACACCATGTTCGTGGTTGCTCACTTCCATATGGTGATGGGGGTCGCGCCGATCCTGGTGATCTTCGGCGCGATCCATCATTGGTATCCGAAGGTCACGGGGCGCATGCTGAACGTGACGATGGGCCAAATCCACTTCTGGATCACCTTTCTCGGCGCTTACGCGATCTTCTTCCCGATGCACTACCTTGGCCTGATGGGCGTTCCGCGCCGCTATTACGAGCTGGGCGAAACGGCTTTCATTCCGCCGTCGGCGCATACGCTGAACATGTTCATCACCGTTGCTGCGCTGGTCGTCGGTGCCGCGCAGCTTCTGTTCCTGTTCAATCTCGCCTGGAGCCTTCGCTGGGGCCGGCAGGCGGGCGGCAATCCATGGCGGGCAACGACATTGGAATGGCAGACGCCGCAAACGCCGCCCGTTCACGGCAATTGGGGCAAGGAACTGCCGATCGTCTATCGCTGGCCGTATGATTACAGTGTCCCCGGAGCGGATCAGGACTTTCTACCGCAGAACCAACCGGCCTCGTCCGGGCCGCCCGAAAGGGCGTTGTCATGAGCGCTATTCTGATCTTCATGGCGGGGATCGCCGGTATCATCGCCTGGTGGATGGCGCGGCAGCGGCTGACCTCGAAACCCTGGCTGGAAACAGGCCTTGCAGGCGATGCGCCCGACATGAGGGGATCATCGGCGACCACGGCGAAAGTCGGTCTCGGCATTTTTCTCGCCGTCGTCGGCGCTCTGTTCGCGCTCCTCATCAGCGCCTATCTTACGCGCCTTGGCGGCGCGGATTGGTGGAGCATTCCGATCCCAAAGCTGCTTTGGGTGAATACGGCCGCCCTTGCCGCCAGCAGTGTCGCGCTACAATGGGCAAAAGCCGAAGCCCGCCTCGACTACGGCGAGATGCTGAACACGGCTCTTACAGTGGCATTCGCACTGGCTGTTCTGTTTCTGGCCGGGCAGGTTCTGGCATGGCGGCAACTGGTGTCGGCAGGTTATGTGCTTGCCGATAATCCATCCAACAGTTTCTTCTATATGATCACCGGATTGCATGGCCTGCACATATTGGGTGGGCTTTTCGTGCTCGGGCGAACAGCAATCCGCGCTCGCATCAGCCCTGTCCTCGCAAGAGTTCGCCTAAGCGTGGATCTCTGCGCCATCTATTGGCATTTCATGCTCGTTGTCTGGCTGATCCTTTTTGCGCTCTTTGCCGGCTGGGCAAATAGTTTCGTCGATCTCTGCCGTCAATTGGTCAGTTGAGGAGCCTCGATGATGACCGAATCCATAGAAAGACCGACAAGTAATCCACATCTGCGGCCCGTGGGACTGCGCGGCGTCGCGGCTGACCTGTCGTCGGACCAGCGAGCGTTCAAGAACGTCTCCTGGGGCAAGGCGATGATGTGGATCTTCCTCCTGAGCGATACCTTCATTTTCGGCTGCTTCCTGCTGGCCTATATGACCGCGCGCATGTCGACCACCATCGCCTGGCCCAATCCCAGCGAGGTTTTCGCACTGACGATCGGGGGTGAGGAAATCCCGCTCATCCTGATTGCCATCATGACTTTCGTCCTGATCAGCAGCAGTGGCACGATGGCCATGGCGGTCAACTTCGGATACCGCCACGATCGCCGCAAGACGGCGGCGCTGATGTTGGCGACGGCGGTCCTCGGTGCGACATTCGTCGGAATGCAGGCATTCGAATGGACCAAACTGATCAGGGAGGGAGTCCGCCCCTGGGAGAATCCATGGGGTGCGGCACAGTTCGGTTCGTCCTTTTTCATGATTACCGGTTTTCACGGTACCCACGTCTCGATCGGCGTTCTTTTTCTTCTGATCATGGCACGCAAGGTGTGGCGGGGAGACTTCGACCAGGAAAGGCGGGGGTTTTTCACCAGCCGCAAGGGTCATTATGAGATCGTCGAGATCATGGGATTATACTGGCACTTCGTCGATCTGGTCTGGGTATTCATCTTTGCATTCTTCTATCTGTGGTGAGGATGGCATCATGGCACAGGCGCAGGCACATTCCGGACAACAGCATCCGATAAAACTGTACATGGTGGTCTGGGGACTGCTTTTCGTCCTCAGCACCTTTTCCTACCTCGTCGACTATCTCGGCATTCAGGGCTATCTCAGATGGTCCCTGATCCTTCTGTTCATGATCCTGAAGGCTGGGCTGATCGTTGCGATTTTCATGCATATGGCCTGGGAACGGCTGGCGCTAATCTATGCCATCCTGTTTCCCCCGGTCCTGATACTTGTCTTTGTCGCTCTGATGGCGTCGGAATCGCACTACACGGTCCTAACGCGGCTGGCTTTTTTGGGGGGTGGTCCGTAAGGTTTGGCACCATCCAGCCATCCATGAAACAGAGTATCAGGTGCTCGCAATATGGCTTAGCCTCGACGCAAGACAAGCATAGCATCTGCGGAGTTGATTGTGGTCGGCGCCAATGCCAGCGCAGCCGCTTTTCAATCTCTGGCGCGTATTTCTGGACCCACCGATAGATCGTGGAATGATCGACAGCGACATCTCGTTCACCCATCATTTGTTCAAGGTCGCGGTAGTTCACCCCATAGCGGCAATACCATCGAACCGCCCACAAAATCACTTCACCCTGAAAATGACGCTATTTGAAATCGCTCATCAAAAATCTCGCTGAAAATCACCAGCGCTCTTTCGGTGATCAACCGAATTTTTGCATCAGAGCCAGCATTAGTCATTCCAATTGCTCTCGAGCGAAATTGATCAAGCTTTCAATGTGGTCGGCCACGGCGAGGCGCGTCTGCTGGAGATCGCCGCGTTCCAGCGCATCAATGATAAGCAGATGTTCCGTCGAATCCGGCTTCAGCCGGTCTTTCAGCCGATCGATCTCGAACAGGCGCGTGGTGGCGCGCAGTTCCCGCAAGACCTTGGCCATAACGGCGTTGGCGCAATAATCGATGATGAGATTGTGCAGATTGTCGTCCGATACCCAATGGGCATCCGTGTGATAAGCGGTTGCGTCGAGAAGATCGTTGATTTCACGCCTGACGACGATCAGTTGCCGCCGGGGGATGTTGGGGATTGCCAACACGGCTGCTTCAGGTTCAATCAAAAGTCTCAGGCGCAGGCTCTGCAGATATTCGCCAATATCGACACGGCGAACAACGTAGTTGCGGCCGTCTCCCTTGCGTACCGAGCCTTCACCTTCCAGCCGCTGCAGGGCTTCGCGCAAGGGGGTGCGAGAGATGCCCAGGGCCTCGGCAAGCTTCGCCTCGACGATTACCTGGCCGCCCTTCAGCCGGCGATGACGGATCATGTCCGACACGGCCTTGTATGCGAGCGAGGCGAGATTGTGCTGTCCGCTAATCGATGTGGCATCTTGCAGGGTTGAAATGTCGCTCACCTTTTCCTCGCTCTGCGCATAGCCGACATCGCTGGCAACGAACGGCTTTCCTTGGCGCAATTGGTGTTACATATGATAGCCGAACTCATGAAGAAGCAAAAAGGGGATACATGGACGACCGGATGGACGATGCGGCCGAAGAAAGCTTGGCTGAGGAAACCTATCGGCTGCTTTTGGCGGAAATTCTCTCGGCTCGGCTTGCAGGCGGATCGGTGGTGCAGCAAAGGCGGCTGGCGACCCGATATGCGGTATCCCGCTCGCCGATGCGCCATGCTCTGGGTCGTCTTGAAGGCGAGGGGTTGCTTGTTCGGAACGACAAGGGCGTGTTGTGCGTCCGTGTCATCTCCCTGAAGGACTATCTCGACAGTCTTGCGATGCGGATGCTGCTGGAACCGAGCGCGGCGGCTGCAGCGGCGGGGCGCATGCCGGCGGCGACATTGCATTCGCTGGAAGCGATGCTCGATGCGATTGAGGTCGATGCCGAGCCGGATCCGGAATTTGTCTGGCAATTCGACGACGCCTTGCACATGTCGGTCGCCGATGCGAGCGGCAATGGTTTCATGGCGGCAACGATCAGCGAAATGCGCCGCTATACCACGATCTTCGAGCGGCAGATGGCCGTCGTGCGCGCAAAACCCGGCGTTGCCGAACATCGTGGCATTCTCGCCGCCTTGGCGGACGGCGATCCTGAGGCGGCGCGTCAGGCGATGACACGTCATCTCGAAGCGGTTCGTCAAGGCGTTCTCACAAATTTCTGACGGCAATCGAGTCATCTCTTGCATCGAGGGGAAAGTGTTGTATAAAACTGGGATCCCAGATGAATGCAAGTGTCTGGGCACAACAAAAAATAACTCCAGAGGTCAGCATGTTTCGATTTTCAACGTCACGCGGCCTGCTCGCCGCTTCGCTTCTATCCTTGACGACGTCAGTCGCTTTCGCTCAGTCCTGCACGCCGAAGGTTGCGGCAGGCGATTTGATCGCTCCCGGTAAACTTGTCATGTCGACGAACCCGACGCTGCCGCCCCTGCAATTCGTCGATTCCAGCGGCGATCTGAAAGGCATGCGCATCGAACTTGGCACCGAGATTGCTAAACGCCTCTGCCTTGAGCCCGAATATATCCGCATCGAGTTCTCGGCCATGGTGCCGGGCCTGCAATCGGGGCGCTGGGATATGATCGACACCGGCATCTTCTTCACCGAGGAACGCGCCAAGATCATGCAGATGATCCCCTACGAGGATCAGGCGATCAGCGTGTCCGTCGCGCCGGGTTACGACAAGAAGATCACCGGCAAGGACGATCTGGCCGGCATGACGATCGGCGTGGAAATCGGCGGTTTCGAGGAAACCAAGACGCGGCTGCTCGACAAGGAGCTGCGCGATGCGGGCAAGCAGGGCTTGACGATCCAGACCTTCGACAATTTCGCCCTTGCTTATCAGGCGCTTCGCGCCGGTCAGGTTCAAGGCGTGGTCTCGATCGATGCCGTTGCAAAGGACTACGATGCCCGTGGTGACTTCAAGCGCGCCCTGAGCGGCCTCTATCCCGCCCCTGTCGCTCTTGCTTTCAAGAGCTCCAAGCTTGCCGATGCCGTTTCCGCGACGCTGAAGGAGATGAAGGCCGATGGTTCGCTGAAGACGTTGTTCGACAAATATGGCTTGCCCATGGTGGCGGGTGACTATTCCGTAAAGGGTCCTGGTCGCTGATCGGATTGATCGGTCCATTGGAACGGTTGCGCGCGGGTTGGCCGCGCGCTTCGAACGGAAGGTTACGCTCATGCAGCTCTGGAGCTGGTCGGGTTTCTTCGGATACCTCTTCAACCCCTTCATTCTCGGGGGTGTCTTCACCACCATATGGCTGACGGTCGTCTCGCTGAGTGCCGGCTTGATCCTGGGATTTGCCCTGGCGTTGATGCGGCGTTCGCGAGGACGTTTGGTTCAGCTGGTTGCCAAGGCGTATATCTGGTTGTTTCGCGGCACGCCGTTGCTCGTCCAACTGATCGCCATCTACACGGCATTGCCGCAGTTCGGCATCCGCTTTTCGGTTGTCGAGGCGGCGCTGATCGGACTGGCGCTCAACGAGGCGGCCTATCTGGCCGAGATCATTCGCGCCGGCATCGAAGCCGTCCCCGAAGGGCAGGCGAGGGCTGCACGCGCGCTCGGCATGACCGAGCGTCAGATCATGCGTCATATCGTCATGCCGCAGGCATTCAAGGTGATCATTCCGCCGCTCGGAAATTCGGTCAACGGCCTTCTCAAAACGACCTCGGTGACCTCGGTCATCTCGATGGAAGAACTGTTGCGCCGCACCCAGGTCCTCATCCAGGAACGCTTCATGGTGCTGGAGCTCTTTTCGGTAGCTGCCATCTACTACCTCCTTTTGACCACGCTCTGGGACTTTTTCCAGCGCCACATCGAGAAACGCTTCGGTCAGGCAGACTCCCGACTGTCCATGACGGAAAAGCGCTAGAACCAGGATAATCGACATGACCAAGAAATTTCGCGGTGTCTATACCGTGATGATCACTCCGCTGGACGAGCATGGCGCGGTGGATCTGAAGGCGCTTGCCGCCTTCACCGATTGGCAGGTTCGCCAAGGCATCCACGGATTGATACCGTTGGGGTCGACAGGAGAGTTTCTCTCGCTCAGCGAAGACGAGCGCGATGGCGTTGCACGGACGGTGATCGAAACCGTCGCCGGCCGTGTGCCGGTTCTGATCGGCGCCGGTGCCGAGGACACGCGCGAATGCGTTCGTCTGAGCCGTAAGGCAGAAGCGATGGGCGCCGACGGCGTGATGATTATTCCACCCTTCTATTCGACCCCGACCGACGACGAACTGGTGCATCACTATCGCGCCATTGCGTCGGCGATCTCCATTCCGATCATGGTCTACAACAATCCCGCAACGGCCAACGTCGACTTGAGGCCGCAGCTCGTCGAGCGCATCGCCGAAATCGACGGCTGCGACTACATCAAGGAGTCGACGCTGGAGGTGACGCGGGTGCGTGATATCATCCGGCTTACCGGCGACAATATGACGGTCTTCGGCGGCATTCTCGGCTTCGAATCCTTCGTCATGGGCGCCCAGGGCTGGGTGGCGGTCGCCTCCAATATTGCACCAGGGCCGATGGCACGCATTTTCGAGCTTGTGGCCGACGAAAAGAAGATCGACGAGGCCCGCGCCCTTTATCTGCACTGGCTGCCGATCATTCAGGCGGTCGGCGGGCAGGCCTATGTCGCCGGTTCGAAATCGTTGTTGCGGCACATGGGTTTTGGCGCCGGTGCGCCGCGTCCGCCCCGTCTGCCTTTACCTGCCGAACAGGATGCAGCCATGAAAAAACTGGTTCAGGATTTCGGCCTGAAATTCGACGCCTGAGGATGCCGTTCGTGTCACCCGCTCCTCGATCCGCAGCAGAGTCCACCATCGAATTCTTCGTCGATGGCCGTTCTCTTCATGCCGAGCGTGGCATGACGATTGCTGCGGCGATCGAGGCCAGTGGGCAGCATGGTTTCTCACGCGGATTGAAAGGCGAGGCGCGCGGGCTTTTTTGCGGGATGGGCGCCTGTCATGATTGTCTCGTGACCGTCGACGGTAAGGTTAGTCAGCGTGCCTGCATGACGGCCGTTACGGCTGGCATGAACGTCCACAGGCCATCTTCGCGGCCGGCTATCGCGTCCGGGGAAATTGCAGATCTCTGTAATGTCCCGAAGTCTATCGCAACCATCGAGATGGATTTGCTGGTCATCGGCGCGGGGCCGGCCGGCCTTGCCGCTGCGGAAGCGGCTGCAAGCGCCGGTGCGAAGGTCACGATCGTTGATGAACGCAGGATTGCAGGCGGCCAATACTATAAGCAGCCTGCGACGTCATCGGCTGCGGCGCGGTTGAAACATGATGCACAGGCCCGTGAAGGACTGGATCTGATCCGAACTGCCGGAGAGGCAGGAGTGACCTTGATCGGGGAAACGGTTGTCTGGGGCGCTGAAAACGGTGAAGGCGGCGCCATCATTGCCTGCTACAACCCCTCGGACGCATTCTATTGCAAGCCTCGCATGATTGTGATCGCAACCGGTGCCTACGAGCGGCCGTACCCGGTGCCGGGCTGGACGCATGCAGGCGTCATGACCACCGGGGCAGCGCAAACCCTCCTCAGAAGCTACGGCACAGTGCCTCGCGGCAGGATCCTTATCGCCGGTAACGGTCCCCTCAATATCCAGGTCGCCAATGAGATCCACAGGGCGGGCGGCACGGTGATGGCTTTGGTTGAAGCCGCAGCGTCGCCGTGGTCGAAGCCTTTCGAGGCTTTGAGCTTGCTGAAGCTAGGTGGCGGCCTTGCCGTTTACGGCGCGCGGCAGCTCGCGGCTTTGCAGGCGGCCGGCATCTCGCTCCATTGGGAAAGCAAGATCATTTCAATCCATGGTTCCGCTCGCGTCGAGGCAGTCACCATATCCGGCCCAACGGGTGACAGGAAGCTGCATGCCGATACCGTCCTTATCGGCGGCGGCTTTGCTTCCTCGAATGAGCTTTCCCGTCTCCTCGGTTGCGGTCACGAAGTTGCCGGCGGCGAGCTGGTGGTTACGAGTGGCGACGATGGCGAGACTACGCTTTCTCACATCCACGTCGTTGGCGAGGCCGCGCGTTTCGGTGGCGCTCATATCGCCAGAGCACAAGGCCGGCTGGCCGGGCTCGCGGTCGCGCGCAAACTGGGTCTTGGCGGCACACCTGATCGTGAAGCCGAACGCAGGCTTGCCCGCCATCGCGCCTTCCAGGCCAGTCTCTGGACGACTTTCAAGCCGACAACCGTTGATCGAGACGAGGCGTTTACCGACGAGACGATCATCTGTCGCTGTGAAGGTATAACGGCCGGTACGCTAAAGGCGATCATTACGAAGGGCGCAGCGGATATCGCCACGTTGAAGCGACTTTCGCGTGCTGGGATGGGGCGCTGCCAAAGCCGCTACTGTGGTCATATGCTGGCTAAGATCGCAGATGAGAGACACAGCACTGGAGAGACCCACGGGTTTCTGGCGCCGCAAATGCCATTGCGTCCCATTCCTCTGGCCGCCCTTGCCGTTGAAAAGCCCGAATGGGGAGGACACAGGCGGGCCATGCTGCCCGAGAAGCAGCCATTGCAGTCGGCCGAGCCTCTGCCGTTCTCGCAAACATCGACCTTGGTGATCGGGGCAGGGATCGCCGGTCTGTCGACGGCGCTTTTCCTTGCGCGGGAAGGCGAGGAGGTTGCGGTTGTCGAGCGTGGCTTTGTCAATTCGCTTGCCTCCGGCGGAAATGCCGGCAGCCTGCATGCGCAGCTTCTATCCTTCGACCATGGCGTGCGCGCGGAAGGCGGCGGTGGGCCGGCGGCGCAAACGCTGCCTCTGCAGCGGGATTCCATCGCCCTTTGGGCCGCCTTGCAGCAGGAGCTTGGTCGCGATTTCGAGATGAAGGTAACCGGTGGCCTGATGGTTGCCGAGACCGAGGCGCATATGCGTTTTCTTGCCGAAAAGGTCGCTGTCGAGCAGCGCGCCGGCATTGATTGCCGGCTGATCGATCGAGACGAGTTGCGCACTCTGGAGCCGGGACTATCGCCGGCCTTCCTTGGCGCCGCCTATTGTCCGCAGGAGGGCAAGATCAATCCGCTCGTTGCCACCCAACATATCCTCGAAGCCGCGCGCGCAAAAAGTGCGCGCCTCATCGAAAAATGCGAGGTTGCCGCCATTGCGGCGGTCGCGTCCGGTTTCGAGGTGGCGACATCGCGCGGCATCATCAGGGCGAAACGCATCGTCAATGCGGCCGGTGCCTTTTCTTCGCGCATCGGTGCTATGCTCGGCCTCGACATTCCCGTCTTCGGCGCACCGCTGCAGATGGTCGTCACGGAGGCGGCTGCCCCATTGATAACCTGCCTCGTTGCTCATGCCGATCGCCATCTGACATTGAAGCAGGCAAGCAACGGCAACTTCATCATCGGCGGCGGCTGGACGGCTGGTCTTGATCCGGTGCATCAGCATCCCCGGCCGCTGCTGTCTGGCCTCGAGGGTAATCTCTGGGTGGCCCAGCATGTGGTTCCGGCGCTGCGCAAGCTGCATATCATCCGCAGCTGGGCTGCCATGAACATCAATATCGATGGCGCGCCGATCCTCGGCGAACATCCGCTGCAACCCGGCTTTTTCAACGCCGTGACCTCCAACGGCTATACGCTCGGCCCCCTGGTCGGCCAGCTTACCGCCCAGATCGTCCTTGGCCGCGAGACCGGCAGGGCGCTGCAACCCTTTTCCATCACTCGTTTTACGAAAGGCCGCTCATGATCGAGATCAATGGCGTCTCCAAATTCTACGGCACCTCTCAGGTCCTGAAGAACTGCAGCGTCAAGGTTGAGCGCGGCGAGATCGTCGTGGTGTGCGGCCCATCCGGTTCGGGCAAGTCGACCTTGATCAAATGCGTCAACGGCTTGGAGCCCTTCCAGGAGGGGTCCATCCAGGTGCACGGGATCGAGGTGGGCGATCCGAAAACAGATCTGCCGAACCTGCGCACGCGCATCGGCATGGTCTTCCAGAATTTCGAACTCTTCGCGCATCTCAGCATCCTCGACAACATCATGCTGGCGCAGAAGATTGTGCTCGGACGCAGCCCGACGATGGCCGAAGCCAAGGCCATGCAACTGCTTGATCGTGTCGGCCTGATCGATCATGCGAAGAAGTTTCCGAGCCAGCTTTCCGGTGGCCAGCAGCAGCGCGTGGCCATTGCGCGCGCGCTCGCCATGGACCCTCTCGCGATGCTGTTCGACGAGCCGACGTCCGCGCTTGACCCGGAAATGGTGTCTGAAGTGCTTGACGTCATGACAGGCCTGGCAAGAGACGGAATGACGATGATGGTGGTGACCCATGAGATGGGCTTTGCCCGCCGCGTGGCCACCCGCGTCATCTTCATCGATCAAGGCGAGATCGTCGAGGATCGGCCGAGTGAAGAATTCTTCACCGCTAGTCACAATCCGAGAACGGAAGCCTTCCTCGGCAAGATACTCCGGCATTGATGGATGCTCACGTGCGGCGGAAACCGCACCGCCTAAACCGGAACCGACCACAATAGAGACAACCGAAGCAAGAGAGAGTGGAATGAAGCTGAAGATCACTGCCGGCCCGTTTGAATTCGATGCCATGCTGGAGACGGCGAAGGCGCCCAAGACCTGCGAGGCCTTCCTGAAGGAGATGCCTTTCGAAGGAAAAATCGTACACGTACGCTGGTCGGGTGAGGGCGTGTGGATTCCGCTCGGGGAGCGAGATTTCGGTGTATCTTACGAGAACCATACCAGCCACCCTGCCCCCGGCCAGATCATTCTTTATCCCGGCGGCATCAGCGAAACAGAAGTCCTGCTTGCCTATGGCGGCGTTGATTTCTCGTCAAAGATGGGGCAGCTCGCCGGAAATCATTTCATCACTGTCACATCCAATCTTGAGAAGCTTGCCGAGCTCGGTCGGCTCACTCTCTGGGAAGGAGCGCAAAAAATTCGGTTTGAAGCGGCCGACGGCTGATGCGCTGAAAATCATTGTGCACAGCCGTAGTTCCAGGTCACAGACATTAGTGGGGATTTGTGTTTAATGGCATGGGCCTTGCTTTTCCTGGTGACCAGCAGTCCATCCTTTCAGTTCCAGAAGAATTTTCGAAAATGTCACCCGACTTGGATTTTGAACTCGCAAAAAAAGCCGCGAAAGAGGCGTCTGAGCTTTCGTCCAAGCGGCCAAGTGTCAAGCGGATGTTCCTGGAGCTGAAATCGACAGGGCGCTCGCCGTTGGGCCCTTTGAAACGCGGCCGTGAACCCTGAATTTTGAGACTGTCTGGCGTCCGTATTTCCCGCTATTGACCTTGAACTCCAACCATGCCCCCGCTAGGGTCTGCCAGAGAACATCTTGCCAAAACCGGAAATGCGTGTGCGGTCGTACTCGACTGCCGACAAAGCACCGTAGATCGCCGTCGCCACGCTGTCATGGATCGCGATGTCGCAGGTCTTTTCAAGCTGATCGACGAGGGGGGCGCCGGCGAGATTGGTGCAGAAGACTGCGATCGAGTCCGGCTGCGCGGCTGCGAGATCGGCAACCATGCTGGTAATCACCTGGGGCGAAACCTGACTGAAGCTGAAGTTGTCTCTGATACCCAGATGCCTTTCGCAGATGATGTCTACACCTTCATTTGCGAAGGACTTCACGATCGCAGCCTGGACGTCGTCGGTATATGGGGAGACCAGTCCGATCCTGGTCTCATTTCGCTTACGCATTACGTCGAAGAGGGCAAGCACCGATGTCGACGCCTTCACGCCCGTTGCCTTGGTGATGCGTTCACACAAGCGACGATCGCTATCGAGGCCGAGCCAGCCGGCACTGGTGCCGTTCCAGACGATGACATCAACCTTGGCATCGGCAAGCAGTTCTGCAGCCGTCATCATCGGGCGGTCGTCGAACTGGCTGAGAAGCGCGGCGTCAAGCCCGATCGCGGTCACCCGGAACCGGGAGAAATGCGCCGTAACATCGGGCAGATTCTGAAGCATCTGCATTGTTACAGGTTCGAGAACGGTGTTGGAGGATGGCGTCAGCATCCCGATGCGAAGCGGTTTCACGGGTGTTTCCTGATTGTAAGTTTGATTATGCATGGATGGGTGGACGGCCAAGTTTCGGCAGAACGGCTTCAAAGGCTGCAGCCGCTGAAAGCACTTTCGCATCGCCGAGATGGGGACCGATGATTTGTAGGCCGACAGGCAGGCCATTGACGAGACCGCACGGTACGCTGGCAGCCGGCTGGCCGGTCAGGTTGAAGGGTGAGGTAAAGGGGCACCATTCGTAGGGAGCGATAGGCTTGCCGTCGATTGCGGCAGGACCGTCCTGGTCTTTTCCGAAGGCTGTGACAGAAAGCGTAGGCGTCAAAATGAAATCGCAGCCGCTCATCACCTTTGCTATTTCATCGACGAAGGCCTTACGGGCGGTGATGGCATCCGTGGCATCCTCGAAAGGCCGTGACTCGGCAAGCAGATCCGTGACCGCTTTAGAGACTGGAAGCGACTTCTCGGTGAGAAGTTTGCGCATGCCGTTCAGGTCGGTTTCGAGAGCGACCATGGCTTTGAACGTTGCGTGGACATCAATTCCAGGCGGAGCGCCGACCACCAATTCCAGTCCGCAGGCCTCGGCAACCAGCGCGACTGCCTTGTCCGTCGCGGCCTTCAGTGCCTGTTCGATCGCCCGGTCATGCCAGGTCGGCCAGTAGAGCACCTTCGCGCCGCGGGGTAGCGAGGCGATGCTGGTCCAGTCGAGATCAGCACAAGGTATGGACCAGCGGTCGCGAGGATCGGGACCGGCGATAACGGAGAGCATGAGCGCTGCGTCTGCAACGTCACGGGCGATGGGGCCGATATGCTCGATCGATTCCCAGCCCGAGACGCCTGGAAGCGAAATGTCGCGACATCCCGGCCACAGGGGTACGCGGCCCATCGCCGCCTTTATGCCGACCAGGCCGGACAGGGCTGCTGGCAGACGCACGGAGCCTCCGCCATCGCTGCCGATGGCGATCGGGCAGACACCGGCCGCTACGGCTGCCGCCGAGCCTGCGCTGGAGCCGCCTGGAGATCGTTCGGTGTTCCATGGATTGCCGGTGGCAGGAAACAGCAGATTGTTGCCATGCGCGCCAAAGCCGAACTCCGAGACATTCGTCTTTCCGAGAATGATGGCATCGGCCGCCCTCAGCCGTTCGACGACGATGTCATCGGCATCGGGGATATAGTCGGCATAAAGGTTGGATCCAAAGGTGGTTCGTATCCCTTTCGTCAGAACCAGATCCTTGATTGCCACCGGGACACCTGCAAGCGCGCCGACCGGTTCCCCGCGGGCGATCCTGTCATCGAGCGCGGCGGCCGTCGCATAGGCTTCCTCGCGAGCAAGCGTCGCGAAGGCATGGATTTCTGGTTCGACCTTGTCGAGTGCCGCGAAGGCGGCGTCCAGTATCTCGAGGGCGGAGACCGCGCCGGAAGAAACACGCGTCGCGATCTCACGGGCCGACAAGGTCGGGTATTCTTCGATAAGCATGGGGTCCTCCTGCTATGAAAGTTTTTCGTGCCGTTGCGATGCCGGGGACGTGCCTGCCAACAGCGAACGCTCGAGCGCTGGCGAAAGGCCGATGGATGGTTTCGGGTCCGGGCGGCGAAAGCTGCCGGCGGACGCCTTTTTCGAATTGAGGATAACGAGAAGCTCGGCCTGCTTGACGGCGGCGACGACGGATTCCACCACCGGCACCGGAATTCGGTCGCGGACGCGTGCCGCAAGGCCGGCGAGTGGCGCACCGGCAAGGATGATGGCGTCGGCGCCATCGTCTTCAATGGCCCTGCGCGCCAGCTCGATCAGCAGCCCTTCCTTCTCGTCTTGTACATTGGCCAGCGATGCGAATGGTCCGTCGAGAAGCCGGATGCTCGCCAGCCTGTCGAGCAGGCCGTGTATTGCCACGCATTCGCGAAACCACGGTCCGAGCGCGCGCGAAAAGGACACGATCGAGAAGCGCTGGCCGAGCATGCAGGCGCTAAGCATGGCGGCTTCGGCAAGGCCGATCACCGGCACCGGCATCAATTCCCGTGCGCCGCCGAGGCCCGGATCGCCGAACGCGGCGACGATGGCGACATCGAAGGTGCCTTCCCGTTCCGCCAGGACATCCAGAACAATGCCCGATGCGATCGCGGCTTCCGCCCGTGTGGCGATATAGGGAACGCCACGGGGCGCGGTCACGGGAATGAGCGTCGATCCGGCTGAGAGGAAGGGGCTTGCTGCCTGGACCAGAAGGTCCGTTACGTCAGTCGATGTGTTGGGGTTGAGGAGCAGAATTCGGGTCATGATGGATCGCCTTCAGCCGCGCGATGACAAGCCACCAGATTGCCGTCGCTGCCTGGTGTCAGGGTCGGCATGGACTGCGTGCAGACCGGGAGTTCCACCGGGCAGCGACCGGCGAAGCGGCATGCGTTCGGGTTCGGATCGATCGGGCTGGAGGCCGAACCTTCGAGCTTTGTGCGCGCGGAATTCTTCCGTTCTGGATCAGGAATGGCATCGATCAGCGCCCGGGTGTAGGGATGGCGCGGCTTGAAGTAGACGGATTTTGAGGGGCCGAATTCGACGATTCGTCCGAGATACATAACCGCGATCTTGTCGCAGAGAAGCCGGACGACGTTGAGATCATGCGACACGAAGAGATAGCTCATGTTTCGCTGCTTCTGCAGTTTCGACAGGAGATTGAGAATGAGCGACTGAACGGAAACATCGAGTGCCGATGTCGGTTCGTCGAGAACGAGAAGCTTCGGATTGACGGCGATTGCCCGCGCGATGCCGACGCGGGCCTTCTGGCCGCCCGACAGCTGGTGCGGATAGCGGCTGCCATATTCGCGCGGCAGGCCGACATCGTCCAATGCCGCAAGCACCCTGTCGGCAATCTCCTCGCCGGTTCCACCGACCAGGCGCTTCAAAGGATCGGCGATCGCCTGAAATACAGTGAAGCCCGGATTGAGGCTTTCCGTCGGATCCTGAAATACGACCTGGATGTCCCGTCGCAGAGGCGATCCGCCGAACGCCTTTGCCGGCATTTTCCCGACCTCGACGCCGGAGAGCCTTATCTCGCCCTCCGTCGGATCAACCAGGCGGGCGAGCACCCGGGCGAGCGTCGACTTTCCACAACCAGATTCACCGACAAGGCCGATGCACTCGCCTTCAGAGATTGTCAGACTAACGTGGTCGACGGCATGAAGCATTTTCCGGCGGAAGGTGCCGACCGGGTAGCGCTTTGACAGGCCGTCGATTTCAACGAGTGGTAAGGAAGGAGCGCTCATAGCGGGTGCCTGCAGCGGACGGAGTGATCACCATCGATCGGGCGAAGCGGGATCGGCGCGGTTTGGCAGGCCGGCTGTCGCCGGTCGCAGCGATGCAGGAATCTGCACGGTGGAAGCTCGCCCCGCAGATCGGGCAGGCTCCCTGGGATTGACGCCAGGTGCTCGAGTTCCGACTCGGCCGTCGGCGTCGCTGCAAAAAGCCCTTTTGTATAGGGGTGGGCGAAATTCGAGCGCAGTTCATCGGCCGGCGCGACTTCCACAATATGGCCAGCATGCATCACCGCGATACGGTCGCAATATTCCCCGGCGAGGGCAAGGTCATGGGTGATCAGGATGGCCGACATTCTGGTTTCCAGGACAAGTTCGCGGATCAGATCCATGACAACCGCCTGGGTCGTGACGTCGAGTCCCGTTGTTGGCTCGTCGGCGATCAGCAATGAAGGAGAGCATGACAGCGCCATGGCGATCATCACGCGCTGGCACATACCGCCGGACAGTTCGAAGGGATAGGCTTCATAGCGTCGCTCGGGATCGGGAATGCGGACACGGGCAAGCGCGGCAATGGCGGCTGCCCTGGCGTTCGCCCTGGAAACTGGGCCGTGCCGCCTCAGCACATCCTCGATCTGCCGCCCGACGCGCATGATCGGGTTGAGAGCGGTGCGCGGACTTTGGAAGATCATCGATAGTTCGCGACCGCGAATGGATGCGAGCGGCGAGGCCGGGCCGGCCAGATCGATCCCCCCGAATTCTATCCTGTCCGCCTTGATCTCGGCACTGTCGTCAAGCAAGCCCATCAGGGCGTAGGAAAGCACGGACTTGCCCGATCCGCTTTCGCCGACGATCCCGAGGATCTCTCCCTTTGGAAGGGAGAAGTTGATATCGTTCAGAACCTTTACGGTACCGGACCGGGTCCGGAAGTCGACGTTCAGGTTCTCCACGGAGAGCAAGGGTACGCTCATGTCCGCCTCCTCGGGTCGATAATATCTCTCAGGCCGTCGCCGATCAGGTTGAAACAGAAGACGGTGATGACTAGTGCCGCACCGGGGAAGACGAAGGTCCACCACTCGCCGGAGAAGATGTATGAGGCACCTTCCGAGACCATGATCCCCCATTCCGGCGTCGGCGGACGGACACCCAGGCCGATGAAGGAAAGACCAGCCGCGTTGAGGATCGCCCAGCCGAGGTTGAGGGATCCCTGGACCATCATGGTCGGCAGGATATTCGGCACGATGTGGAATGCCAGCAGCTGGAACGGCCGGTTGCCGCCCATTCTCGCCGCCTCGACGAAGGTCATGTCGCGGCGGACATTGACCTCGCTCCGGGCGAAGCGGCTATAGAACGGCAGGTTGATGATGGCTGTCGCCAGGACGATGTTCTCGACGCTGTTGCCCAATGCCGCAACGATGCCCATCGCCAGGACGAAGAGCGGGAACGCCATGATCGTATCCATGAAACGGCCGATGATGGCATCCGTCCAGCCGCCGAAATAGCCGGCAATCGCGCCGGTCGCCGTGCCGAAGATGAAAGACAGGGCGACTGCGCCGATGGCCATGCCGATGTCGAGCCGCGTGGCGACGGCAACGCGGCTGAGGATGTCGCGGCCGAGCGCATCGGTTCCGAACGGATGCGCCAGGCTCGGCGCCTTCAGGGCTGTGGCCGAATCCACCGCCAGCGGATCGTAGGGGACGAGCCAGGGTGCGAGCAGCGAAACGACGACAAACAGCAGCAGGATCAGCGCTGCGGCCAGCGTCAGCTTGTTCTCGCCCGCCATGTGCCGGGCATCCCCCCAGAAGGTGCTGGCCTGCATGTTAGATGAGGTAGTGTCAGCCATCGTAGCGAACCCTCGGATCGATCGCGGCCGCCGCAAGGTCGACCACGAGGTTGAGGAGGATGTAGAGGATTGCCATCATCAGCACGAACCCCTGGACAGCGGCGTAATCCGAGGTGATGACGGCGTTGACGGCATAGGCGCCGATCCCTGGCCAAGCGAAGACCTGCTCGACTAGAACATTGGCGCCGAGCAGGAAGGAAAAAACCATGCCGAGGATATTGACGACGGGCAGCATCGCATTGCGCAGGCCGTATCCGTAGACGATCCTGGCTCGAGAAAGCCCCATGGCACGCGCAGTGCGACAGAAATCGCTGGAGAGCGAGGCCAACATGGAGGCGCGGGCGATGCGAGCGATCGGCGCCAGCGCGAACAGGCCGAGTGAGATCGATGGCAGCATCAGCTGGGACAGGGAGGCCCAGAAGGCCTGGATGTCGCCGGCGAGCAGCGTGTCGATAAGGTAAAGCCCGGTCACTGTCGGCGGTATCGAGAAGTAGGTGTCATTCAGGCGGCCAAGAGGTTCCGGCGCGATACCGAGCCTGAAGTAGAAGACATAGACCAGTCCCAGGGCGACGAAGAAGGTCGGGAAGGCCGCACCGACCGAGACGATGATGCGACAGAGGTGGTCGATCGCCTTTCCCGGGCGCGTCGCGGCCGCGATGCCGAGCGGCAATCCGATGAGCATTGCGAAGACAAGCGCGCAGAGCGTCAGTTCGATCGATACCGGCAGCCGCGTCACAAGGTCTTGAAACACCGGCTGGCCGCTGGAAAGCGAAGTGCCGAGATCGCCGTGCAGAAGGCGTGAGGTATAGTCGCCGAATTGAAACCAGAGCGACCTGTCGAGCCCGAGCGCGTTGCGGATCTGGGCAATGCTTTCGGGCGTAGCGGACGATCCGGCATAATAGGCGGCGGCGTCGCCGGGCAGCGCCCGCGCCAACAAGAATGTGACGACGACCACGCCGATGATGCTCGGGATCGCGGTCGCGATCCGCTTTGCAAAACTCAGGGCCATTTTCATGAACTCAGTCTCCGCACGTCACGTCTCCAAGCGATTGGCCGATCCGGGGGTGAATGCCGGGGCGCGGTTCAGGCCGCCCCCGACTTCCCTGCTATTCCTTCGAGATCGACCTGAGGTCGAGATGCGTGTGGAACCAGTAGACGTAACCCTTGACGTTCTTCTGCATCGCGATGTCCGAATAGAGATGGGCGACGGGCACGCGCGGCACGTCATCCATGGCAATGGTGTTCATCTTGGTGATGATCGCATCGTAGGCGGTCGGATCGCTTTCGAAGCGCGCCTGTTCGATCAGCTTGTCAAGTTCCGGATTGGAGTAGTTCGCCGTATTGAACACGCTGTTGTTCTTGCCGTCATAGGTCCAGAAATAGAAGTATTCTGGATAGTCCAGCCAGCCGTAGAAGTAGTTGATATCCATCGGCATGCTCTTCGAGCCCATCTTGGCGAACCATTCGGAGCCGGGCACCTTGTGGATCTCGATGGAGATGCCGATCTTCTTCAACTGCTCCTGGATTAGCAGTGCCATCGGCTCCTGAACCGTCGTCTGGCTCATGTCTATGTAAAGGTCGGACTTGAAGCCGTCGGCATAGCCGGCATCCTTCAGCAGCGCCTTGGCCTTGTCGAGGTCGGTATTGTATTTGGAAGCCACCGGCCACTTCGGTGGGAAGGGCGTTGTCGGGTCGGCACCGAAGAGCGGCCTGCCGCGTTCGTAGAGCGCCTGCTTCATGATGCTGTCATAGGGAAGAGCATAGGCGATTGCCTGGCGGACGCGCTTGTCGTCGAAAGGCTTCATCGTGACGTTGAGGTCGACGTTGAATTGCTCATTCTGCATCAGCGTGCCAATGACGTTGACCTTGCCGGCGGCGGCAAGCTCGGCATAGTCCTTCGGCGGCAGTCCGACGGAGACGTCGACGTCTCCTTTTTCGAGCAGGGCGCGGCGGGTTCCCGGAGAGGTGATTTCGCGAAGGACGACGCGCTTCAGCGCCGGCGTGGGGCCGGACTTCCAGTTGTCGAACCGGTCGAAAACGATCCGGTCGCCGCTCTTCCAGCTGCCGACCTTGAACGGGCCGCCGCCGGCATCGTTCAACGAGGTCCATTTCAGCGCCCAGGGGTCGTCAGTTGTCGCATGCTGCAGGGCAAGCTTCTTGTTGACGACGTAGGGAACGGGAACAGCCAGATCCGGCAGGGTCAGCTTATCGGCTACGGGGAGAGTAATCTTGAAAGTATGAGCATCAACGACGGAGAATTGCTTCGGATCGGTCAGGGAGCCGGCTGCCATCTGAACCGTTGGAAAGCCGCCGACCGAAACGGCGCGGTCGAAGGACCATTTCACGTCGTCAGCCGTAACGGGGGAGCCATCGTGGAAGGTGGCGTCTTCACGTAGATGAAAGATCAGGGTCTTGCCGCCATCCTGGACCTCCCAGCTCTTTGCCAACTCGGGCTCGATCTTGGTTGCGTCGTACATCACCTTGCCATCGGGCAGCGTCTTGGTACCGTGGGTGATCAGTCGGTCATAGATCTGCCAAGAGGTCATCTGGCTGAATTCGTTTGCGGCCGGCGCCATGGCATCGAGCGAGTTTGGGCCATGCTCGGCGACTTCGATCAGGACGTCTTTCGGTGTTTCTGCGTGAGCGGAGCTGTGAAGCAGACCAAGCGACAGGGTCGCTGCGATCAGGAGGGATGTTTGGGAGCGGTAGGCTTGCATGCGAGCGATCGCGGATTTGCTTTTGGCCATGTTGGCGAAACCTTCTGCTGATGTGGCGGACAAGACATGACGTGCAAGCAGTATGCCAAGTCATAAATATCTGAAAATATTATATATCTTTACGAAGTGCATTATTTATGTAATTATCTCCATGCATTTAATATGGTCAGGATGCTTTAATTTTAGCCATTAAACTGACTTGCCTAATTGCTGCTCAATTGGATATCAGTGAGGCCAAGTGGGACAATCATGCTCAAGGAAACGGCCATGGACGAAGAAGACGATCCGATGACGGCAGCACCTTATGCGGTGGCCATAAAGCGCGCCTCGCTGCATCATCACGTAGTCGACAAGCTGCGTGAGATGGTCAGCCGGGGCGACCTGCCTGCCGGTGAGAGACTGAACGAAGTCGCTCTCGCCCAGGCGATTGGCGTTTCGCGAACACCCATGCGCGAGGCCGTGAAATTGCTTGCCTCCGAGGGCTTGCTTGAACTTCTGCCAGGTCGCGGTGCCCGGGTCCGGCAGTATTCGGCGGAGGAGCTGATGGATGTGTTCGACGTCCTCGGTGCACTCGAGCGACATGCCATCGAGATCGCGGTCTCCAGAATGAAGCCGAAGGCGCTCGCGGAGATCGAACGCCTGCATGATCAGATGGGCGAAGCCTATGCGAAGCGTAATCAGAAGGCCTATTTCAAGGCGAACCAGAAGCTTCATGCGCTGATTGTCGAACTAGCGGCTAACCCAGCGCTGACAGCTACGCATATGACCATGACCAAGCAATCGGTCCACAACAGACATGAAACATTGATGTCGGAGCAGCGATGGAAGGAGTCCGTTGCTGAACACCAGGCGATCTTCGATGCCATCGTGAAAGGAGACGCATCGCAGGCGGGACTTCTGATGTTGGATCACAGCCGTAAAACCGGGGCTGCCGTTGTCGAGGCTGCCCGCGCAGCAAATGAGATCAGAGTAGGAAGTGGTCGATGAATGTGTTTGATCTCGTCATCAAGAACGGCATGGTGGCAACGGCCTCCGATGTCTACGATGCCGATGTTGGAATAAAGGTATCGCCAAGTTGTTTGAAGCAAGTTTCTGCTGAGCGGTTGGATCGAGATCAAGCGGTCATTTCTTCGGTATAGTCATACCATAGGGCGAACGCATCCGTCCTGGCGTGACGGCAAGACGCGGCGTTGATTTTGTGGCGGCGGGGGCGGAAGATCAGATTGATCTGGTCGTGGGTAGCAAGGAATCTCTGTGCTTGCCGGGGTGACCTGAACTGCCCGAATATCTTCTGTCGCTTTCGTGTCGTGATCACGACCTCGTCGACGCGCCACTCGTCGCGAGGCGCAGGCCGATCTCGCCGAACACAATCTGCGAAATGCCGCCGAAACGATTGACCCAAAGCCGGATTGCTTCCCGGCTGACAATGACACCGCGTTCGGCGAGCAGGTCTTCCACGTCGGCGGTGCTGAGCGCAAAGCGATGATAAGCCCACACCGCATAGGCGATGATTTCACGGGCAAAGCGAAAGCCTTTCAGACGCGGCATTTGATACGGGATATTCATCCAGCTCGAATAGCCCACGCAGAAAGATCAAACAATTTGGCAATACCCATGCAGGCTCTCAGGGTGATGAACTCTTGTGGTGCCGGATGCTCAAACATGGCCGCTGACACCGGCCAGCATCAACAACAGCAGGAACAGCATTGGCGGCGGGAGTTCTCGATAGTTCCGGATGCGAACAATAGCCGCGATCGCTGCGAGCATGATGCAGGTGCCCAAGGCGACGCCGATGTATCGGCTGCCAGCTGTAACCAGCAGCACTGCGGTCAGGAGTTCGAGCGCGCCAGTGACCCAGCACCACCAGAATGGAAAGCCAAGCTGCACAAAGCCTGCGCGGACTTTTGAATGGCCGCTCATGTTGACCATGGCCCCGACGAGAAACGCTGCTGCAGACAGCCAAATGAGGACTATGTTGACCACCGTTGTGCCCGTGAAAATTTGGACTGGAAGATCCATCGCTATTCTCTTCTCCAGCGAACCACGTCGCAGTGATTTCCTATAGCAAGATCATTTAATCTAGCATCGCTAGTTTGTCAATCGACGTTCTTTTTGATAACCTTAGCATCGAGAAATCGTGCATGAAGACGAGGAGACCACGTGGGTATCAGTGAACGCAAAGCCCGGGAAAGGGAGGAACGCGGTCGCAGGATCGTTGTCGCTGCGAGGACGATCGCCGAGCGGGACGGCTGGGCTTCGGTCACGATCCGGCGTCTCGCCGACGAGATAGAATACAGCCAGCCGGTTCTCTATTCGCATTTCCACAATCGCGATGAAATCGTCGGCGCAGTCGCGCTCGAAGGGTTTGGCGAGTTGGCCGGAATCCTCCGCGACGCAATCCGGCCGTCGTCCACGCCCGCAGAGGCAATAGAAGGCGTGGCGACCGCCTATCTCGATTTCGCCTTCGCCCGACCGGCAATGTACGAGGCGATGTTTATCCTTCCCACCGGTCTGCGCTTCGCCAGATCCGATACGCCAACGCAGCTCAGGGAGGGCTTCGGAGCCATGGCGACGGTGATCGCGCCCTTCGCCCGGGATGTGGATACCGCCACGGAAACTTTCTGGGCGGCGCTCCACGGATTGGCGGAGCTTGAGCGCCACGGCAGAATAAGGCCCGCCTTCCGGTCTCAGCGCATCACCCTCATCATGCGGATGGTGTCGGGCCAGCTCCAACGATAAATGCTGCGAGTAAAGGGATGCCGTAGCAGGGAGCAGGAGTTGGACGAAGGGCCTCAATCTTCGGAATTTGTTCACTGCCGATAGGGGCATGATTTACTGAAATTCTACGGCTTTGCCTTGGGCGTATCGATATCTAAATCGAAGATGGATAGCTCCGTCATCTATCAGTCGTTACTGCGACTGCCGCGGGCAGAACAACATTGCGACGGCAATAGCCGTGGCGATGACACCGCCCGCCGCGCAAAGCCAAAAGGCGAGACGAACACCGCTCGCCATGTCGCCGGCAGATACCTTGTCTCCTGCGAAACCGGCATAGGCATTGGCAAAACCAACGAGGACAGCAAGGCCAACAGCGTTGCCGATGTTCATCGTGGTCGACGCCATTCCTGATGCAACGCCCTGTTCGCGATCCGGCACTCCGGAACCGGCGATGATCCACATTGCCGTCCATACGACGCCCTGACCAATTCCCGAAACGAGCAGACCCGGAATGATGGCCGCATAGCTGCTTTCGGGCCACGCCCCGGTCACCATGATGACTGTGCCCGCCGCCCCTACCAGCATTCCCGCAATCAATGTCGATCGTGCCGAAAAGCGTGATGCATAACGCTCGCCGATTTGCGTGCCGGCAGCAATGGCAAGCGAGGGAACGAGGAAGGCAAGGCCCGTCTCCGAGGCCGTGAAGTGATGGATATCCTGAAACAGCACCGTCAGAAAATACGGCAGGGCTCCAAACGTACCCATGTAGAGAAAGGTGATGGCCATGCTCGTTACGAGCATGCGATTGCCAAACAGCCTGAGAGGCATCAATGGATCGCGACTTTTAGACTCAATGATCATGAATGCCAGCAACAGAAGCGCCGAGAAACCAAAGGCCCAGAGAATTGGCGCGGCATTCCAGCCGAACACCGGCCCCTGGACGAGTGCGAACACCAGCAGAGTGGCGCCCGCAGTAACCGTCAGTGCTCCCGACAAGTCGAAGGAGCGGCCATGAGACATACGAGGATCTCGCGGGATGACGAAGAAGGCTGCGATGATCGCAATCAAAGCGAGGACGACATTGACGAAAAACACCGATGGCCAGCCAAAAGCGCTCGTTAGGAAGCCGCCGGCAAGTGATCCGATCGTAAGACCGCTGGCGCCCGCCCCGCCCCAGACCGCCAGAGCACGGTTTCGCGCAGCCCCTTCCGCAAACAGCCGGTTGACGAGCGAAAGCGTGGCCGGAAAGAGAAAAGCGCCGCCAATGCCTTGGACGGCTCGCGCTGCGATGATGACTGCGGGCTCCCAGGCCAATCCCCCCACCAGTGAGGATATCGCATAGAGCCCGAGCGCCGTGATGAACAATCGGCGTTGGCCGATGAGGTCTGCCGCACGCCCGCCGAAGAGCAGAAAACCGCCGCAGAAGACTGTATAGGCGCTGACGACCCATTGCAGCGTCTGACCGGAAAAGTTGAGACCCTCGCCGATTTTGGGCAAGGCGACGAAGACGATGTTGATATCGAGCGAGATGATCAACTGTGCGAATGCGAGGAGCGCCAGTGCAGCCGCTCGGTTGAAATTCGCCGCGCCTGCCCCGACTGATGGTCTTTCCGCAATGTGGTCCATTTATCCTCTCCGTCCATTCTTTGTCGATCAACAAATAATGTTAAGCTTGCATAGCCGAGTCAAGGTGATTATTTGTTGAATGACAAAGATTGAGGTAAGCATGGCAGGACGGCCGCGGGAATTTGATCGTGATGAGGCGTTGGCCAAAGCCCGCGACCTCTTCTGGGAGCGAGGCTACGAAGGCGTCTCGATGGCCGACCTCGTCGACGCCATGGGCATAGCGTCGGCGCGCATCTATGCCGCTTTCGAATCGAAAGAGGCGCTGTTCCAGGAAGCGGTCATGCTGTACGCCTCCGGCGAGGGCGGATTTGCCACCCGTGCTTTGGCTGAGGAATCGACTATTCTCGATGCCTTCGAGCGGCTTCTGCGGGATGCGATCCTGCTCTACACGCGTCCAAATCACCCGCACGGCTGCATGATCGTGATGGCGGCCACCAACTATACGATCAATAACCAGGCTGTTCGCACGCGGCTCGGCCGATATCGGCGGGACCGCGCTGCGTCCCTATACGAGCGTCTGAAAATGGCATCGGAGGCCGGCGAGTTGAAACCTGATGCCGACCCTCGCGCGCTGGCGGAATTCTACGCCGCTTTTCTTCACGGCCTATCGGTGCAGGCGGCCGACGGCGTACCAAGAGACATGCTTCTGTCTACATTGTCTCCCGCGCTGTTGCCGTTGAAGAGCGCGTTATTGGCCAAGGCTGACGATCTCTGAACCGATTGTCGCCGGCGTTGCACATTCTCGATGGTGAGAGCTTCAATCCACAGGGTGCGAATTCGTTTCAGCTCCGCTGCTATTGCGGAACTGGCTCGGTGGCGCACCGATAATGCGCTTGAAGGCACGGCTGAACGATGCTTCGGCGTCGTAGCCCAATCTCTGCGCAACCACGGATACACGCATTCCGCCACGCAGCCATTGAAGAGCTTGATACATGCGCACCCTCGCCACGTAGCGCGCCGGCGTCTCGCCCACGACTTTCAGGAATCGCTCTGCGAAACCCGACCGCGAGATGCCCATCAGGTTCGCCAGTGCCGCCAAGCTCCAGTCACGGTCCGGCTCGAGGTGAATTGCAGCCAGCACCCGGCCGATTTCGGGGTTGCGCACCGCGGCAATCCAGCCGGTGGTATCGCCACAGCCATGTTCGACCCATGTCCTGATCAATGTTGCGGTCAAGACATCCGCAAGCCTTGCAAGTATGCCTCCCGCGCCGACCCGATCCATCTGGACTTCGCGCGTCATGGCATCGAGCAAATGCGGAATGGCCGGCTCGTTCTTGGCAAGATCGCTGGTGAGCATGGTGTCGGGCATCAACCGCAGCAGTGGATGAAGGTTGTCGATATTGAAGCGCATCGCCGCGGTCAAAGCCACCGTTCCCCCACACGCATCCTGGCACTGGAGATCGAAGACATCCCGGCAGACTTCCTTGCGGTCAAATTGCTCGAAAGGCACCGGCGGAATGCCCGGCTCGCTCGCGATCACATGCGCGTTGCCACGCGGCAGAAGCGCGGCGTCTCCGGGTCCCAACTGAAGCCAATCGCCTGACGGCGCCTGAAGCCACGCGGAACCGGACGAAATGAAATGCAATCTCGCCGACGGCTGCGACGCAAAATAGGTCGCCCACGGCTCCGAGAGCCGGCAGCGCCCATATTCAACGCCATCAAGCCGCAAGCCCCTCAGCATCTCGCTCAGGGCGTCATGAGTCTCGCCGGCATTATCTTTGGACGAATAGTCAAGCATCTCGGATTTCCTAGCATGGAAAGTACAGACTGTCACCACTACCTTTCGCTGGATGGCATCAACAGTACGCCAAGACATCTTAGTATAGGACCGCCCGCCATGGCAGACAGCGATTTCAAGCCAATTTCATCTCCTCATAGCCAGCCGACGGCAGAGACATCCCAACGACCCAGATGGGATGCCGTCGTCGCCCTGGCTCTCGGCGTGTTCGGCCTCGTTACGGCGGAATTTCTGCCTGCCAGTCTCCTAACCCCAATCTCTTCCGACCTAGGTCTCTCTGCCGGGGAAACCGGCCAAACAGTCACGGTAACGGCTGTCGTCGCTGCATTTGCAGGCCCAGGTATCGTCATAGCCACTCGAAGTTTCGACCGACGCCGTGTGCTCTTTGGCCTGACCGCTCTTCTGATTCTTTCCTGCGTTCTGGCGGCAACCGCCAACAATTTGATTTCGCTCCTAGTATCACGAGTTCTGCTTGGTGTCGGGCTCGGCGGTTTCTGGGCAATGGCCGGCGCGCTTGCAATGCGGCTGGTCCCGATTGAACATCTCCCCCGGGCGATGGCGATGATCTTTACAGGCGTCTCCCTCGCCACCGTCACGGCAGCCCCGCTCGGCTCCTATGTGGGGTCGACCCTTGGATGGAGAGCTTCCTTTGTTCTGGCCGGAGCTGTCGGCGTGCTTGCATTTATTGCCCAGGCTGTCACCGTGCCGTCATTGCCGCCAGCCGGTCACGCAGGTTTGTCAACGCTCGGCGCCGTTTCGACGCGGCCTAAGATCCGGGTGGGGCTGATCACGACACTTCTCATCGTTTCAGGCCATTTTGCCGGCTTCACTTATATCCGCCCCTATCTGGAAGGTATCGCCCAC
This sequence comes from Rhizobium tropici CIAT 899, assembly GCF_000330885.1. NCBI lineage: Bacteria > Pseudomonadati > Pseudomonadota > Alphaproteobacteria > Hyphomicrobiales > Rhizobiaceae > Martinezella > Martinezella tropici. The sequence continues at coordinate 68,609 of NC_020062.1, forward strand.
CTCAAGGTCGAGATGGTGTCGCTGGTGCTCCTCGCCTACGGCGTCAGTGGTTTCTTCGGCAATATTGTCGGTGGCATGATCGCGGAGCGGAGCTCTACTGTTGGCACCGTCTTCTCATCGAGCCTGATTGCCGTTGCCGCCGCCATCTTCGTAACCGTCGGCGCCTCCGAGCTCGCAGCGATTGTCGGAGTTGCCATTTGGGGTTTCGCCTTCGGCGCATTTCCCGTCTCCATACAGAGCTACATCACGCGTGCTGCTCCCGACGAAGCTGAAAGCGCAGGAGCATTGCTTCTGACCGCTTTCCAGGTCGCTATTTCGAGCGGAGCGGTCCTGGGCGGCATATTGATCGACCTGCAGGGGCCGCTGGGCGTCATGTCGTTCCTTGGCGCCGCATGCTTTGCGGGAACCATCGTGATGGCGGCGCGAGGCGGCAAGCAGACCGCGCTCGCTCAAAGCTGACGGGCGAGATCACAGAGCAATACTTCCTAAAAAGGTCCGTATACAAAAGGCCAGGCCGGATACATTAGAGACCGCGGCGCCTTGAGCATCATCGCCCATGCGGTCTGGCTTTATTTCCGCTTCCCGCTCAGCCTGCGGCTGGCCGAGGAAATGCTGCTGGAGCGCGGCATTGTCGTATCCTATGAAACGATCAGGCGATGGGGCCGGAAATTCGGGGCAGCATATACGAAGCGATTGCGCAGAAAGAAGCCGTCTGGAAAGGCTGTCTGGCACCTGGATGAGGTGGTGATTTCTATCGGCGGCCGCAAGCACTGGCTTTGGCGAGCCGTTGACCAGGACGGTTATGTTCTCGACGAAATCGTCCAGACCCGCCGTGATACGAAGGCGGCCAAGCGGTTGCTGATCAGGCTGATGAAGAAGCAAGGCCTGTCCCCCAAGCGCATCGTCACCGACAAACTGCGCTCATACGGGGCGGCCAGGCGCGATGTGATGCCTGCTGTCGAACATCGATCGCACAAAGGCCTGAACAATCGCGCAGAGAATTCTCATGTGCCGCTGCGAAAACGAGAACGGATGATGCGGGGCTTCAGATCCGTCGGCTGTCTGCAACGATTCATCTCCGTATTTTCAGCGGTCAGAAATCTTTTCGTACCGCCGCATCAGAAACGCTCAGCCCTGGCCACCAACATTCATCGCATCCGAGCAATGGCGCAGTGGAAGGTCGTGACCGGCACGGCGGCATGAGATCTGCGGCATGAGATCTAATGAAGGCGCTTCATGCGCCCTCAGCCCAACAACGCGACAACGCCTGAGGCAATTCTGCGCCGTGCCGGACGCAGCGAGCTCATCTGTCAGGCCGAAGCGCGCCCACCCGCGGAGATGGAGGCTTTTTCCATGCATTCCTACGGTGCGCAATTTTGCGAGGTGCGAGTAAGCGAGATCACGGGAGAAATTCGAGTATCCCGTTTCCTCGGCTCATTCGACGCGGGCCGCATCCTGAATTCCAAGACTGCGATCAGCCAGTTCAAGGGCGGGATTGTCATGGGAATTGGGCTTGCATTGACAGAACAGACGAATTTCGACGAGCGGACGGGCCGCATTATCAACGCGTCACTCGCCGAATATCATGTGCCGGTTCGGATGGATGCGCCGCGGATCGACGTAATCTACACCGATGCAGTTGACCCGCAGGCCCCAATGGGAGCGCGCGGAATCGGCGAGATCGGCACTACTGGAACCGCAGCGGCCATCGCCAATGCAGTCTTTAATGCGACAGGCAAACGGGTTCGTACTTTGCCGATCACACTCGATAAGGTGATCTAGGACGCGGTAAATCAAAGCCGGAAGATGGCGGCTGCGGCGATGCATATGGCTGAGAAGCAGGTGTGCCACATCGGTCCTAGCGCGCGATGCGCGCCGGTCTGTTGATTGATCCAGCTGGCCGCGGTACTTAATCCTTCTGGCACGCGCGCCGCGGAGCTGATCGGGCTGTCCTTTGAACTTATGGCAAATTCCGAAGCGACGTAGCTTCAGCTGCGCGATCGATACTGGTTCGGTGAAATTCACCTTCATCGAAGAGCCGTCGTGGTTGCGCTTTCCTTGGCACATTGCCCGCAAATTGGGCGGCTGCTATGGTTCCTTATTGAGGTTTGTGACAAATGGCAGGATGGCATGTCGACGGCCGAAAGAGCTCTCACCCGACGCGAGCCCAAACAGAAACGTTCGCAGCAGACGGTAGAGGCGGTGCTTGAGGCGGTCCAACTTGTCGTCAAGCGCCACGGAATGCGTGCCATTACCACGAATCGGATCGCGGAGGCTGCCGGTGTCAGCATCGGGTCACTTTATCAGTATTTTCCTGACAAGCGCGCGATCTTCGCGGCCCTCCATGATCGACATGTCGACGAGGTACGACAGCTCATCGAGCAGACTATGGCCGCCTGCCGCTTGGCACCACTAGACGAATTCGCTCGTGAACTTGTCCAAGGCCTGATGAATGCGCATGCGGGCTTCGCGGAATTGCACGACGCCGTTTCGTCTGCCGTTCCGGAGAGCGCTCTCGGCTTCAAGCGCGCCCTGCATCATTCTTTCAGACAGATGCTGTCGTACGACGACCAGCAGCGGTACAGTCTCGATGAAAAGGAGCGAATGCTCTTTGTCCTTCCGGGAATGGTGGAGTCGCTCGTGCATGGGGCAGCGCATCAGGGGCGCGCCGCCCTTTCGCGCAATGGCGCCGAGGGCGAGGCAATCCGCGCCGTAGCGCTTTACGTGAATTCGTTTCAAGACATCGCGCCGAAACACTAGTGAAACGATGGAGCATTTTCGGCAGACCACTGATCGAACGAGATTGGTTCTCGCCTCAATATCCGCCTTACCTCGCCCGTTACCGTTTCAAGCCGTCCCTCGCGCACCGCGCGCCAGATTTCGACGAGGGCTTCGGCATAAAGCCCTTTGCCGGCCCATTCGACCGTGCGCGCGTATGCCTGCTGGTCAGATAATTCCTCGAAGCCGACAGGCTTGCCGATAGCCTTGCCTATCGCGGCGGCCATCTCCCCGTACGACAGCGCTTCGCGGCCTGTAATCACCAATGCCTGACCGTGATAGTCGAGCGTGGTCAGAGCGGTCACGGCGACGGCGGCGATGTCGTCTGGATGGATAAAAGCGATTTTGCCAGCGCCTGTGGACGAGCGCAGCATTCCATCTTTGCGGATGGAGTGCGACCAGCTGAGCGCGTTCGACATGAATCCGGCCGCCCGAATAAATGTGAACGCCGCTCCGCTACCTCGAATGGCGTCCTCGCCGCGTGCGTGCCATGGGCCAGTGCCGACCCCGGATAGCACGTCCAAGGTAGAGAGCTTGACGATGTGCCGCACGCCTGAGTGGCGCGCAGCCAAGGCGACTGCGTGATCCTGCATGTCGAGATACGGTCCGTCAGTCACGAGGAAAGCCGCGCCGACCCCACTCAGCGCGGCATCCAGCGAAGAGCCGGGCCTTTCGAGGTCTCCGGTGTGGATTTCGACGCGGTTACCGAAAAGAGCCCTGGCCCTCGTGGCGTTGCGAACGAAAACGGAAGGACTTGCTCCAGAATCGAGCAGGCGCTGGGTAACCCGAGCCCCGATGTTTCCTGTGGCGCCGAAAACGAGGTAATTCATTTGAGGCTGCTCCAACCCCGGATCACTTCGAGCGCCAGCCGCTTCTGACCCTCCAGGGTGAAATGCAGTCCGTCGCTCATCAGCAGCTCAGAAGGAGGTGGACTCCCCAACTTGGAGAAGGCGTCGACAACAGGCCCATCACCGTCTCGGACGATCTTCGCGACCCGCTCCAAGTCTTCGTTGCGAAACCGAACTCCGAACCTAGCCAAGCCCGAATGCGCAGCCACCTGTGCCTCGTTGACTGCGGGTGGAGTGATCCAGATGCTGCTCGCAGTGGTCTCCCGGGAGACGCGCTCACGCAGCTCCGCAATGTTGCGCTCTGTCTCCTCGCGATGGACGAGCGTCTTCGTTGGATGCAGGCCCTGCGTCCGTGCGTCATTCGTTCCGACGAGAAAGAGAATCCAGTCGGGCCGGGAATTGACAATCCCCCCGACCCGCACTAGGCCGTGCGTCGTCGTTTCGCCCGCTACCGCACTGATTGTGAACGATATCTGATCGGCGCTGCGACGCATCGCGAGCATTTCTCTCAGGATCACTGCCCAAGACTGGGGTTCGGACGTCAAGCTGTCGCCGAACGCCACTATGCGGGCTCCCTTCCGCAGGGGGAGGTGATCGACCATCGATGCCACAGTGTGGTCGGAAAGCAAGGCGCTGGCCGCTTCCGAGGCCTCCTTCTGTAGGCAGTCGAGTTCGTTTGCGTAGACCTCGACCGGCAGATTGAGAAGCCCGGCGTAGGCCGCCTCGCCGAGGCCAGAGCCGCCAGGGAGGAGGGCGAGCGTCCGCTCGGGTTGGATGACCTTCAAAAGCCAGCGCAGTTGTTCGTCCGACATCGATATTTCTCCACACTTGTACCGGTTGCACAAGACGAAGATAGACGCGCCTTCGGGGCGTCGCTACTCGCGTTATAGGCGAGGTAAATTCATGTAATCGTTATGTATTTTTTCGGTTCAGTAAGCTTTTCCTCAGATTTTGGCGGTTGCTTGCCGCGTGCCTGACAGCCCTGGGCCGCCCCGAGACCAGGCTATCTGCTGTCGGTCCCGAAGTTGGAATGACGCCTAGAATGAGACGCCGCCGGCCTCACGTATTGCGGCGGGCAGCGTCTCCCAGGCCCTGATCAACTCGCCGATGGAGCCGGCCCCCATTTTTCGCATGGCATTGGCACGGTGCAATTTGACCGTGACCGCACTTATCCCGAGGTCGAAGGCGATTTGCTTATTCAGCCGACCGCGTGCCACTTCGCGCAGGATTTCGCGTTCGCGGTGCGTCAGTGTCACTAGGCGCTCGATATTCCGCTTGACGACCAAAGCATTGGCCCGTCGCGCCGCGTCGAGCGCGATACCGGCGATCACGGCGTCGAGCAGCGTCTGGTCGCGCACTGGCTTGGTCAGGAAGTCGACCGCCCCCGCCTTCATCGCCTGCACGGTCATCGGAATGTCGCCATGCCCGGTCAGGAAGATGATTGGTTTCGCATTGCCGCTTTCCAGCAGATGATGCTGCAGGTGAAGGCCGCTCGCCCCCGGCATGCGGACGTCAAGGATCAAGCAGCCGGGGCTGTCAAGTATGTCGGCATCAAGTACTTCTTGAGTCGAAGCGAAGCTCACTGGATGCAGGCCCGCCGAGAGGATCAGCTCCGACAGCGCCTCGCGAACAGCCGCATCGTCATCAACGATGATGACGATAGGTTCTATTGCTTCATTCTTTTGCTGCCGCGATAGCGGTGCCGTTTTTCGGAGCGGCTGGTCAATTCTCATGTCACCCTCCATTTCTCGATTTCTGTAGAGCTTCCCCTATCGCGACGAGTAGGGCAGGCGCGTCGAATGGCTTTCGAAAAAAGCCATCCATGCCTTTGGCGCGGCCCTGATCGGCGATCTCGTGGCGGCCTGTAACCAGGAATACCGGCAGTTCCGGACGCGCCTTGTTGACCATGTCACGAAGTTCAAAGCCGTTTGTGCCTGGCATTCCGATGTCAGTGATCAGCAAATCCAGATCCGACAGACCGCAAGCAAGCAGATGTTCAGCCGACCGGAAACAGCAGGCTGCATAGCCGGCGGATTCCAGCAGTTCCTCCAGCGATTCGAGCAGTCTCGCATCGTCATCGACAACCGCGACGATCGGTCTTGTCCTCGTCATCCTCAATTTCCTCCCATGCGGCGCGAATGGATGATCTGTATTCCCAATCGTTCCGCTATGCGCACGAGATCAGCGAGCGATGCCGCCGCCATCTTCTGCATCACATTCCGTCGATGGACTTGCAGCGTCACTTCGCTGATTCCGAGTTGCGATGCCGCTTGCTTGTTGAGCAGACCGCTGACCACGAGCGGCAGCACGTCGCGTTCGCGTGGGGTCAGTTCGAGATAACGCCGCTTCAACAAGCTTAGTTCGGCCCGTTCCGATCGCTTTCGCCGATCTTCGGAAATTGCTGTATGAACCGCGGCCATGAGGTCCTCATCGCTGAATGGTTTGGTCAGGAAATCCACCGCGCCGTGCTTGATCGCCCGCACAGAGGAAGGGATGTCGCCATGACCGGTGATGAAGACGATCGGCGGATGATCGCCCTCGGCGATCTGCCGCTGCAATTCGAGGCCGTTGATATCGGGCAATTCAACGTCGAGTATCAGACAGGCAGGTAGATCAGGTTTCTTGGCCTCGACATAGTCACCCGCCGAACCGAACGCGATGGCGCGCATGCCGTGGGTCTCCAGGAGCTCGCCGAGCGCCTCCCTGATGCGCTCGTCATCGTCGACGATGAAAACAACATGGTTGTCCGGTGTCATGGCGCCGCTTTCCCCATGGTTGGTAAGGTGAAAATGAACCGCGCGCCACGCGGTTCATTTTTCTCGGCCCATAAACGCCCGCCATGCGCTTCGACGATCGAACGGCAGATGGCAAGGCCCATGCCCATTCCGTTCTCTTTCGTCGTAAAGAAAGGTTCGAAGATCTGATCCGGGAACTCGATGCCGTTTCCCCGGTCGCCTATTTCGATCTGCACTTCGCTGCCCAAGCGATGGGCGCGCACGTCGATAGTTTTTTCCCCTGCAACGACGTCCATTGCCTCCATGCCATTGCGGATAAGATTGACCAGGACCTGTTGAATCTGGATGCGATCGACCGCGACAGGCAGAAGCTTGTCTTCCACATCGATGTCGATTCGGATGCGGCGACGCAAAGCCTCGCCAGCCACCAGGCTACATGCCTCGGCGATAACGCCTGCGGTCGACAGGCTGACTCTATTGTCCACGGATTGCTTGAACAGCGCCCGGATGCGACTGACGACTTCCGCCGCTGAATTGGCATCACGAATGACACGTTCAGTGGTGATCTTCGCTCGTTCGACATTGACAGGCTCAGCTGAAAGCCAGCGGTAGCATGCATGCGAATTGGCGACGATCGCCGCCAGAGGCTGGTTCACCTCGTGTGCGATGGAGGCGGAAAGCTCGGCAAGGCTCGCCGCCTGGCTGGCGCGCGCCAGCCGCTCGTGCGCCATGCGCAACTCCTCCTGCATTCGAACCTCACCATCGATATCCAGGCAGATCACATTCCATTGCACGATTGCGCCTTCGCTGTCGCGCATCGGCGCGGCTCGCGTCTCGACCCAGCGATATTCGCCATCGAAACGGCGCAAGCGATGCCTGCGTGCATAGGGTTCGCCGGTCGACAGGCAACGGGCGTACTGTTCCTTGACCCCGGCAAGATCCTCTGGGTGCACCCCGGCATCGAGCGTGCCATTCAGCCGCGATTTCTTCGCGCCGTCCAAGTCTTCCAACTCGTAGCCAAGGAATTCCCGAAGCTGCTGGCTGCGATAGACCGGCTCGCCATTAGGCGCAGCGCAATCGATCATCGCCGGCAGCGTTTCCACCAATTGCCAGAGAAAGCGTTCTCTTTCCCGTAGCGCCTCCTGCGCGAGCATCTCATCTTCGATATCGATCGAGATGATATACCATTGTACGATGGTACCATCGGCATCCAGCAGAGGCTGCGCGCGGGCCTCGATCCACCGATAGGTTCCATCCCTGGTACGCCGACGAAACCGGTTTACGAAAGGCTGGCCGGTCGCGAAGCCATTCATTGCTCTCTGAAACATGATCGGAAAGTCTTCAGGGTGAGCCAAATCTCGCGCCAGCGAATCGAAGTTCTCGATGTCGGGTGTTGGTGTACCGACATTGTCCAGATATCGTCTGCTCGTATAGGTCATCCTGCGCGATGGAGCGAAGCTCAGGATATTGATCGGCAGGGTGTCGATCATCTGCTCCAATTGCCGCTTGCTGGTCTTCAGCGCTTCTTCGGCCTGCACCTGATCGTCGATGTCGATGGACACTTGATACCATTGCACGATCGTTCCATCTCGATCACGCAGAGGCTGCGCGCGCGCCTCCATCCACCGGTAGCTGCCATCTTTCCAACGCCGGCGATACCGCATCATGAAGGGGTCGCCGGATCTGAGGGAGTTGGCTGACGCATGCAGCACCTTGGGAGCATCTTCGGGATGAACCAGTTCTTGCGCCACGCGGGTGCTATCTTCGAAGTTCGCCCCAGAGAGGCCGAGATCTTCCAAAGATCGCTTGTTGACATAGGCCAGCTCTCCAGCAGGCGTCCAGCTCCAGATGTGGACCGGCAGGGCGTCCACAAGCTGCGAGAGCTCTCGCTCCCGATCGCGCAAGGCCTTCTGCGCGCGCACTTCATCATCGATGTCGATGGAGATTGCAAACCACTCAACGATCCCGCCGTCATCGTCGAGCAATGGCTCCCATCGACCGTCGAACCAGCGATAGACGCCATCTGCACGACGCATGCGATATTTCATTGCGTAGGGCTCGCCGGTCGCGATCGAGCGTCGGACCGCGTTCAAGAGCCTATCGGAATCGTCCGGGTGAACAAAAGTCCGCATGGCGGTCACCAAACGACTGCTATCCCGATTGTCCAACTGCCCGACGTCATCCAGGCCGAAATAGTCGAGCAGCCGTTTATTGAAGAAGGTTGGCTCACCTGCCGGGGTCAGACGCCTAATTTGGACGGGAACCATGTTTACGATCTGCTCGAGCTCCCGCTCTCGGTCACGCAGAGCGTCCACACTCTGACGCAATGTCTGTAAGGCGAGCTGATGCTGCCGGGATATGGCGGCCACAACCAGAGCTGAAAATGCCGAAATCGCCAGAAAGAGTTGAAGCATGATCCGGTTGTGGCGCTGGCTCTCGGCATTTCCGGCAAACTGGCTGGCACCGGATATCGTGACGATCGCGGTAATTAGCGCGAGAAGGGCGAGAGTGACGACAGCGCCCTTGAATTCGAATCGCACGGCGGCCCAAAGTAGTGGCGGCATGATGATATAGGCGAAGGGCAGGTAGCTGCCGAGCGAAAGGGCCGCGACGCCGAGAAGGATCAGCCCCACCGCGCATGCTTCAAGCCACCGCGCAACCGATAGCTCGGCCTTTCTGTTCCAGTTCTGGATCACGACCAACGCGAGCGGTCCGACGATCAGGACGCCCGTGGCATCCCCGATCCACCAGAGTGGCCAGGCCCCTGAGAAGGTTTGTGAAAATATGCCGAACCAAGCAAGCGTCGCGCTTCCGACCGTCGCGCTCACCACGGGAGCCACTCCAGCGCCTAACGCGACGAATACAAGAACTTCCCGCAGGGTTTCCAGTCGAACCGGCCGACCCAAAGCCCAGTTCACGAGCCACGCGCCGACCATGGCTTCGAGCGCGTTGCCGGCATAAATCAGAACGGCGGCGGGCAGCGGGCTGTGGAACCACAGGACATTGCTGAATAGCTCCCCGAGGCAGCCGACCGATACCCACCACGGCCAGCTCTGCTTGGGCGCGAGCATAAGGATTGCGATGAAAAGCCCGCTGGGGGGCCATATGGAAATGCCTGTTCCGGGTACGATTGCAAGTGTCTGTGCGAAGCCGCACCCCAGAATATAGGTCGCAAAAAATTGACCTAGGTGCAGGAGTTGGGGGCGGTACGACCAGACGCGCGTCATCGGCGGCTCCTGCAGGAAACATAAAGTTTGGGCTGCGCCAGCATATCGAAAGGCCAGTCTCGATAGCAGCATCAGTGATCCAGACTCGTACACTATTCCCGCCATTGGGCGGCGGCAACTTATGGAAATCCATGTATTGGCGGCGCCATCGCCGCTCTGGTGGAGAACCGTCAAGCCTCAGTGGTATCCGGGATCTACTCGGATGCCTCCTGTCTCAGCCAAAAGCCGCAGGTGGTTATGGGCCAAGTCTGGTGCGTGTTGGACGAGCTCCGAGAGAACGATGATGGAAAGGAATTGAAGAACTGGCGCGGCAAGGCCGCGCCAGTTCAGGACGGCTCGCGGAGGACGGCGGCTTGCCCCGCGAGCCGTGGCCGGCTCAAGCCTTGAGGAAGGCGAGCAGGTCAGCGTTGAGCTGGTCCTGATGCGTGGCGGTGATGCCGTGCGGTGCGCCGGGATAGTAGATATTCTTGGCACCCTTGATCAGCCGCACGGATTTGACGGCGGTATCCTTGATCGGCACGATCTGGTCGTCTTCCCCATGCACGACGAGCGTCGGCACATCGAACTTCTTTAGATCTTCGGTGAAGTCGGTCTCGGAGAAAGCCTTGACGCATTCATAGGCATTCAAGAGGCCGGCCTGCATGCCCCAGAGCCAGAATTGGTCGAGCGTGCCTTGGGAAACGTTCGAGCCAGGTCGATTAGCGCCGTAGAATTGCGGGGCGAAGTCGCGGTAGAATTGCGAACGATCCTTAGCGAGGCCAGCACGGATCGCGTCGAACGCCTCGATCGGCAGGCCTTCCGGATTGGCTGCCGATTTCACCATGACGGGCGGCACGGCGGCAATGAGGACGGCCTTGGCGACACGCTTCGTACCGTGTCGGCCGATATAGCGGGCGACTTCGCCGCCGCCGGTGGAGTGGCCGACCAGCGTTGCGTCCCTGAGGTCCAGCGCCTCGATAACGGCGGCCAGATCGTCGGCGTATCCGTTCATGTCATTGCCCGATCTCGGCTGGCTGGAGCGTCCATGGCCGCGGCGATCGTGCGCCACGACGCGGAAGCCGCGCCGGGCGAGAAAGAGCATCTGGCCTTCCCAGGCATCTGAATTCAGCGGCCAGCCGTGAGAGAAGGTGACGACAGGACCGGTCCCCCAGTCCTTGTAGTAGATTTCCGTGCCGTCCTTGGTCGTGATCGTGCTCATTGCCGGCTTTCCGGGGGTGACGGTGGCGGTGAGGGACTGTTTCGCAGTTTTGGCGGCGGCAATCGCGGGCAAGCCGGCGGCGATACCGGCGGTGAGGCCGCCGAGTAGAGCGTGGCGCCGCGAGAGACTAGCGGCCGACTGCTTTGAAATGTCCTGCATGTTTTCATCCTTCACGATGATTGAGATGCGAATGAGTGTGGCGATAGCTGGCCCGGAAAACTATTGGCCGAAAGCATCTGCGGATTGTGCGAAGGTTTAGCTGAACGCAACGAACGATTAGCGTTTGTGCCAGCGGGACCGTGAGGACCATTCAATTGGCAGACCCCGCCTCTTCGATGGGATCGGTCACTTCGACGGGATGCGAGCTCGCCTCGATCACGATAGCATAGCGACGTATGCCGCCCGGTCTAGAATCGGCCGGCCGGCGAAAATGTCCGTTCTTTCGTGCGAGGCTCTTCACTTGGAAGTCTTCGCCGGTACTCACCGAGAGCATTGGCTGCCCTATCCTCCGGTATGGCTTTTCCTCTCCCTCGGCTGGATCGACCGCCAAACACCCCGCAACATAAGATCCGAGCCGTGACCTGTGACCGTTTCGATCACGCAAAACAGAAGCGCATCATGTCGCAGACAGAAATTAAACCTCACACGATTGCTGAATAGGAGACTGACATGAGCTTGGACATCAACTCACGCGCCGGGAGAACGGGACCCGACGAACTGGTCCCGTCGCGCTACGCGGTGCAGATCGGTGATATTGAGGTGCTGGTGATCAGCGATGGCGTGCTGCCGTTGCCGACCAAGATGTTGGGATACAATGCCAGTCCGGCCGATCGCGCGGCCTGGCTGAACGACATGTTCCTGCCGCAAGACGCTTTCGACTGGGCGCTGAACGCGGTCGTGGTGCGCAGCGGCAAGCAGACGATCCTCATCGATGCAGGTCTGGGCTTAGACCCGGAGTTGAACCTGCCGCGGGCCGGTCAGTTGGTCAAGCGGCTGGACGCTGCGGGCATCGACCTTGGCTCCGTAACCGATGTGGTCCTGACCCACATGCATATGGATCACGTTGGCGGGCTGCTCGTCGATGGGGTGAAGGAGCGGCTACGTTCGGACCTGCGGATCCATGTCGCCGCGGCCGAGGTCAAATTCTGGGAGGCACCCGATTTCACCCACGTGTCGATGCCGCCCGGTTTCCCGGACGCGCTTCGGGCTGCCGCCAAGCAGTTCAGAAAAGAATACGATAGCAAGCTTCGATTGTTCGATGATGAGCAGGAGGTAGCGCCGGGCGTCGTCGTCTCCCGAACCGGCGGCCACACACCAGGGCATAGCGTGGTTCGCGTGGCATCGGGCAAGGACCGGCTGATGTTTGCCGGCGATGCCGTGTTCGCCGTCGGCTTCGAACATCCGGATTGGCATAACGGTTTCGAACACGATCCGGAGGAGGCTGCCCGCGTGCGCGTCCGTCTTTTGCGGGAATTGGCGGCGAACGGTTCGTTTCTGGTCGCCACCCACATGCCGTTTCCTTCGGTCGGCCATGTCGCCGCCGACGGCGATGCCTTCCGCTGGGTACCGGCCTTCTGGGACTACTGAGGCCCGTAAGCTTGAAGGCCGAGCCGGCGCAACCAAGCTAGCGCCCCGGCTCGGCAAACAAGATCGACCGCCTCGACGAGGCCGGCATGAATTAGGAATGCGCAATTTTCCGGAAACGAATGAACAACGCGGTGCGCGAAACGGCCGCACATGGAGAAACTCATGAAAATCGTCATCATCGGCGGAACCGGCCTGATCGGTTCGAAGACATCGGACCGCCTTCGCAAGCAAGGCCATGAAGTCATTGCCGCCGCCCCGAACACCGGCGTCAACACGATCACCGGCGAAGGACTAGCTGAGGCACTCGCCGGCGCCTCCGTCGTCATGGACCTCGCAAACTCGCCTTCCTTCGAGGACAAAGCCGTGCTCGAATTCTTCGAGACGGCAGGCCGCAATCTGGCGACAGCGGAAAAGGCCGCCGGCGTAAAGCATCATATCGCCCTGTCGATCATCGGTGTCGATCGCCTGCCCGACAGCGGCTACATGCGCGCCAAGGCTGCCCAGGAAAAGATCATCCGCGAATCCGGCATTCCCTACACGATCGTCCATTCGACGCAGTTCATGGAATTCATCGGCGGCATCGCCCAGTCCGCCACCAGCGGGAATACGGTGCGGCTGCCTGTCGGCTATGTGCAGCCGATCGCCTCCGATGACGTCGCCGACGCCATGGCCGCCGTTGCAATGGCGGCGCCCATCAATGGCATTGTCGAGATCTCCGGCCCGGAACGCATCCGGATGAACGAGCTCGTCGCCCGCTACTTGAAGGCCATGGGCGATGTGCGCCAAGTCGAAGGGGATCCCGAAGCCCGCTATTTCGGCACAAAGCTGGAGGACGGCTCGCTTGTCTCCGACAAAAATCCCCGCCTTGGCCGCATCACCTTCGAACAATGGTTCGCAACCTCCGCGCGGAAATGAGCGCCCAACTCTCAAGAAAGGAATTCGAGATGATCAAGCCTATCCTCGGCCTTACCCTGGCCGCGCTTCTGTACACCGCCGCCGCCGCCAATGAGACCGGCGAAAAAGATGCCAAGGTTACCCTCGTCTATGAACACGCACTGCCGAATGTCCCCGGCAAGAGCATCAAGGGTATTCTGGTCGAGTACGGCCCGGGCGGCTTCTCTCCGGGCCACAGGCATCCCACCTCTGCCTTCATCTATGCGACGGTTCTGGAAGGGGCGATCCGCAGCCAGGTCAACGACGGTCCGGTCAAGGTCTACAAGGCCGGAGAAAACTTCTCCGAGATGCCGGGCGATCGCCATGGCGTCAGCGCAAATGCCAGCAAGACCAAGCCGGCGAAGCTCCTGGCGGTCTTCGTCGTCGACAGCAGTCAGAAGGAACTGACCTTCCCGCTCAAGAAATAGTTGCTTTGGGGCGGATGCCGCCGGCGCTCGCCCCGCTCACTCCACCCCCGGCAAATCATCATCGGTGAGCCCGTCATGTTTGGCGAACATCATTTCCTGCCGCTCGTCCTGATCAACCTGCTCGGGCTGGCTGGCATTGTCATTTGGCATATCCAGGGACGCAGCCGTCCGACCGGGCGCCTGATCGTGCAAATCCTGTTCTTCGGCACCATGAGTCTTGTGCTCGGCCTGGGAGGAGTTTCGCCCTATCGCCTCGACGATGTCGAGCTTCAGGAGGCCGGCATCCTGCTGGCCAAATCCGCAAGGGTTCTCTGGTGGCTCCATCTGGCTTGGACGATGATCGGTTTCGTGCAGATCTATATCACCCTCAACCACAAGCCGCGGGAAGCACATCTGCTGCAGGATCTGATCGTCGGTGTCGTCTATCTCGGCGTAGCTCTGGCAGTCATCGGCTTCGTCTTCGGAGCGCCGATCGGCCCGTTGGTTGCCACGTCAGGCGTGGTCGCCATCATCATAGGCCTGGCGCTGCAGAACACACTTGCCGATGTCTTTTCCGGCATTGCGCTCACGCTCGGTCGTGCTTACGTCATCGGCGACTGGATCCAGCTTGGCGACGGGACGGAAGGGCGCGTCGCCGAAACCAACTGGCGCTCGACCAATCTTTTGACCGGCGGGCACAATGTCGTCGTCCTGCCCAATAGCGTGCTTGCGAAACAGGGAATGACCAATCTCAGTCGTCCTGACGAGACGCACTGGATTTCACTTTCCATGCACGTTGCCGCCACCCAGCCGCCGTCTGTCGTTGAAGACCTCATGCTGGGTGTTTTGCGGAGCTGCGAGCGTATCGTTAAAATTCCGCCGCCGTCCGTCGCGCTCAAAGCGATCGATGCAATGGCTATCGAGGTTGAGCTGCAGTTTTGCGTGGCAAGCCCGGCGAGCAGGATGTCCGCCAAAAATGAGGTCATTGATCTCGTCTATCGGCATTGCAAGACGAACGGCCTCTCATTGGCGATGCCGCCGGAGAGCCTGTCCTGGGTGACGGCCGTCGCCAGCGGTGAACCAGCAGCCATCAGCAGACCGCTCTCGTCCAGCAGGGTTTAGCCATGGACGCCGAGCTTCGACGCAGGATTGACGAACTTGAACAGCAACTAGGCTCTATGACGGCCGAGAACGCCGGTCTACGATCGGAGCTTGGAATTGCATTGGAACGCCAGGCGGTTACCGCGCAGATTCTCAATGTCATTTCCATGTCGCGAACCGACGTACAGGCGGTTTTCGATGTCATTTCCGAGAGCTCGCGACGGCTGCTTGGCAGTCAAACGGCGCTTGTGACGCGCGTCATGGATGGCATGCTCCATCTGGCAGCCTGTACGGCGGGAAGCCCGGCTAGCCACGACGAGATCCGATCTTCATTTCCAACTCCGTCGACTTCGTCAGGGATTCACAGCCGAGTTGCACTCAGCTCGGTCATGGCATTCCGCTCCGATATCGAAACCGAACGCGGCATTCCCCATGCCGTCAAGGCCATGGCGCGCATTCGGGGATACCGAAGTATTGTCGTTGTGCCGATGCTTTGCGACGGCGTCGCGATCGGCACCATCGGCGTTTCGCGCGCCGAGCCAGGGACATTCAGCGTCAGCCAGATCGATCTTCTCAAAACGTTTGCCGATCAGGCCGTGATCGCGATCGAGAACGCGCGGCTGTTCGAAGAGCTGCAGGAGCGGACGAGGCAGCTATCCAAGTCTCTCGACGATCTCAGCGCCGCGCAGGATCGTCTGGTGCAGACCGAAAAACTGGCCTCGCTCGGGCAGCTTACTGCCGGCATCGCGCACGAGATCAAGAACCCCCTCAACTTCGTCAATAATTTCGCCGCCCTCTCAGCCGAGCTGATGGATGAATTGAGCGATACGATCGGGCCACTCGCACTCTCCGACAATGTTCGCGATGAACTCGAGGAATTGGGCGGGTTGTTAAAGGACAATCTGCAAAAGATCGTACAGCACGGCAAGCGAGCCGATTCCATCGTCAAGAACATGCTCTTGCACTCGCGGGGAGGCGGCGTGCGCGAAGCACGCCGTCGCCAAGCGGAAGCGGAGCGCGCCCATGCGTCATTATCCCGTTATTTTTCACCTGAACTTGCCAAGCGCCTCTCTACAGGCGGGAATGATGATGACATGCAGGTACGCTGGCGCGACATCGCCGTGATCTTCACGGACATCACGAGCTTTACCGCACTCGTCGAAACAGCCGCTCCCGAGGTCTTGGCCAAGTTGCTCAATGAATATGTCGGCGGTCTCACGGATGTCGTCTTCGCGCATGAAGGAACGGTGGCTAAGGTGATTGGTGATACCATTCAGGTGCTGTTCAATGCGCCCGGCGATCAGCCCGATTATGCCACCCGTGCGATCGCCTGCGCACAAGCACTCGACCAACGGGCAGAGGCGTTTCGCGAGCGCTGGAAGCAGAAAGGCGTCGATTTCGGTGTGACGCGCATCGGTGTTCATGCAGGTCCCGCGCTCGTCGGGAATTTCGGCGGCGATCGTTTTTTCGATTTCACCGCCTACGGCGACACGGTCAACACGGCTGCGAGGTTGGAGGCTGCAAACAAGACTTTGGGCACGCAGATTTGCGTCAGTGAAAGTGTAGCGAACGCGGCAGAGGAATTCCGAGGACGACCGATTGGTGATCTCGTGCTGCGCGGACGAAGCCAGTCGTTGCGCGCCTTCGAGCCTTTATCGGCGGCGAAGTTCGATGGCCTGGACGTGGCGCAGTATACGGAAGCCTTTACAAAGCTCGAGCTAGATCACGCCGCTGCCATACCAGCCTTCGCTGCGCTAGTTGGCGCACATGCGGATGATCCGCTCGCCAGCTATCATTTGAGGCGGCTGCTCAATGGCGCCAAAGGAATTTGCATACAGATCGGATGATCGAGCATCAGGTTAACGAGCCTGATGCAATCAGGCCACGCTGAGGCGGGACTTCGTCGCCTCGGGCTGCCTGAAGACCCACCTGCATCGTCTCGGACCTTGGCGCCACCTATCGTGCATGGCTTTTGGGCGGCCCGAACCGGTGACAAAGCACCAGCGCGTCGAAGGACGTCTGCGAGCACGCTCACCTCGATGACTGACGTTAGCGTGCGGTCGAGCTCATTCTATCCGGTTGAGGTGTATGGCAAAGGACATTATCGCGGATATCAGCACGTTAAGCTCTTGGAAAGTTGATGGTCCTTGGTTCGACTCTCTTCACATCATTACGGATCTCATTTTTGGGCTATAGGTTGTCGTTCTTAAAAGAGTGAAGTTGCGGCCGAGCGAGGGGCGATTGCTTTGCGCCTTGACGTCGGCCGTTGATAACGGAACAACGTGCGGCCTGACATGATCCGCTGGGTTGCAGGTTCTGATCCCTTCAAGGCGAGGCCTTTTCTTCCCATGGGCCAAGCCTGTTGAGTTGCGTTGGGGTTTCGCGCCCGAGGTTGCTCCCAGCTACGACGTTGGGAATAAAGCCCGTGGGAGCTTGCTTCTTCCCTTGGGTTCTGAAGGCTTTGCATCAAAGCCGCTCTTTTCGCGGATGACAAAAACGCCAGAAATCTCGAGACTATTCACGCGTCTTCTTCGCGCTCAGTAGGCGATTTTGAATACCTCCAATCTTAACCGTGAATAAGTGCCAAGTGTGAAATATATTTCTTACCGTGAATTATATTGACAATCGGACTCCTTGGAGGCTAGCTGTAATCACCGGGCTCGAGGAGGAGACCTGGCTTCACGAACAAGGCGCAACATGCGCCATCGACTTTTTGGGAGGGGCGTCAGCCTCGAGGAGGATTTTTGCGCAAATTTCTAAGCACAACCGCAATGGCTGTTCTGGCTGCAGCGGCATTCGCTTCGACGGTGTCGGCGGCTGAGACGGAAAATCCGTTTCGCTGCAAGCCCGGCGAAAAATACGTCATGAACGTCATGGTGTCCGGCGTCGAATACTGGTTCCCGGTTTATGAGATGTTCAAGCAGGCCGGCCGCCAGCTCGGCTGCGAGACCGCCTACACCGGAACGCCGGAATATGACGTCAACAAGCAGATCGCCACGTTTGACCAGGCGCTTGCCCAGAACCCGGCCGGCATTCTCGTTCATCCGATGAATTCCGACCCCTTTATCGAGCCGATCAACCGCGCGATCGATCAGGGTACAGCCGTCGTCACCTTTGCGGCGGACTCGCCGCTTTCCAAGCGCATCTCCTTCATCACCTCGGACAATACGCGCGAGGGCACCTACGCCGCCGACGCGATTGCCGCGAAGCTTGGCGGCAAGGGCGAATATGCCGTGCTGGAAAATCCGGGCCAGGACAATCATGACAAGCGCATCGCGGCTTTCATCGCCCGCATGGAAACAAAATATCCCGACATGAAGCTCGTCGGTCGAGCCGCATCGAACCAGGACCCTAACAAGGCCTACCAGGGTCTCATGAGTTTGGTGCAGGCGCATCCGAACCTCAATGCCGTGTTCATGCCTGAAGCCAACTCGGCAATCGGCGCGGCCCAGGCCAACAAGGAAAGCGGCGGCAAGATCCTCGTCATGTGCGCCGACGTCAATGCCAACATTCTCGACATGATCAAGGCAGGCGAAGTGTTCGGCTCGATCAATCCGAACCAGGGCATGCAGGGCTACATGGGTTTCATGATGCTCTGGCTTGCCAAGCATCCGGAGCTGATCGACCCGATGAACGATGCCAAGCGTTCTGGCTTCAACCCGATGAGCATTCCCTTTGTCGATAATGGCCTGTCGATCGTCACGGCCGCCAACGCCGACAATTTCTATTGGGACAAATACCTGAAACGCCGTGGTACCAAGGGCATCGAGGAGTAAACCTTGCAATGCGGTTGTCCGGGTGAGTCCCCGGACAGCCGATGTAGGGTAGGGAAGGGGACGTTATGATGCCAGCACCGGTCTTGGAGATACGCGATGTCAGCAAATGCTTCGGTGCCATCAAGGCGCTGACGGATGTGACATTCACGCTTGAAAGGGGCGAGGTGCATGCCCTCTGCGGCGAGAATGGCGCGGGCAAGTCGACGCTCATGAATATCATCGCCGGCGTGCTGCAGCCGGATGAGGGAGATATCCTCATCGATGGCGCGCTCGTGAAGATTGCTTCTCCAGCCACTGCTCAGTCGCTGGGCATCGGCCTCGTCCATCAGGAAATCGCGCTCTGCCCGGACGCCACCGTTGCCGAGAACATGTTCATGGCGGCGACAAACCGCCGCCGCTCGCCCCTCATGAATTTCTCAAGGCTGGAGCGGGAAGCGCAGGCAGTGATGGACCGTCTTGCTCCGATCGATGTCCGCCGGAGGGTCGGCGAACTGCCGATCTCAAGCCAGCAGCTGGTCGAGATCGCCAAAGCGCTGACGCTCGACTGCCGTATTCTGATCTTCGACGAGCCGACCGCGGCATTGACGGTCGCGGAGGCGCAGCTGCTCTTCGGCATCATTAACGATCTGAAGGCTCAGGGCATTTCGATCGTCTATATCAGCCACCGCATGGCGGAAATCTTCAGCCTTTGTGATCGTGTTACCGTCTTTCGCGACGGCCGCTATGTCTCGACGGAACGAGTATCGGATATCACGGCTGATGATGTGGTGCGCTGCATGGTCGGCCGTGAAATCACCCAGCTCTATCCGGAAAAGCAGAACGAAGCCGAGCGCACAAGCGAGGCTATTCTTTCCATCCACAATCTCGGCGATGGCAGACGGTTTCACGATGTCAGTTTCGAATTGCGCAAAGGCGAAATTCTCGGTATCGGCGGCCTGATCGGCTCCGGACGGACCGAGATTGCCGAAGGTATCTGCGGACTGCGCCAGACGACCACAGGCGAGGTCCGATTGCGGGGCAAGGCGCTTCGGGTGACGTCCTATGCGGAAGCGGTACGGGCTGGCGTCGTCTATCTCTCCGAGGATCGCAAGGGTTCCGGCGTCTTTCTCGATCTGTCGATTGCACAAAACATTGCCGTTCTCGATTTGAAGTCGCTAACCGGACGGTTCGGGCTCTTGAATGCGAAGGCAGAGGCCGAGCGGGCAGGCGACCTTGCACGCCGTCTCGGCGTTCGCATGGGCGGTATTAACCTGCCGGTCTCATCGCTCTCGGGCGGTAATCAGCAGAAGGTTGCCATTGCAAAGCAACTGGCGGTCGATCCGAAAGTGATCCTGCTGGATGAGCCGACGCGCGGCATCGACGTCGGCGCGAAGTCCGAGATTCACCGCTTGCTGCGTGATCTCGCGCGCTCCGGGATCGGCATCGTCGTCATCACCTCGGAACTGCAGGAGCTTCTCGGTCTCTGCGACCGGGCGATCGTCATCCGCGAAGGCAGCGTCGCTGGCGACGTCGAAGGCGCGGCGATGACGGAGGAAGCCATCATGCGGCTCGCATCCGGTGTTGGTGCGAGACAACACATCACATCGAAGGCATCAGAGCATGCCGTCTGAGGAAAAAGTAGAGGCGGGGGATAAGGCAATGACAGATCACGCATTGGCGGTGACGAAGGAGCGCGCTTTCTCCCGGAGGAAGCTTGGAACAATGCGGGAAGCAGGGCTGATCGCCATTATTCTTACCCTCTGCATCCTCATGAGTTTTGCCTCTCCGCACTTTCTTACGCTCGGCAATTTCAGGGCGATGCTGATGTCGTTCTCGGTAGAGGGGATTGTCGTCGTCGGCATGACGATCCTTCTGATCGTCGGTGGCATAGATCTCTCCGTCGGGTCGGTCGTTTGCTTCTCGATGGTCCTGTCGGGATCGCTGTTCCTGATGGGCGTGGACCCATGGAGCGCCTCGCTGATCGGCATTCTCGCCAGCGCGCTGATCGGCTGTGCCATGGGCTTCTTCGTCACCGTCATCGGCCTTAATCACTTCATCACGTCGCTGGCCGCCATGGTGATCGTGCGGGGCATCTGCCTCATCATCACCAAGGGAACTCCGCTCTCGCTGTTCACGCTGCCCCCTTCTTTCAAGGCCGTCGGGCAAGGCACGCTCTATGGCATCCCCTATGTGATCCTGATTTTTGTCGCTGTTGTCGCCATCTTCGATTTCCTGCTGAGGCGTGCAACGGCTTTCCGCAAGGTCTTCTACACTGGCAGCAATGAGAAGGCGGCGCTTTACTCCGGGATCAAGACCAACCAGGTCAAGTTCTGGGTTACCGTCCTCTGCGCGACGCTGTCGGGGGTTGCCGGCGTCATCTATATGTCGCGGTTTGGTGCTGCTACCCCGACCTTCGGCGTCGGAATGGAGCTCAATATCATCGCGGCGGCCGTTATCGGCGGCGCATCCTTGAGCGGCGGCTCCGGCACGATCCTCGGCGCCATCCTCGGCATTGCGCTTCTGTCGGTGGTCTCGAGCTCGCTGATCCTGCTCAATGTATCGGTCTATTGGCAGGACATGATCAAAGGCTGCATTCTCCTGACTGCTGTTTCCATCGACCATTTCCTTCATAAGCGGAAGATTGCCTGACATGCCGATTGCAAAGCCGAAATCCCCATCCGCGCCTCGCGAGGAGATCGTCATCGCGCGCCAGATGCACCAGGCTCTCGTTCTCCATTTCCTCGAAGGCTTGACGCAGGCGCAAATCGCCGATCAGCTCGGCCTCTCGCATGCGACCGTCAACCGACTGATCAAGCGTGGCCGCCAGCTCGGTCTCGTCGAGATCAAGATCAAATCCCCGGTCGAACCCTTGGTCGACATGGAAGAGCAGCTTCTCGCCCTTGGTGGCATCAGCCGCGCCATCGTGGTACCGACGGTATCCGATAATCTGCAGACGACGCTGCAGACCGTGGGCGAAGCCGCAGCCCGGCTGCTTCTCGAACAGATTGTGGATGGCGACACCATCTGCATCACCGGCGGCAAGGGTGTCAGCGCGGTCGTGGCCGGCCTTCAGACGTCGCGCCGCTTCGATGTTGCCGTCGTCCCCGCAACCGGCTGTGTTCAGGGCAAGCATTATACCGATGTGAACCACGTCTCGACGATGATGGCCGACCAGCTCGGTGGCCACTCGTTCCAGATCCACGCGCCTCTCTTCGCCGATAGCGCGGCTGAACGCGACATGCTGATCAACATGCGTTCTGTCGCCGACGTCTTCAGGCAGGCGCGAGAGGCCAAGGTCGCGGTCGTCGGCATCGGTTCCATTCTCTCCGACGACTCAAGCTATTATGACCTGCATCCCTCTTCTAGTACCGATCGCGCGGCAATCGAGCGTTCCGGCGCTTCATGCGAGTTGCTGGCCCATCTGCTCGATGACCGCGGCAGCGTCTGCGACTACAGCCTCAACCGGTCGCTGGTCTCGCTCACCCTTGCGGAATTTGCGTCGATCCCAACGAAGATCGGTGTGGCCAGTGGTCCGAACAAGGCAGGACCGATCCTCAGCGTCATGCGCGGTCATCATCTCGATACGCTGGTAACGGACGAGGCGACCGGAGCGCGCGTGCTTGCGCTGGCAAAGGGGGAGGGACAACGCGCATGAGCGGGCAACAATTAATACGCGCTATAGGCAGCTCAGGCGTCAGCGCCTCGGCAGTCGGTCTCGGGACATGGGCAATCGGCGGTTGGATGTGGGGAGGCACGGACGAGGCGGAATCGATCGTGGCGATCCATGCGTCACTGGATGCCGGTGTCAGGCTGATCGATACCGCGCCGGCCTACGGCCTCGGACGATCGGAAGAGATCGTTGGTAAGGCGCTTGCCGGCCGTCGCGACAAGGCTGTCATCGCGACCAAATGCGGCCTCGTATGGCACACCGAGAAGGGCAGGCATTTCTTCGATCAGGATGGCCAGCCGGTTCACCGCTATCTTGGTCGCGCCGCGATCTTCCACGAAGTCGAGGAAAGCCTGCGGCGTCTCGGCACCGATTATATCGACCTCTATATTACCCATTGGCAAGACCCGACGACGCCGATCGAGGAGACGATGCGCGCCCTCGAGGACCTGAAGACGTCAGGCAAGATCCGCGCGATCGGCGCCAGCAATGTCAGCGCCGCCGAGCTCGAAGCCTATGTTTCAATCGGCGGTCTCGATGCCATCCAGGAACGCTTCAGCATGCTCGACCGAGAGATCGAGGCCGATCTGCTGCAGCTCAGCCGGGCGAACGGCATCTCGACGCTCAGCTATTCCTCTCTGGCGCTCGGTCTTCTTTCCGGTGCGATCGGGCCTGAGCGCATCTTTTCCGGTGACGACCAACGGCGCGACAATCCGCGTTTTTCCGTTTCCAACCGTGAGAAAGCGTTCGCCTTTGCGGCTGCCATCCGACCCGTTGCCGATCGGCACAAGGCCAGCATTGCCCAGATCGTCATAGCCTGGACGCTTGCCCAGCCCGGCGTCACCTTTGCTCTTTGCGGTGCGCGCAACCCAGCGCAGGCGCTCGACAATGCAAGGGCCGGAACCATTCGGTTGGACGCGGACGATCAAGCAGCCATCGATGCAGCCATTTCAACGAAACTGACCGATATGGACAGGTAACGGATCACCATCATGAATCGTGAAGAGACGTTGGACGGGCTTCGCCGGAGCTCGAAGGTGGACGTGTGTGTCATCGGCGGCGGCATCAACGGCATCAGCGTCTTCCGCGAGCTGGCGCTGCAGGGGCTTCACGTGCTTCTGGTCGAGAAGCATGATTATTGCTCCGGGGCGAGCGCTGCACTATCGCGCATGGTGCATGGCGGCCTTCGCTATCTTGAGAATGGCGAGTTCAAGCTGGTACAGGAATCGCTCGTCGAGCGTGACCGGCTGCTGCGCAATGCTCCACACTATGTCGCCCCGCTGCCGACGACGGTGCCGGTCTTCGACATCTTCTCCGGGCTCGGCAACGGATTGGTCCGCTTCCTGGGATTGTCACGCCGGCCCAGCCGCCGCGGCGCCATCGCGATCAAGGCGGGACTCGGTATCTATGACTTCCTGACGCGCAAGCGGGCGATGATGCCGCGCCATCAGTTTCGCGGTCGGCGCAGCACGCTCGCCAAGTGGCCGGCGCTCAATTCCGGCATCAAGAGTTCCGCCACCTATTACGACGCCTGGGTCAGCCATCCGGAGCGCCTCGGCATCGAGTTGCTGGATGACGGGCTGTCCAGCGGATCGAGGGCACTGAACTACGCGGATATCGGCGCGACAGGTGCGGGCCGATATCTCGTGCACGACACCATCACCGGCTCTTCGGTGACGATCGAGCCGTCACTCATCATCAATGCAACTGGCGGATGGATCGACATTACCAACGGCATGCTCCTTAAACCCGAAACACGGACGGTCCCTCTTGTGGGTGGAACCAAAGGGTCTCATCTCATCATCGACAATACGGCGCTCTACAATGCGCTCGCCGGCCACATGATCTATTACGAGAACGAAGATGGCCGGATCTGCATCCTGTTTCCTTACCTGGGTAAGGTTCTGGTCGGGTCGACCGATATCCGCATCGACGATCCCGACAGCGTGCGCTGCGAGGCGGACGAGCGGGACTACATCCTCCAATCCTTGTCCTTCGTTCTTCCCGATATCAAAATCCGGCCGGAAGAGGTCAGCTTCCAGTTCTCGGGCGTGCGTCCGCTACCAGCGAGCACCGACAGCTTTACTGGCCGCATCCCGCGCGATCATTTCTGCACGGTCGTCGATGCTGCCGATGGCGGCCCATCGGTGGTGTGCATGATCGGTGGCAAATGGACGACATTTCGCTCTTTCGGCGAACTTGCGGCCGATCTCGCCCTCGAGCGGCTGGGGAAAGAGCGGCGAATTTCGACAGCCGACCGCGCGATCGGCGGAGGTCGACGATTTCCGCTCGACCGTGCCGCATGGATCGCCCAGGTGGCCACTGAAAAGGGAATTCCGGGTAGCCGCATGGCCGTGCTTTTCGCTCGCTACGGCACGCAGGCCGAAGCAATCGCCGGCTTCATTGCAACAGCGTCCGACAGACCCATGCCGCATCCGGATTATTCCGAGCGCGAGCTCATCTTTCTCATCCGCAACGAAGCAGTGGAGCATCTCGACGATCTGCTGCTGAGGCGCACCACGCTTGCCATATCGGGCAACCTTTCACAGCAGATGATGGACGCGACGCTCGATCTTCTGGCCAAGGAAAAAGCCTGGACACCGGCGGAGCGGAGCGCGGAGCGCGAACGTTTCCTCACCCTGCTGCGTGACCGCCACGGCGTCACCGAAAGCACCCTTTCCGAACGAAACGAACAAAGGAGCCTAGAATGCGAAACAACAGCAAAGTCCGGATGAACCGGCTGTTCAATGGCGGCCGCTGCCTGGATGTGGCCATCGATCACGGTGTCTGCAACGAACCGTCCTTCCTCAATGGTCTCGAAGACATGCCGGCCGTCGTCGAGACCCTGGTGAAGGCAGCACCCGACGCAATCCAGATGAATTACGGGCAGGCAGATCTGCTGCAGAATGTTGCGGCCAAGGATAAGCCGGCGCTTGTGATGCGTATCGACATGGGAAACCCCTATAACCGTACGCGGCATCGGCATATGTGGGCGGTGCTCCAGAACGAAGCTGAGCCTTTGATCGGCGCAATCGAGATGGATGCGGCCTGCGTCGTCGTCAATCTCTTCATGCTGCCCGACGAGCCAGATCTGTTTCGCCAATGCGTGCAGAATATTGCGCGTGTGCGCGCCGATTGCGATAAATACGGCCTGCCGCTGATGATCGAACCGCTTGTCATGCAGCCGGTAGACACGGCTGGCGGCTACATGGTCGACGGTGACGCCGACAAGATCGTCACCTTGACGCGGCTTGCCCGCGAGATGGGAGCGGATATCGTCAAGGCCGACCCAACGACGAATGCGGAGGATTTTCACAGGGTGGTCGAGGCGGCCCGTTGCCCGGTCCTGGTGCGCGGCGGCGGCAAGGAAGACCTTCGCGCCGTCTTCGATAAATCGGCGGCCTTGATGCGACAGGGCGCCGTGGGCATGGTCTATGGACGCAATATCTATCAGCATGCCAATCCGAGCGCTGTCGTGCGCGGGCTGATGGCGATCATACATGACGATGCCAGCGGCGAGGACGCCTTCGCGCTTTACCAGCGCGGCTGATCGTAAAGACTGGAGCCTTGGGAGGGGCTTTGCATGGCAGATTATCTCTTGGGGCTCGACGCCGGCAACACCGTCATCAAGGCGGTGATCTTTGACCGGGAGGGCAACGAAATCGCGGCGGCGGCAGAAGAGGGCCATAGCCGCATGCCATGTGCCGGACAGGTGGAGCGCGGGCTCGACGAGCTTTGGGCCAATGCCCGCAAGGTCATCCGCAATTGCATCGAACAGGCCGCGATCCAACCGCAGGATATTGCCGCGGTGGGCTGTGCCGGCCACGGAAACGGGCTTTATGCGCTCGATCGTGATGGTCAGCCGCTGCTCGGCATTCAGTCGCTGGATACGCGCGCGGCTGGCCTTGTCGAGCAATGGCAGGCTCAAGGCGTCGGCGACCGCACCTATCCGATCGGCCAGCAGCGGCCCTGGCCGTCGCAGACGCCAACACTGCTCGCCTGGCTAAAACAGCATCGGCCCGAGACCTTCGCAAGAATTGGGACGGTCTTCCTGTGCAAGGACTTCATCGTCAATCGGCTCACCGGCATGCGGGTCAGCGAAGTCTCGGATATGACCGGCTGCGGCCTGCTTGATGTCGCCAATCGCCGCTACGATCGCGTGTTGATGGAGGCCTATGGCCTTGGCGACTGCATGGAGCTTCTGCCGCCGTTGATCGAGAGCGCCGATATCGCAGGGCACATCACCGAAGAGGCCGCCAGTCAGACAGGGCTTGCCGTCGGCACGCCCGTCGTCGGTGGTCTGTTCGATGTCATCGCGTCGGCCATCGGCTCCGGCGTCACACGGACTGGGGACGCCTCGATCATCGCGGGAACCTGGAGCATTAATCAGGTCATCATCGACAGGCCGCAACTGGCAGGCCCCATCTTCATGTCCTCTACTTTCGACCGGGAGCGCTATATGGCGATCGAGTCCAGCGCCACTTCGGCTGCGAACCTCGAATGGCTGGTGCGGGAATTCTTCTCTGCTGTTCCGGCGGATGGAGGCTCGCCCTTTGATCTTTGCGGCGAGCTTGCCGCCGCTATTGTGCCGGCGGCGGACGATCCACTCTATCATCCCTTTCTCTACGGCGCTCAGCAGGACGGCAATGCCCGCGCCGGCTTCTATGGGGTTGCCGGTTGGCATAGCAAGGGGCACCTTGTGCGCGCTGTCTTGGAAGGGGTCGCCTTCGGTCATCGCCAGCATATAGAGACGATGCGCCGGGCAGGAGCCGTCTTCAACGACGCCGTGCTTTCTGGCGGTGGTTCCCGAAGTTTGATCTGGCCGCAGATATTTGCCGATGTGCTGGGACTGCCGGTGTCGATCGCACGCTCGCGCGAGACCGGTGCGCTCGGGGCAGCGATCGCGGCGGGAACCGGCGCCGGTATCTTTGCGGATTTTACAGCGGGCGCGGCCTCGATGGTGCGAATGGAGCGCAGCTACGTTCCAAACAGGCATCTGGAAGCGCATTATGAGCGGCGCTACGGCCTCTACCGCGATATGGCCGAAGCGATGGCCCCGATCTGGCGACGCCTTGCCACGGGCAACGAACCGATCGCAGGAGCCATAAAATGAGCAAGTCTTCGAACGCTGAGATCGCCGAAGGATATGAAGGCGACTTTCCTTTATCGCGTGGCGAACGCCAGCTCCTATGCCCAGTCTTTCAGGCCTATCGCACCCGGCCGCTATGCCATCACCTATGCAGATTGCCAGTACGGCATCAGCCAGTTTAGCAACGGCGTAAAGGTCGAGGCCGGTGGTGACCATAATTTTCTGTTCAGTTACGTTAGCCCGCTCGGAGGCGCCAGCACGATTACAATTGGTGCCGGGCAAATTGTCGATGCCGGCTACATCCGCCTATTGGGACGACGTAGCAATCCCATTGTTGTAGCATCTGGAGCCTCGGCGGCAGAGCGAGATGTGATGAAGGAAGTTCTTCCTGAGGTGTACACTTCGATCACCTTTACTCAATTTACCCCTTAATGGGACGTTGCGCGGCCGCGCTTGATTATGCCTTTCGTGCTGCCTCGCAGAGGACCGATCGAAGTTCAGCGCCCCACAAGCTCCAGCTACCATTACACCTCTCGCCGTCCCGATCAGGCCAACCCCGGCGTGAATGGCCGCGCTCTATTGCTGCCACTTCACCCGCAACATCCAAACGGGACAGTCACCGCCGGCGCAAATTGGGCATTCCCTCAAGCTCAATCCCATATATGCTATTGAAAAGCCATAGCGGCGGCTCGTTACAATAACAACAGGGTCGCCGGTTCAGATCCCTTCAAGAGCCGGAATTGCCCTACATCGGAGGCACCTAACCCTCGCCCAAAGGTTTCCCGCTCCTCCGCTCGAAAACTTGGAGGAAGCGGACTGTATTCTCCAGATCCATGAACGTCCCTCCTGCCGCCGGCATGCCCAGCGTGACAGGATGGAACCACAAGTCGTCGATGAGAGAGGCTTAAGCGCCCCGAGCGGATCCGGGTCCGTGATGCTGGCATCCTATTGGCCGACCGTGCTCGTAGCAGCATCGTTAAGAAGAGTGGTCAACGCTGTGACGAGTTGGGCATGAACGAAAGGCTTCTGAAGCAAAATGCTGTTAGGAACGCCTTGGGCTGCCCAGTCTTGGGCGCTGTCGCCAGTCATATATATCACCGGCATGTGTGGCTGTAATTCCCGGGCTCGCCGAGCCAAATCCCAACCGTTTGCCGCTCCTGGCATCTTTATATCGGTTATCAGGGCGCAAAAGCGGGCCGAATCCTCTTCCAAAGCAAGGATAGCCTCGTCCGCATTCGAAAGGGCGAAATGCTCGAAGCCCGCATCCCTCACGACATCTTCGAGATCTGCTTTTATGAGGAATTCATCTTCAGCGATAAGAACAAGCAGCTGACGCCCGTCTCCGCTGATGATTTTGGGAGATTTCTCGGCGAAATCATCGACCATGAGCGAGTCCTGCGCATGCAGGCGGGAGCTCTCAGCCCTCAGCCGCCAGCGCCTACGGGTTCATCTGCTGGCGATGAGAAAAGGATAGAGTATTGCCATCATATGTCCATCCTCGCCTTCGCTGGGCGTGAGGAATTGGTCCGGGCAAGTAAGCAGCGAGCTTTTCCATGTTTGGTGGTGCCGAAGCTCGGGACGCGACGAGCGTTTAGTTGACGACGCGACAGCAAGATGGGTGCTACCGCCTAATGTCGTCTAGTCGCGTGAAGCCGGACTAACGCATATCCGGCGCCACCAATCTCAATCAGAAGGTCTGCTCTGATTTCCCGATCGGTGACTGCCTTGATTTTGGTCCATTCGTCTATCTTGGTATCGAGCGGGATAGGCAATCCTTCTCGCAGCAGGAGGGTAAGCTCAGGCGCTCTTTCCGATTTATAGATACAAATCCTCATCGCACGGAACCTCAACTGCACAGATTTGTGACAGTAATATTGCAGTGCGTTATCGCCTATTGCAATGCCGCAAGCAATTTTCTGCAAATGTGCCGATGTATATTCCCGTACCCCTGTCCATATACGTCGCTTCTTCGGCTATGCGTGATCCTGAGCGTCTCGCCTCGTTTGCAGATTTCCTAACCGTTGGTCCTACCGGGACATGGAGGGTAAAGAACCGAGGTCGCTGTATCGGTCTGCCGCCGCGGGCGTAGGCAGACACTGCCTGCTGGCTGGCCGGGTACGCATCGGCGCTCTCTGGCACCCGCAGAGCGTAGGCCGGTGCCAGAGAGCGCCGAGAAGGGCGGAGCTCAAGTGAGCGATTGAAGCGAATTGTGTGACCATGGACATCGCGGCTAGGAAAATAATGCGGACCTTAGAATCAAGGCATAGCGTTGATTTTGGGAGCTTGAAGAGGTGATCCGACTTCAGCGAAACGTCAGTGAAAGGTGATAGCCACGACTATTGGCTGCTCCCAAAAGAAGTCAGCACGATCATCGGATTTTTCATTGGATGGGCGGTAAATTGTTTCGTTTGGGCTATAACGAATGACCGAATCATGAGGAAGGAGCCTTCGACCGGCCTACGACCGGCATTTCCGATCGATATCATTGGCAAGGCAAAAATCATCCGGTCGATCTATGAGGGGCGTGACCTCATGCCCCTATGGAACGATCTCCTTAGCCGGGTGACAGTCGATCCTTCCGATGCCGCAGCTTTCCTCGACCTGTCGATCATTATGAATTCGGTAGGACAAACAAGCGAGGCTGCTATCGCTCAAAGAGCCGCGCTTCGGCTTTCGAAGACCTATCGGTTAACTTTCGGCCATGGAAACGGCGTGAATGTCCTGGTCCTTGTCACAAAAGGCGACTTCATGGCTAACACGCCGATCGAGCTCCTGCTTGAAGAATCAAACGCCACCGTCCTACTCCACTATGTCGATGCCGAAACGGCCAATCTCGACGACGTTCCGAGCCATGACGTCGCCTTTGTCGCTGTTTCCGAATCGACCGAAAATTTGCCTGTGCTACTCAATCTCGAAAGATTGTTGCAGGACTGGCCAGGCCCCATAATGAACAATGCGCCGCGCCTTGTCATGGGTTTGTCTCGCGATGGCGTTGCAGAAATGCTGCGCGAAGGAGTTGCCGTCGTAACTCCGGCCATCACCAGAATCTCCGGAAGCGTTCTTCGGAATATCGCCGACGGTGCGCTGGCCTTGGAGGCTGCTGGTAGCATCGTCACCTACCCGTTCATCGTCCGCCCGCTCGATACCCATGCCGGCCACGGCATGGAAAAGATCACCGACCCCGCGCAGTTGTTCAGCTTCTTGGAGGCGCATCCCGACCCGATTTTTTATATTTCCTCGTTCATCGATTACAGCAGCCAGGATGCAAAGTTCCGTAAGCAGCGCGTCGCCTTTATTGACGGCAATGCCTATGCAAGCCATATGGCTGTCTCTGACCACTGGATGGTGCATTACCAGAACGCCGGCATGTCGCGTTTCGAAGACAGGCGTGCTGAGGAAGCTGCCTGGATGGTGAGTTTCGACGAGGAATTCGCTGTCCGCCATGCGAACGCCTTCGCCGAGCTCAACCGGTCTTTCCCAATGGACTATTTTGCCATCGACTGCGCCGAAATGCCCGATGGCCGCTTATTGGTCTTCGAGGTGGATGTGGGAATGTACATCCACTGGATGGATCCAGCGGAGCTGTTTCCTTACAAGGAGCAGGTGATGAAGAAATTGTTTCGAGCGTTTGAAGCCGCCCTCGAGCGTCGCATTCAGCAACGCGACAAATGCTAGAACCATCCGCCGCTCAAGTCACGGCGACGCTTGTCGACAACGCCGCCACCGACGAACGCTGACTGTCTATGGCCCCTCTACATAAAGGCCGTCGCGGTAATGCCAGCGACAGCCGCAAACATCGCGCACAGGATGCCCGATCGAAGAATTCCAGGGTGCCTCGAACGGCAAACTGCTCCATCACGGTTTCGTTGGAGGCAATCAGCATTAAGATAATCTAGAGAGGAACGTCGATGCGCTCTGTCCGACTTTCAAATCGAACAATGAGGCTTGCGACAAGGCCAGGACCGTCCTCGCGCATGGCAAGTGTTAGCCGCGCTCCTTGCCTTTCGGCTGCGGCTTTCGCGATCGCCAGCCCAAGGCCGCTCCCCTCGCCAGCCTGAGGCCCACCGCGGAAGAAGCGCTCAAAGACACGTGGCATCTCTTCCTCCGCGATGCCGGGGCCGGTGTCCCGGATTTCGATTCGTGCTTCTCGCCCGGCGACGGCCACCGCGACGTCGACGGTTCCGCTCGGTGGCGTGTACCGCACGGCGTTCTCGACCAGATTGTCGAGGATAATCTCAAAATCAGCTAACGCACCGATCGTGATGGCCTTGTCCCGGTGCGTGATGCCAAGGTCGATCCCCCGGCTCTCGGCGAGCGGGGTCAGGCGCGCAATGGTGTCAAGCGCAAGCTGCACGAGGTCGATCGGCTGCGGCGGGGGGGCGGTCTCGTGGGCGTCGTAGCGCGCGAGGCGCAACAGCTTGCTCACGAGGCTGGTGGCCCTGCGGACTCCAGCTTCGAGCTCAGTCAAACGCTCGGAAAATCGATCATCCCGGTCGTCGTGCCTAAGGTTGTCGATTTGAATTTGCAGCGCCGAGAGCGGTGTACGCAATTCGTGGGCCGCATCAGAAATAAACCGTCGCTGTTTCTCCAGCATTGCGCGAAGCCGGGCGAGCAACAGATTGATCGAACTTACGAAGGGAATGACTTCGGCCGGAACGTCGTCGGTCGGAACAGGGCTGTCCACCGTCGTGTCTCGGAAGGCGACCGCGGTGGCGAGGCGATTGAGCCGGGCCATGATCCGATCGATGATCCAGCTCAGCGTCAGCAATGACAACGGAATGAGAACGATGATCGGAAGTGCCGCCTGGAGCGCCGCACTAGCCGCCAGTTCCTGCCGGACGCTCATATCCTGGGAAACCTGAACAGTTCGATCCGGTGCGACCAGCGTGTAGACGCGCCAACTGCCACTGCCGGTCGAAGCGTCGGCAAACCCGGTCGCCGATTGGCGGGGAATACCAATAGTGGAATGCGATTGCCGCAACGTGCTTCCGGCCGCATCCCAGACCTGGATGACGAAGTCGTCTTCCGGATCGTGCGGTGCACCGCTGTCTGGCCCTGTCACGGGTGATGAATGCGTGTCCCCGACATAAAGGGCGATCTGCCGAAGCTGGTTGTCAAGGAAGTCGGATGCCTCGTTCCGAGCGAGGAAGTATGACGTTGTCGCCGCGCACGCGCCGATGGTCGCCATCAAGCCGGCGAGCCAAAAGAAAGCCGTGCGTTGGATCGATATTGTGTTTATCACTTCGGGACCATCCAGCCTGCCCCTCGGACGTTGCGTATGATGTCCTTATCGAACTTGCGTCGCACGTAATGGATGAGGACGTCGATGGCGTTGCTTTCCACCTCCTCTCCCCAACCATAGAGCCTTTCCTCAAGTTGGGAGCGGGAAAGAATGGTTCCGGGACGCTCCAGCAATGCCTGAAGCAGGGCAAATTCGCGCGCTGGCAATACTTCGCCGCACCCACGATATTTCACCTCATGGCTAGATAGGTCGAGCTCGATTTCGCTCGTGTAGAGGATCGAAATCGCCTGACCTCCGTGGCGGCGCAAGACAGCGCGCATGCGTGCGAGTAGTTCTTTAACCTCGAACGGCTTCACCAGGTAGTCGTCGGCACCAAGGTCCAGCCCTGTGATGCGATCGTCGAGTTCGTCACGGGCGGTGATCACCAGAATTGGCCTCTTGTCTCCAACTGCCCGCAGCGAGCTAAGAATTTCAAGGCCGGAACGGCCCGGCAAGCCGAGGTCAAGCAGCACAAGGCCATGCCCGCCAACCGTGACGGCTTCATGCCCCAGGTGGCCATCCCGCACCCAGTCCACCGACATGCCTGCATCGTCGAGCGCTCGTACGAGAGCCCGGCCGAGCATGACATCATCTTCAATCACAAGAACACGCATGCTTCAAAGTAACCTAAACGCATCCACCTGGACAGATTTGGTTTAAGCCTACTCCACGACGGCTGATCATCTAAGACCCTCCTAATTCTGCTGGCGTCACATGCCTGCTCAAATCCGCAGAGGAGCGCTCAATCATGACTGTCCGCTATCGAATATCCGCCGCAATAGCCTTGCTGCTCATGATGTCATCCGGCGCGTTTCCTCCCGCTTTGGCACAGGAGAAGCTCGCCGCGCCGGAGACGACCCCGCCGGGTGACATTCCGGACAATCAGGTCTTCATCACCTACACCTCTCCTGACGGATATGCTCTGAAGGTGCCAGAAGGATGGTCACGCGCCGAGATCGACCATGGCGTTCGGTTCTCCGATAAATACGATGAGATAGATGCTACCCTTGGCGCCGCGAGTGCTGCTCCAACAGCGTCCTCAGCCAATGCACACGAAATCCCGGACCTCAAAGCGGCGGGGCACGCAGTCAAAGTCACTGCCGTCAAGAATGTAAAGCTTGCAGCGGGGCCGGCCGTTCGCATCAGTTATGTGTCGAATTCCGTGGCAAATCCGGTGACGAACAAGCAGATCAGGCTCGAGCACGAGCGCTTCATTCTGTTCAAGGATGGCAAGACGGTCACGCTCGATCTCGCCGCACCGGCCGGTGCAGACAATGTCGACCAGTGGCAGTGGATCTCCAACTCTTTGCAGTGGAGATGACCACATGAGCGTACTGGAGGCGGCCGAGCTTTATCGCTTCTATCATGCAGGTGACGACGAAGTCGTGGCTTTGCGTGGGGTTGCCCTCGCGCTCGATGCCGGAGAATTCACCGCTTTGAGAGGCCCGTCGGGCAGCGGGAAATCGACGCTGCTTGCCTGTCTTGCCGGGCTCGACGAGCCGGACGGCGGCGTGGTGTCTGTCCTGGGCGAGCGCATGACCCGGCGCCCCGAGCCGGAGCGGGCTCGGCTTAGGGCGCGCCATTTTGGCATGCTGATGCAGTCGGGAAATCTTTTCGATCATCTGACGGTACGATGCAACATCCGTCTACAGATGGAGATTTCCGGCCACGGACGATCGGATGAGATCGATAACCTTCTCGACAGCCTGGGCCTTGATGGTCTGGCGGATGTCTTGCCGGCTCACCTTTCAGGCGGTGAGGCGGCGCGCGCTGGCCTGGCCGTGGCGCTCGCGGCAAAACCGTCGATCCTGCTTTGCGATGAGCCCACTGCCGAGGTCGATGCGGCGACGGAACAACTCGTCATCGATCGTCTAATCGAAACCTGCCGCAACGGTGCCGCCATCCTGATCGTCACGCACAGCCCCGCGCTCGCCGCACGGGCCGATCGCATTGTCGACATCCGTGATGGAGGCATTGTGCATGGCTAGAGCTTTACTTGTGGCCGTCGACGACCTTTGGCGCAGCTTCCAGCGTGAGCGAGGCGTCGTGTCAGCCGTTCAAGGCTGCTCTTTCAGGATTAGCGCCGGCGAAAACATCGCCATCATGGGACCCTCTGGCTGTGGAAAGACGACGCTTTTGAACCTGATCGCAGGACTGGACATCCCGAGCTCAGGACGAGTGGAGTGGCCGGGGCTTGGTCCGTCCGACACATTGCGTCCCAGGCGGATCGGCGTCGTTTTCCAATCCGCGAACCTGATGCCCGCGCTCACCGCCGTCGAGAACGTCGAACTGCCGATCCTTCTCGGTAACGGTTCCGACGCCCGCGCTCGCGCCCTGACAGCGCTTGCCACTTTCGGGGTCGAGCCCCTTGCGCAGAAGCTTCCCGAGCAACTCTCCGGCGGCCAGGCTGAACGGATCGCCGTCGCTCGAGCCGTTGTAACAGATCCGGAATTGATTGTTGCCGACGAGCCGACAGGCCAACTCGATCAGGCCGGCGGTGCAATATTGGTCGACCGCCTACTTGCCTGGGGGCGGCAGACCGGAAGTGCCATAGTCATAGCAACGCATGACGAGCGTGTGGCGGCAAAGATGAACCAAGTCTGGCAGATGCGTCGCGGCAGAATAGAGAGCATGATTGAGAGGTCCACATGTACGGGCATTGGTTGATCGGACTTATCCGAACCCGTTCCGGTCGCCTCCTCGGCACCATCGGCGGTGTAGCGCTGACAGTCGCCTTCATCGCATGCCTGGGTGCCTTTTTACAATCCAGCGCTACCGAGATGATGGCACGGTCGGTCGCCCAGGTACCAGTCGACTGGCAGGTCCAGTCGTTGCCGGGGGCAGATCACAGCGCAGTCGAGGCTGCGATCCGCTCGGCCGCGCCGGTCACCGCCTTGCAGTTGATCAACTATGCTGACGTACCAGGCTTTGAGGCGAACACGGGAGGTACCGTTCAGACCACGGGCGGTGGCACGGTACTTGGTATTGACCCGAGCTATTTCGACCAATTCCCCGGACAAGTCCGACGGCTGGTCGGGTCGATCGATGGCATCCTGATAGCACAGCAGACTGCCGCCAACCTGCATGTCGCGGTGGGAGATCACCTTGTCATCCACCGCCACCAAGCACCTGATGTCGGGGCGACGATCGCCGGCATTGTCGATTTGCCGAACGCCGATGCGATGTTTCAGGCAATCGGTGTTGCGGCTGGCGCCGCACCGCAAGCCCCGCCCGACAACGTTCTGCTATTGCCGGCAACCCAGTGGCAGCAGGTGTTTGAGCAGCAAAGCGCCAAGCGGCCCGATACCGTCAAGGCCGAATTTCACGTCAAGCTCGATCACCGCGGTCTGCCCGCCGATCCCGTCGCTGCAAGCATCCGTGCGACCGAGCAAGGTCACAATTTCGAAGCTCGCGTCGCTGGAACAGCGCTGCTTGCCAACAATCTGGCGGCTCGATTGGGAGCGGTGCGCGAAGATGCCCTCTATGCGCGGCTGGTTTTCCTGTTCCTCGGTGCTCCAGGAGCAATCCTCGCCATTCTGCTGACGCTTGCCGTAGCGGGAGCTGGGCGCGGCAAGCGCCGTCGCGACCAGGCGTTGCTGCGCTTGCGGGGAGCAACGGTCGATACAGTTCTTCGTTTGGCTGCCGCTGAAGCGGCGGTTGCGGGTATCGGCGGTGCGATCTTCGGTATTCTCCTTGCTGGCCTCGCGGCGCATTTCATCCTCGGGGTGGCACTCTTGCGCAGCACAGAGTTTCCTTTTCTCAGCGCTGTGGCGGCGGCAGGGATCGCGCTTTCGCTCGCAGCGATCGTGATCCCAGCCTGGTGTGACACTCGCAGGTCGACCGTTGCCGCCGCGCGGCTGCCAGTCGGCAGTGATCGGATACCGCTCTGGGCCCGCTTCTATCTCGATCTTGTGCTGCTTGCGCTCGCTGCGGCGTTCTACTGGCGTTCCGCAGCGGGCGGATATCAGGTCATTCTCGCGCCGGAGGGCGTGCCGGCGGCGGCGGTCGACTACACCGCCTTCCTTGCCCCTATGATGCTCTGGACAGGTCTGGCGCTGTTGGCCATGCGGCTCGTCGGGGCCGGGTTGCAGCAAGGCCGATTGGTGATCGCCAAGGGTTTGCGACCTCTCGCCGGGCGTCTGTCGGATGTGGTGGCTGCAACCTTTGGGCGACAAGGTCGCCGACTGACTGGTGGGATCGGCCTGGCCGCACTTGCTTTCGCCTTTGCATCGTCAACCGCGATTTTCAATGCGACCTACGAAGCACAGGCGCGAGTCGACGCTGAACTTACCAACGGTGCCGACGTCACCGTTACCGGCACATCCGCTGTACCCGCCTCGCAAGTCCTCGGCAGCCTCTCCAAGTTACCGGGCGTGGCGGCGGCCCAGCCGATGCAACACCGATACGCATACGTCGGAACCGACCTTCAGGATCTCTACGGCATCGATCCGACTCGCATCGAGACGGCTACGGCCGTGTCCGATGCCTATTTCGCCAACGGCAATGCCAGAAGGACACTCGCCGACCTCGCGCAAACGCCCGATGGCGTACTGGTCTCCCAGGAAACCGTGAACGACTATCAGCTCAGCCGCGGCGACAGCATCAACCTTCGTCTGCAAAACGCAGCCGATCACCAATATTACGTCGTGCCCTTTCGCGTCGTGGGCGTGGTGCGTGAATTCCCGACCGCGCCCAAGGATTCGTTCCTGGTCGCTAATGCGGCCTATATCGCCCGGCAAACCGGTTCCGCGGCAGGCGAGATTGTTCTCATTCGATCGAGCGGTAATCCGGCCCGCGTCGCTCTGGCCGCCCGAAATGCGACCGCAGGCATCCCCGCACTCAAGGTCAGCCAGATCGGCGATGCCGTCGCCCTGATCGGGTCGAGCCTCACTGCAGTTGATCTGGCCGGACTAACGCGGCTGGAACTTATCTTCGCGGTTGTCATGCTTGCTGCTTCGGGCGGACTGGTGCTCGGCCTTGGCTTTGCCGACCGCGAGCGCTCCTTCGCTATTCTCGTGGCTCTAGGAGCCCGACCACGACAGCTCGGCGCCTTCCTATGGAGTGAAGCGGCATTGGTTACCGGCAGCGGCATGGTCCTGGGTCTCGGGGCGGGCGTGCTGGTTGCCTATGTGCTCGTCAAGCTGCTGACAGGGGTGTTCGACCCACCCCCCGAGATGCTTTCGGTGCCTTGGCTCTATCTCGCAGCTCTCATCGTCACGACGGCGGCCGCCGCTCTGATAGCCTCGACGGGCGAGGCAATACGCAGCCGAACACATGTCACAGAGAAGCTCAGAGGCGAGTGATGATTTGTTTTTTCGCAATCATGCCGCCGTTGCGGGAAAAATAGATATCGGCGGCCGAGATCTTGAAAGGGTTAAGCAAATGAAACCGCAAATGATTATGGCCGCGATGCTGGTGCTGGCACCGATCGGTGCCGTATATGCCGCCGAGACTTCCGGCACGATCACTGCAATCAGCAAGAATGCCGATACAATCACGCTATCGGACGGCAAGACTTACTCCCTGCCCGAAGGGATCGAAGACACCAAACTCCGCGTCGGGGAGAAGGTCCAGCTAACCTATGCGGACAAGGGCGGTAAGGCGGTTGTCTCCCATCTGGTTCCGCAAAAATGAACATTGCGGCGGCCGGTAATGCCACCGGCCGCCGCATACGGTTGATTACTATCGAGTGCTACGTCAGCGTCCGCTCTAATTCTCAGCTAATTAAACCCGCGTAGTCAAAGCGGGCCAGCCGAACGCCGCCGGCAAAAGAGCGAACATATCGCGCTGCCACCGCAGTCGCGCCATTCAACCGGCGCGGGGCGACATGAAGTAACGCCTTCCTTGCACTACTAAATTCGGGGAAATCCACTGATGAGACAGATCTTTCTTGTCATCGCGCTCATCGCCGTTCCAGTAGCGGCTTTCACCGGTTTTGAGCTCTACGCCAATAATGCGCCCGCCAACGCGGCGGATCTAGGCGATCTATCATCGTTCAAGGCCATCATAGCTGACGTCCAGACCCTCGCTTCGAAGGGCGATCTGTCGGCCGCCGCAAAGCGCATCACCGACTATGAGACGGCCTGGGACCAGGCGGAGACTGCGATCCGTCCGCTGAACCCGAACGACTGGAACAACATTGACACCGCTTCCGACGCGGCGCTGAAAGCTTTGCGTCAATCCTCTCCGTCTGTTGACAGAGTCAACAAAACGCTCGCCGCTCTCATCGCGGTTCTCAACAATCCGGCCCAGCCTGCTCGATAGGCAGCGTCGGATCGCGTTACCTCATGTCAGAATTGCCCCGCGAGACGTTCAAAGCTCGTTCAAGGAGACTCGTGATGTCTGCACCGATTGCCAAAGCTGTCGTTTATAATCGTGTTCCCCGCGTCACGGCCGATTTCTGGCTTATTAAGCTGATGGCCGTTACGATGGGTGAAACGGCGGCCGACTATCTCAACGTGCAAATGGGTCTAGGGCTCACGGCGACATCGCTGGTTATGTCCGCTATTCTGGCCGTCGCGTTGGTATGGCAGTTTGCGCAGAAGAAATATGTTCCCGCCGCCTACTGGCTTTCCGTGGTGCTGATCAGCATCGTTGGCACGTTGATCACCGACAACCTAGTCGACAATTTCCATGTGCCCCTGCTGGCTACGACGATAGCGTTCTCGGTCGCCCTCGCGCTTACGTTCTTGCTGTGGTTTCAAACAGAGCGGACGCTTTCGATTCACTCGATATTTACCGGGCGGCGTGAGGCCTTTTATTGGCTTGCTATCCTGTTCACCTTCGCGCTCGGCACGGCGGCGGGCGATCTGGTGGCGGAGAAATTCGCGCTCGGATACCTGGCTACCGGCATCTTGTTTGGGATGATCATCGCCTCGCTCGCAATCGGCTACTTCTTCCTCGGTCTCGATCCGATCCTTGGCTTCTGGCTGGTCTATATTTTGACCAGACCCCTTGGTGCCTCGTTCGGCGACCTGATGTCTCAGCCAGCGCAATATGGTGGCCTGGGCCTGGGCACTATCGTGACAAGCGCAATTTTCCTTGCTGCGATCGTGACGATCGTCGCCTTCATGAGCGTGCGGGGCGAAGGCGAAGAACTGGCTGAGATCAACGAGGATGGAAAATTGGGAAAGCCCGGCCAGCGCGAGAGGCTCACGGTTGCCCGAGAAGAGCGCTAAAGCCGCTTGGCAGGGCAGGCACGTTTCATGCGTTCGACCAGTCGCAAATTCACTCCATGCCGTAAAAGGCAATCGGGCAGTATCTCAAGAATGGGAAACTTCGTCGCCGCTGCCTCGATAAATCACCATCGGAGGTGCTGTTCCGGCGGAGGCTTCCGGAACCGCTCTCGCTTGCCGCAATCATGGAAAAATCCAGTAGAGCCAAGACAATGCCCGAGACAGACCTTGCGCGCCTATCCCTGAAAGTCTTCCTCATCAACCTCGATCGCGCCGTCGACCGCATGTCGCACATGCGGGAGATGCTTGATCGCCTTGGTATCCCGTTCGAGCGAGTGGCGGCGGTCGAGGGGCGGGCGATCGTTTTACCCATCAGAGAGTTCGACGAGATTGGATACCGCGTTCTCCACGGCCGGAAACCCAACCCCGCAGAGATCGGCTGCTATCTCAGCCACATCGAATGCGCCCGCCGATTCCTCGAAACGGCAAATGCCTTCGCCCTCATATTGGAAGACGACCTCAAGCTTCCCTTCGATCTCATCAATTTTCTGGAAGGTGCGATCCAGGCGGAAAGCGATTGGGACATTCTGCGCCTGTCGACGGTCAGCAGCGGCAGGAAATACGCTTTCCGTGCCCTGGATGGCCACCGCTGCCTTGCAATCGCTCTCACCAGAGAAAAGGGCTCGGGCGCATATCTGATCAACCGTGCAGCGGCGCGATGGTTTCTCAACGCATTGCTGCCGATGCGGCTTCCCTTCGACCTTGCATTCGATCTGGAATTCCTAGCCGGACTGAAATCCGCTTTCGTGTACCCGCTACCCATCACTCAGGATCTCGAAGTGCCATCGCAGATACAGGGCAATCGCGGAAGCTTTCATCTGTCGCGATGGCGCTATGCGAGCGTCTTGCCCTTCCGTGCTGGGCTGGAAATCGCCCGCGCGCTCATGCGAACGTCCCGGCTGTGTTTCCTCAGGCTACGCCCACCGGCGACGTTCGCACAAGCGGGGCGCAGCCTTGCTCTACTCGGTCAGAAAAATCGTCGAAAGCCGAATGCACGCTGAGCGGCAAATCGCAAAAGCGTAACTGGAGATGGACGAAATGAAGCGTGCGCGGTTTGCGGACGAACAGATCCCCGGAATGCTGAGTGGCCAGCGCGAGAACAATGCCGGCCTTTTCCTTCAGGCGGGATGCCTCACATTCTACGTGAATATGATTTCCTGGCACGTTGTCCCGCGGCCGACGTTGCCGGAGCCGTTACAAGGCGAATGCGCGTACCGATCTTTGGTGAGGTGATTTCAATATGCATGCCATGCAGTCTTGCAATTGCCGAGACGAGACTGAGGCCCAGACCATTGCCGGGAGTATGCCGGCTCTTCTCGGCTCTATAGAAACGGCGGAGCACGGCGTCGGCATCCTCTGAGCGGATTCCCATGCCAGTGTCCTCCACAGTGACCGACACAACGTGGCCATCGCCTTCGACCTCAACGAGCGCTAGTCCGCCCTTTGGCGTGAACTTGATTGCGTTGTCGATCAAGTTGGCTATCGCTTCGAAAATGAGGTTGGGATCACCAGAAATGATGGCTGGCTCGTCGGTGCTCGATTGGTACGAAAGAATGATACCGGCTTCATCGGCGGCAGGCTCGAAGAAATCAACCGCATCGCGTGCAACTGCTTTCAGATCGATGTCTATGAAGCCAGACCGCCTCAGCCCGTCTTCTACCTCCGAAATTCGCAAAAGCGCACCAAACGTCTTGTGGATGCCACGTATTTCGTCGAGCGCTTCATCGATATAGCCGTGATATTCATCGATATTGGTCGCGCGCCGACGTGCACGCTCGAGACTGCCCAGTAGGCGGGTGAGCGGGGTGCGCATATCGTGGGCGATATTGTCGCAAACGCCCTTGACTTCTTGCATCAGGCGCTCGATTTCGTCGAGCATTTCATTGACCACTTCGGCGAGGCGATCGATGTCGCCGCCGGCGCGGCCTGTCGGCAGTCGCTGTTTGAGGTCTCCCTTCATGATTTGCGCGGCCGCATCGGACATGGCGTCCAGCCGACGAACCGCGCCGAAGCCAACAGCAATTGCGCCTGCAAGTCCCAGTATCGCGGTTGTGATCGATGCGAACAGCGTCGCATTTTCGAGGCGTTCGCGAAATTCGCGCTGCTCATGGAGACTTTGCGCGATGAGAATGGAGCTGCCGTCTGCACGGCGATGCAGCAATCCTCTGTAATGATCTTTCTTTGCGGCGCTGCGGTCGGCGAAATCGAAGGGAGTGTCAAAAATAGGTCGTTCTGGAAAGGCCAGGGGGACTCCTGCAACAAGCTTGCCGCTTTGGTCGAAGAGCGAAAAGGGCCGTTCGGTGGTCGTCAAATCCCGGCTTCGGGCGGATAGGCGTGAAACGATCTCGTTGGCGGGTAGGCTTTGAAGCGACTGCATTTCGCGCGTAAGCCATTCATCGCTTCTCTGGTCGAGAAAGCTCTGCATCTGCCAATCGACGAACAGAAACAGCGCACTTGCCGCCGCGCCGAACACAAGCAGGAAGGCAACCGCCAATCGGAAGCCGCTCGTCCTGAAAAGTTCAATCAGTCGCATCGAGAACATAACCTGAGCCACGAAGCGTTCGGATCAGGGGCGCAAGCCCAGGCAGATCCAGCTTCTTACGAAGCTTGCTGATATGCACGTCGATGACATTCGTCGCCTCGCCGTAGCGGTAGTGCCAGACTTCTTCGAACATCATCGTGCGAGTAACGATCTGACCTGAGTGCCGGGCGAGATATTCAAGCAACTGATATTCCCGTGGTAGAAGATCGATTGCGGTACCCGCCCGGCTGGCGGTATGCGTCAGGAGATTGATTTCAAGATCGCCGACTTTGAGAACCGTCTCCTGAGCCGTGTTGGTTCGCCGGCGCATGAGGACATCCAGCCGCGCCGTCAGCTCGAGCGCTTCAAATGGCTTCGTCAGATAGTCGTCGCCTCCAGCCTTGAGACCGCGTACCCGTTCGTCAACCGCTGAAAGCGCGCTCAAAATCAGGACCGGGGTTTGTACCGAAGCTGCCCGCAAGGCAGAGAGCATTGCGAGCCCATCAAGGGTGCCGGGCAGCATGCGATCGAGCACGATGGCGTCAAATGTGCCGGAAATCGCCTTGACCAGCCCATCGCGACCATCGGCCGACTGTGTAACGGTGCAGCCGTGGTCCACAAGTGCCGCCTCGATTTCCGACGCTGTCCCCAGGTCGTCCTCGACCACGAGTATCTTCGACACATTTCCTCCAAGAATGCTGACTAGTTTCCGCGCAATATCTAGATAATCAATGTTGAATATTCGTTCGCCTGAACATGAAATCAATTTCATCTTCGCGAGCGCTTGGAACGACGTGCTGTCTTCAACGAGGATTGAATGCGCCTGCTGGTAGTTGAAGATGATGACCGAAGTGCGGCCTATCTGAAGCGAGGCCTTTCCGAATCCGGGCATATCGTTGATGTCGCAGGCGATGGCGAACTCGGCCTCGTACTTGCAATGGAGCTGATTTACGACGGGCTGGTGGTGGACCGACTTCTGCCCAAGCTTGACGGCATCGAGCTCGTCAGACGCCTTCGCGAGATGAAGGTCAATGTGCCGGTGATCATGGTGAGCGCGCTGGCGAGCTCAATGGATCGTGTGGAGGGATTGCGTGCCGGCTGCGACGACTACCTCGCCAAGCCCTTCTTCTTCTCCGAACTCCTTGCCCGCATCGAGGCCATTACGAAGCACTTCGTAACGGAGGGCTACGAGAACACGCTGGTCGTCGGCGATTTGTCTCTCGATCTTCGGCGGCGAATTGCGCGTAGGAAGGAACGCATCATTGATCTGCAGTTCAGGGAATTCCTCCTTCTGCAGGCTCTTATGCGCAACGCAGGTTCCGTCGTAACCCGTGCGATGCTGCTTGAGGCAGCGTGGGACTATGACTTCGATCCCCGTGGCAACATCGTCGACATGCATGTCCATCGTTTACGCAAGAAGATCGACATGGGCGCAACGACAAGCATGATAATCACAGTTCCAGGCGCCGGGTATCTCATCAAGCCATAATCCGCGGCTTCGGCGAAACATAAAAAATTTTTCATCCTGGCGCGAATTCCCAGCCATTTGCGATCCGCCACATTTGCAAGCATCGCGTGGCGGATGTCCCTTGTCCGTGCGCAATTTTAAACGCTCATGGAGTTTTGCGGTGGATCGTTCCCGTGCAGGGTCAAACAGTTCAGCCAGGTCATTTTATCTTCTGGGGATAGGCGCTTTGGCGGTAGCCGGAGCAGTAGCCGGGTATCTCGTCTATTGGCCGGGGGCCGGTTTGAGCAAAGCCAAAGCATCGACATCCGAACGCGCGCCGATCCCGGTGCAGACCGCAACGGCTGCAATAAAAAATCTACCCGTCGTGCGCAGTGGTCTCGGTGTGGTTTCCCCGTTGACCGCCGTGGATGTGAAGGTTCGCGTCGACGGCCAGCTCCAGCATATCGCCTTCGCTGAGGGACAGGACGTCAAGGCTGGAGATGTCCTTGCGACAATCGATCCTCGCCCCTACGCGGCAGCCGTGGCACAGGCACAGGCGGACTACGACAAGGAGCTGGCCCAGCTCGATCAGGCCAAGATCGACGAGGCTCGGGCACAAAAGCTAACGACCACGGGCAGCGGCACGACCCAGGCTGCCCAGACGGCGGCCGCGCAAGTCAAGGTCATGGATGCCACGGCCGCATCGGGAAAGGCAGCGCTCGATACCGCGAAACTCAATCTGGAGTTCGCAACCATCACGGCACCGATC
The DNA here is from genome assembly GCF_000330885.1 of Rhizobium tropici CIAT 899. Taxonomy (NCBI): domain Bacteria; kingdom Pseudomonadati; phylum Pseudomonadota; class Alphaproteobacteria; order Hyphomicrobiales; family Rhizobiaceae; genus Martinezella; species Martinezella tropici. Next base: position 113,187 of record NC_020062.1, read on the forward strand.
GCTGGCAGGGTAGGTCTGCGCCAGCAGCAGGAAGGAGGCATCCTGCGTACAACCGATGCGACGGGCGTAGTGACCGTCACGCAGATGCGCCCCATCTCCGTCGAATTCACGCTGACGCAGGATGATCTTCCCGATCTGGTTGCGGGACAGGCAAAGGGACAGCTGACCGTCTCGGCATATAGCCGCGACGGCGCCAAGCATCTGGCCGACGGAAAACTAAATGCGATAGACAGCCAAGTGGATTCATCGACCGGCATGGTGAAATTGAAGGCCGTGTTTGCAAACGATGACCTGTCGCTTTGGCCCGGAGAGCTGGTGACGGCAAACATAACCCTGCGCACCGATCCGAATTCGACGGTCGTGCCATCCTCGGCGATACAGAACGGGCAGACAGGTCCGTACGTCTTCGTCGTAAAGCCGGGCAACAAGGTTTCCGCCGCCTCAGTGACCACCGGCATTGCTTACTCGGGCCTCACCGCGGTCACACAAGGCATCTCCAGTGGCGAGACCGTTGTCACCTCAGGCCAGTCCCGGCTTGCCGATGGAACCGTCGTCTCCACGCAAGGTCCTGACGGTAAGAAGCTGGCCGCTGCCGGCGAGGGGGCGGTCCAATGAACCTTTCACAAATCTTCATCCAGCGCAGGGTCGGAACCTGCCTCCTGGCTGCCGGACTTCTGATCGTCGGCTCCATCGCCTACGGCTTGTTACCCATAGCGTCGCTGCCTCAGGTCGATTTTCCGACCATCCAGATCTCAAGTTCTCTTCCCGGCGCGAGTGCCGAGACAATGGCGACATCGGTTGCGACACCGCTGGAAAATCAACTTTCGACAATCTCGGGTGTATCCCAGATGACGTCGACGAGTTCGTCCGGGCGAACCTCGATTGCGCTGCAATTCGATCTCAACAGGGATATCAATGCCGCCGCGCAGGACGTTCAGGCCGCGATCAGCGCCGCAAGCGGCCAATTGCCCAAGGATCTGCCGGCCGCTCCCACCTTCCATAAGAGCAATCCGGCGGAAGCGACGATCCTCACCCTGGCGCTCACATCCGACCGCATTCCCACGACCGAGCTCGATCACTATGCGGAAGATATCATCGCGCAGCAGGTTTCGCAGATGAATGGCGTGGGCCTTGTGGACTACCATGGCCCCCAGCGGCCGGCGATCCGCATACAGCTCGATCCGGACAAGGTTGCGGCGCGGGGATTGACGATGGAGGATATTCGAAGCGCCGTCGGCCTTCAGACCGTCAATCAGCCCAAGGGGCAGCTGGCCGGCAACGGACGGACAGTCGTTCTCGATGCGACCGACCAAATCATGGACGTCCCTGCATTTCGTTCGATGGTGATTGCCTATAAGAACGGCTCGCCCATTCGCGCGGAGGATCTCGGAACGGTGGTCTCTGCTCCGGAGGACGTCAACCAGGCGGCCTGGCTGCAGGATACGCGGTCGGTGATGCTGGATGTCCATAAAATGGCCGGTTCAAACGTGCTTGATACCATTCAGGGCATCAAGGCGAAGCTACCACAAATGGAGGCAGGGCTGCCGGCCGGGATCAAGCTGTCGGTTGTCGCGGACAGGTCGGGCATGATCCAGTCCTCGGTCGATGACGTCAAGGTAACGATCCTCATCACGATCGGCCTGGTCGTGCTGGTGATCTTCAGTTTTCTGCGAAATCTGTGGGCGACGATCATTCCGGCGGCAACTATTCCGCTGTCCTTGATTGGTACTTTTGCCGTCATGTATCTCGCCGGCTACAGCCTCGATAATCTCTCGCTCATGGGATTGACCATCGCCGTCGGGTTTGTGGTCGATGACGCCATCGTGGTCATCGAAAATGTGATGCGACATGTCGAAGAGGGAAAGTCCGCTCTCGACGCCGCTGTCGAGGGATCGCGAGAGGTGGGCTTTACCATCGTTTCGATGACTGTCTCGCTGGTTGCCGTTTTCATTCCCATCCTGCTGATGAGCGGGATTGTCGGTCGCCTTTTCCGTGAATTTGCCGTGACGATCAGCGTGGCGATCATGATATCTGGGCTTGTTTCGCTGACCGTCACTCCGATGATGTGCGCCTGGTTGATCAAGCATGATCACGACAAATCGCACGGTGCATTCTTCCGCTGGTCGGAGGCATTCTTCGAAAAATGCACGGCGGGATATGGAAGAGCGCTCGATCTCGTTCTTCGCAGCCGCATGATAGTGCTTGTCGTCGCTGTCGCCACGATGGCGGTGACGGGCTGGCTTTACGTTTCCATCCAGAAGGGCTTCATTCCGCAACAGGATACGGGATGGGTTCAAGGGCAGGCGCAGGCTGCAACCGACATATCCTTTGCGGATATGTCGACGAAGATGCAGGAACTCGCGCATACCGTTATGGCCGACCCCGCCGTTGATAACGTCGCCTATTGGATCAACCCCAGTCCATCGGCCAGCGTCGGCCAGCTTCAGATCAATCTGAAGCCGATCGGCACGCGAAGCCCAGCATCTGCAGTGCTGTCGCGTCTGCGAACGGCGACGGCGGGCTTGGAGGGACTGACGGTCGGCCTGCAGGTTCGTCAGGATGTCCAGATCGGTGGACGGTCTTCCGCTTCGCAATACCAATACACGCTTCAAGATCCGGATACGGCGGAGCTCGATCTATGGGCAGCGAAAATGACCAAGGTTTTGAAGGGGCTTCCCGAGCTGCAGGATGTGATTTCCGACAAGCAGCAGGCTGCAACCAGCCTCACGCTCGATATAGATCGCTCAACGGCGTCCAGGCTCGGCGTCAGCGTTTCCCAGATCGATCAAACGCTTTACGATGCTTTCGGGCAACGCCAGATCGCGACGATGTACACGCAGGTCAGCCAATACCACGTCGTGATGGAGCTTGCGCCGCAGTTCGCCCTATCGCCGGAGGCGCTGTCGCACCTCTATGTCAAGTCTTCCACCACCGGCAAGCTTGTTCCGCTCAGCATGCTTGGATCGCTGAAGACAGGCGTTCTGCCTGTTTCCATAAATCACCAGGGGTCCCTTCCGGCAACGACGATCTCTTTCAACCTGAGACCGGGCAGCGCCCTCAGCGATGCTGTGACGGCGATCAAGGCGGCGGAGACGAGAGCCGCCATGCCGGCAACCGTCATCGGCACTTTCCAAGGGACGGCGCAGGCATTCCAGGATTCGCTGCGAAGCCAGCCATGGCTCATTCTAGCCGCCATCGTAGCGGTCTACATCGTGCTGGGCGTCCTCTATGAGAGCGCCGTGCATCCGCTGACGATCATCTCCACGCTGCCGTCCGCAGGCCTTGGAGCCCTGCTGGCCCTGAAACTGGCCAATCTGGACCTGTCCATCATGGGGATGATCGGCATCATTCTGTTGATCGGCATCGTCAAGAAGAATGCGATCATGATGATCGACTTTGCGCTTGTTGCCGAACGAACGCAGAAGCTGGCGCCACAAGATGCCATAAGACAGGCCTGCATGCTGCGGTTCCGACCCATCATGATGACGACGCTTGCGGCATTGTTCGGAGCAGTTCCGCTGGCATTGGGAACCGGACCTGGATCGGAATTGCGCGTCCCTCTAGGCATCGCGATCGTCGGCGGCCTGATCGTCTCGCAGGCGCTGACTTTGTTCACCACACCCGTCATCTATCTCGCATTCGACAGTTTGCGGGGCAGGGCGACAAGGCAGCCGTCGCGTCTGCAGGCGGCGATTGGGTCATTCCGATGACGAAGTGCAATCGGATCTGCGTCCGTGCTGGAGATCGTCAGCATGGACCAAAGATCCTTGGCACCAAACTTCAAGGATATTGTTCCACCAACAACCCTGGTGAAATTAGCGGCAATATCGCTGCATGGGACCGGAAATTGAAAGCTGGCTGAAAGCTTGCGCCGCGTAAGCTCCTCTAGCTTCGTGGAGGAAGCGCGTGCCGTGCCGTTGTCAATCGGCGCGGTACACAATTGGAGAGGAGGACTTCATGCGTGCATCCAGCATTCTCAGATATTCCGCGGCTTTTTCCCTTGCGGTAGCCGCCGCCGGGTTTGCGGCAACGGCGGCACAGGCAGCTGACAAGATTTCCATCATGGTGGGCGGTTACGAAAAGCAGATCTATCTGCCGGCCAAGCTTGCCGAAGGGCTTGGCTACTTCAAGGATGAAGGTCTGAACGTCGAGCTTCTCAACGAGCCCGCGGGTGTTGATGCGGAAAACGAAATGCTCGCAGGCGCCGTCCAAGGCGTCGTCGGCTTCTACGATCATTGCATCGACCTCCAGGGCAAAGGCAAGTTTGTCGAATCCGTCGTGCAGTTCAGCCAGGCGCCGGGCGAAGTCGAGCTGGTGTCGGCCAAGCATCCGGAAATCAAATCCCCCGCCGACTTCAAGGGCAAAAACCTCGGCGTCACCGGCCTTGGTTCCTCGACCAACTTCCTGACGCAGTATCTGGCCATCAAGGCCGGCCTGAAGCTGGGGGAATTCACCTCCGTTCCGGTCGGTGCCGGCCAGACCTTTATCGCCGCCATGCAGCAGGATGCCATTCAGGCCGGCATGACGACCGAGCCGACGGTCTCGCGTCTCCTGAAGACCGGCGAAGCCAAGATTCTCATCGACATGCGCACGATGGCCGGGACAAGGGCCGCTCTAGGCGGGACCTATCCCGCTGCGTCACTTTATATGCAGGAGTCGTGGGTCAAGGATCACAAGGACGAGGTGCAGAAGCTTGCGAATGCTTTCGTCAAGACGCTGCATTTCATCAACACCCATTCGGCCGCCGAGATCGCCGACAAGATGCCGAAAGACTTCTATGTCGGCGACAAGGAAGGCTATGTGAAGGCGCTTGAAAACGGTAAGGCGATGTTCACGCCCGATGGCGTGATGCCGGAAGACGGCCCGAAAACCGTTCTTGCCGTGCTTTCCGAGTTCTCCAAGAACGTGCAGGGCAAGGCGATCGATCTGTCAAAGACCTACACGACGGAATTCGTCAAGAAGGCCATGTAATTTAATTGGTTTGGGCCGCTTCCGGAACGGGCTGGAGGCGGCTTTCACCTTACTCGCGAGAGGTTCAGTATAGTCTCGATAAGGCCACGTGATCCCCCGCCCTGTGAAATCCGGTGAGGCGGCAGGGAAGCTCCCGGCGGTCAAAGGCCAGCACGGCATATCGCCGAAGTTGATCTCTTGAAATTCTTTGAGGAGGAAACACCGGCTATGGGACAGGCTGGCCGTTGATTTCCGCTAACAACCGACCCTTGCCGCTCGTGTTGTCAAGTTGGCATGAAGAAACACTGGCGCAAAGTTTGCGCCAGTGTTTCATGGGACAAGTCGCGATGCCCTCATCTGTCTTGTCCCCTCAATGTAGGAGGAGAAGCGCAGCTGCATGTGTTAGAAAGGCGTGCCAGGCAGTGCTTGCGTCGCCTCTTTCTGAACCGCCTGCAATTCCTTCGGATCGTAACCAAGTGCCTGCAGGACCGTCGGCGCCACCTGCGTCGTCTGCACCAGCGCTGTGATCGTGCGCGGGGAGATCGACGGATTGCTCAGAAGCAGCGCCACGTTGCGGTCATTGGCATTGCTGCCACCATGTTCAGCGATTTTCTTGCCACCCGTATAGACCACGCCGGGATTGACGGTCACGATGAAATCGGGCGCGCGCGTGTCGCTGGCCGGGTCCTGGTAGGCCAACGCCACCTGATTGCTGGTCAGCACCTGGCCGATGCCGAGCGTCTTGCCCTGATCCTTCAGGTACTCGGTTGCGGCGGCCAGTGATTTTGCCCGCTCGTCCGGCTTCAGCCAGATCAACGATGCATCGTCGGCGATGTGGAAGGCATAGCCCGGGATTTTTGTGTACGGATCTTCGTCGGTCGGTTGGAACTTCGACGGATCGATCGGTGACTGGCCGTGTTTCGACGCAATGACAACGAGCGTGGTGTCGTCGAGCTTATTATCGTGCAAGGCGCCGACCAACTCGCCCAAGGCGTGGTCGACGTAATCAAGTTGCAGCGCCAGCCCGTTGTTCGGCGTGCCGTTGGCATCTGCATAGCCGCCGATCAGACCGGCCTCATCGCCAGGCCCTGCTTTCGGCAATTTCTGCCCAACGCTGACGGCCTGCAGATTCAAGCCAAACAGTGCCGGAACGGGCTCCTTATTCGCACCCGTGCTGTCGAGCCCTTTGATTTCATTGAGCACGGCTTTCACATGAGCCTCGTCAAATTCCCGCTCAGCCTTGAAGCTGCCGGTGGTTTTCACCTTGCTGCCGGGAATGAGCGAATCCTGTTCGAGCGCATACAGATCGTCGACACCCTTGCCGGATGGCCCATTGAGCCATTCATAGGCAGGATGCTTGTCGCTCCAGGCAGTACCGCCGCCATGCTGGTGCACGATCTCGAACACGTTGTTCACACGGACGAAGTCGTGAGGGAATACCGGCTTGCATTCGCCGTTCGCCAGCGTGCGTGGCAGCTTGGCCGGATCAATCTGCGTCATCGGTTTGCCGGGTGTGCCGCCGCCATCGAGGCGGGTATCGTCGACGTCTATGGTCTCGGCGAAATTGACCTCGGTACCCGGATTGCCCTGGCATTTCGAGTCTGCGGCAAAATAGCTGCGATCGAAGGAATCATCATAATAGACACCCGTCACAGCGGGGGTGCCACCGGTCACTTGCGCGACCAGACCTGGGAACGAATCCGAGGGATTGGTGGTGACGGCGTTCGGGTAAAACACGCCGGTCTTCTGAAGAGCTGCCATCGTGCTTTGCGGATGGGCCGCAATGTAATTCGCCAAATCCACTGCGTGCAGACCGTCGACCGAAATCAACAACACATGTTCATAGGGCTTGGCGTTCGCCGGAGCTGCAGCCGCCAGGCAGGGCAGCGACGTCCCGAGCAAAAGACTGACCATAAATCTATACATCCACGCCTCCTTGATGGAAATAAGCCCCCAGGGCACGCTAGTGTCGAGGCATGACAGAGTGATGAATTGGAGACTACTCTTAAGCCGGACACACCGTTGACTAGCCGGAGATCACGACACCGCACGGGTCATTTGCGCAGAGATTTCACCTAATTTCGCATTTCGTCGCGACCCTGTCTGGAGGGTCAATATTGTACGTCCGCCAACGGGTTCTCAGCCGCTGCGTGGATCAACCTCAAACGCAAATCCGGGTCAAAGCGTTGTGGAACTGAACACCGATGTTCTCACGGAGGAATTTCAGACGCATAGCTCTCACAATGCAAGGGCCGCCAGTTCGTATCCGTTCACATCATTACCATATTTCCGGTATCGCTCATGAAAGTCGCCGAGAACCATTTTGCCGAACACACCGCCGGTTTCCATTCGACGATGGGCAAGCGACTGCTGCGCCAATCTAGCAATCCTTTCTTAGGGCATTTAGCTGGATTAATCCTACGATTTAGCGGGCCAGTCGGAAAGTAGCGTGATGCCGAATTGCGGTGCGGTAGCCTTGAGACGGGAAACGTCTGCTTCGGATGGCAGGTCAGCACTTTCATCAGTGGGTATCTGGTAGCCGGCGTCTTCGACAAAGGCATCGAACAGCGAGGGCGAACCGACCAGAATGTACCGTGCCATTCTTCCCGTCATATTCATGAGCTGGTGGGGAATGCCGCGGGCCATGAAGATGCTGTCACCGGCCGTCAGTGTGTGCTCCTTTCGATCAATGATCGCGGTCAGCGCCCCGTCGATCATGTAGATGGTTTCGTCATCGTCCGCGTGGACGTGGATTGGCGTTTTCGTGTTGCCATCGCTTCGATTTTCAAAGAGGCAGAACTGGCCGTTCGTCTCTTCACCCGACAGCAGGCGCTTCATAGCAACGCCAGCCAGTACGAACGTCTTGATGTTGTTCTCGGTCATGGTTGATCCCTTTCAGTTCTTGTAGGCTGCATTTTCAGTCTGAGGGCCGGACAATGTCCTGCCGATCAAAACCACGACCAACGCGATCACCGGGATTCCGGCGGCGATAAATGGCAGGCTCGTGAAGCCGAGACCGTGCGCAACCATGGTTCCGCCAAGCCATGCGCCGAGCGCGTTGCCGACGTTGAAGGCTGCGATGTTGAGGCTGGAAGCAAGGCTCTCACCAGCACCCTTTGCCTTCTGCATGACCCACATCTGAAGGGGCGCGACCGTCGAGAAGGCTGCGGCACCCAGCAGGGCCACCATCGCGATGGTCAGAATCTTGCTGTGAACGACGAGGCCGAAGACGATCAGAACGGCTATCAGGGCGACCAGGGTGCCGATGACGGTCGGCTGCAGGAAGCGGTCTGCAAGCTTGCCGCCTGCGAGGTTGCCGAGGACGAGTCCGCCCCCGAAAACCAGCAGGATCGGAGAGACTGCTCCCTCACTGAACCCCGTTACCTCGGTCAGCAGCGGTGCAATGTAGGTGAAGACTGTGAACAGGCCGGCGAAACCAAGTGCTGTAACCAAAAGGCCGATGATGACCGAGGGGTTCATCATGGCCCGGAGGTCGGCGCGCCAGTCACTGGCAGCCGCAGTGGCGTGGTCGGAAGGGACGTAACGGGCGATCACTGCCAGGGCGGCGATGCCAATTGCGGTGACAGCCCAGAAAGTCGCCCGCCAGCCGAGTTCAAGGCCCAGCCAGGTGCCGAACGGCACGCCAAGGATGTTCGCCGCGGTCAGTCCCGTGAACATGACAGCGATGGCGGACGCCTTGCGATCCGGGTTGACCAGCGAGGTTGCGACGACCGAACCGACACCGAAGAAGGTGCCGTGAGCCAGCGCCGTCACAACACGCGCGACGAGCAGGAACCAGTAGCTCGGCGCGAGCGCACAGGCGAGGTTGCCAATGGTGAAGATGACCATCAGTGCCAAAAGCACCTTCTTGCGGGACCAGCCGGATAGAAGGACGGTCAGGAGCGGCGCGCCGACTGCAACGCCGATCGCATAGCCGGAGATCAGCAGTCCGGCTGTCGGGATTGATACGTTGAGGGCGGTCCCGACCTGGGTCAAAAGGCCCATGAGCACGAATTCGGTGACGCCAATCCCGAAGGCTCCGATTGTGAGGGCGTAAATCGCAATAGGCATTCTCTTCTCCTTGTCGTTTGCCAGCCGACAAAAGGCACGGTTTTCCGATCGGGATCACGACGCGTATCCCGTTGCCGATGAGGACTGAACCTAGTTGATCGCGCTTAAGCGCTTGCGATGTGGCGGCGGACGACGTGATCCATCCGGCGCTGACCTTCGTCTTGAGAAAGCTGACTTCCAGACAGAGAACGATCTTGAAACATTAGTCTTCGACGTGGTGGCGATCATTCGTGGAATGACGGACATGGCAGGCATCCGGCGAGAGCTGTACGGGGTCGCTCTGTGCGCACGAACCCGGCAGGCCGTGTGGCATCTCGGGCTGACGCCGCCAAAGGCACCAGGTCAACCGTCACTTCATCGACACGACGCCCATCTGCTTGAGCAGCGTCAGATTGTCCTCTATGTGCCAATTGTCGGTCACCTTGCCGTTGGTTACTTTCAAAAGATCGGTCGCTATGAACTCGATTGTTTCACCCGCCCCCTTTGTCGAGGCAAACGTCCCGGTGAAATGACCACGGAAGACCATGTGGACGGTGACGTAGTCGCCGGAAAATACCATCTTGCGGACTTCGACGGACAGATCCGGGACGGCGGCCCGGAAAGTCTTCGACGCGAAGGCGGGACCATCAGGTCCCTGCGGACGACCGTCCGGTAGTGTGTGGTCGGTGAAGGAGGGCGAGATCGCGGCCTTGAGATCCGCCTCGTCTCCCGTGTTCCAGAAGGTGTAGAAATGCCGGGCTGCCGTCTCCGCCGAAGCCTCGGCATGTGATCGCTTCACTGAATGGACGATGTCGTCGATCTTCAGCGGCGCGGCGGCAAAGGCCGGAGTTGACAGGGAAATTGCAATAGCGGCAGCCGCAAGGCGGCCTGTCACAGCGCTCTTGATCATTGTCTTCAATCCTGTTTTGGTTGGTCAGTTGGTTTCGGCGTCGCCTCGGAAGACGAGTTCGAGAAGAATGCCGCCCGGGGTGCGGACAAACAGTCGCCGTTCCCCGAGTTCAGAAAGATCCATGGTGGAGTACGGGATTCCTGTCTCGTCCAGCTTGTGGCGGAAGGCGTCGTAGCCTTCAAGGCGGAAGCCCACATGGTCGATCATCTCAGCATCCCGACGCATGGTCGGCCCGCCGCCGGGAGTGAGATGGACGATCGGTTCGTCACCGCAATAAAGCCAGTACCCCGGAAAGCTGAAGTTTGGCCTGAAGCCGATGGTCAGGCCAAGCAGGTCCTGCAGGAACTGCCGTGTTGCTTCCAGATCCGCGGTCCTCAGCGTCACATGATCGAGCTGCATGGTATCACCCGATCACGCCGCCACCATCGACACGGACCGTCGAGCCGGTGGCAAACGGCGTCGTCATTAAAAAGAGAACGGCGTTGGCGATATCGGAAGGCTGACCGACCGTCTTGGCGGGCAGACTGCTCGCAACGCGCTCGAACATTGCAGTGCGGTTCGCCTCATCCATCTTTGCCCAGATCGGCGTATCGATCAGGCCCGGCGACACAGCATTGACCCGAATGGGAGACAGTTCCAACGCCAGACCACGCGCGAGCGATTCCAACGCAGCGTTGATCGCTCCTTGCAAAACGGACGAAGCCGATGGGCGCTCGCTCAGGAACCCCGAAATAAAGGTCAGCGTGCCACGCTCCGATATCCGTGCAGCCCTTGCGATCCGGTAAGCACCCCAGAACTTGCTTTCCATCGCTTTCTTCGCGTCGTCAATCGAGAGCTTGCGAACCGGACCGCTGGGCGTCTGGGCGGCGGAGATGACGATGTGGTCCCATGCATCGTGAGATGCAAAGAAACTCTCGATCCCGTCCCCGTCACCGGTGTCCAGGACGGCGGTCGCCATCGGAGGGTTGACCGACGCTGCAGCCTCACCGAGCTTGTCGGCCGATCTCGATGCGATCGTGACCGCGGCCCCTGCGGCATGCGCCAGCTGTGCCGCCGCAAGTCCGATGCCGGAGCTGCCGCCGACGACGAGGACGCGCTTCTGATTCAACGATGTCATGTCCATCACTCCGCGTTCGGTTTCGATGTTGATAAGTTAGCGCTCCAACGCTCTTGCGATAACAGAGATTGTTGTCGACGGTCTCTTGCTATATTAGCAAGAATATGAGCGACAACTTTCTCGACATGCTAGTCTTCGTGCGGGTAGTTCAGGCGGGCAGTCTTTCAGGTGCTGCACGCGAGCTGAACTTCTCGCTGACCGTGATCAGCCGCAAACTATCCAGGCTGGAGGAGCGACTGGGTGTCCGGTTGATCAATCGGACGACGCGTTCTCTGGCGCTGACCAACGAAGGTGCACGGTTCTATGACCGCTGCGTCCAGATCCTGGCGGAGATCGACGATGCCGAGACGGAAGCATCGAGCGGTAGGGATACCGCAACCGGTATACTGAAGGTCACATCGACCTTCGCATTCGGCATTAGACGGATTGCGCCATTGCTCAGCCAATTCCAAGAGATGAATCCTGGCCTACTCGTGCATCTCGACACGGACGACAGCCTCGTCAACATCGTCGAAGGCGGCTACGATCTTGCGATACGCTTCGGCGCGCTCGCCGACTCCAGTCTGGTCGCCAGGCAGATTGCACCGAACAGGCGCGTCATCTGCGCCGCGCCCGCCTATCTCGATCGCCGCGGACGGCCCGAAAGGATCGAAGACCTGATCCGCCATGAGGTCATTGCGTTTGGCGAACCGCCGAACAATAACTGGACCTTCGCCGACGGTCGCAGCGTAAATGTCATGGGGAGGCTCACGACTAACAACGGCGAGCTTGCGCACCGCTGGGCGCTTTCGGGATCAGGACTTGTCCTGAAGTCGATCTGGGACGTTTGTGACGACATCGAAAGCGGCAAGCTGGAGATCGTCCTCCCCGAGGTTCATCTTGCTGCGGCGCCGATCCACGTCGTTTTCCCGCACAGCCGGCTTGCAGCCGCCAAAGTCCGGTTATGTATCGAGTTCTTGGCAAGCAGACTGAAGTCATCGCACGCATCGCTTCAATTTTGAAATCGAGGCGGATATGTCAGTCCGAAAATAAGCGCGTATGCGCGGGGCGACTTTAGATATTCCAAGCGCTTTAGGGAGATGGGTTTGTGGGCCGACGGTTCGATCTCATCACATCAACGGATTGCGGGGCATAATCCGCCCATGCCGAAAATTTGTTCGTTCAACGCTTTTGAGCGCTGCGAGAGGACGGGGTTGCACCATTCGTGATAAGGCGTCGGCCTGATGTGAACGACGTTTCTTCCCGCTTCGCCGCATTTTCAGTGACTTTACAGATCGTCTTAAATCGCATTAAATGTCTAGTTGCGAATATTTTAGTGTCTCTCACAAAGGTAGCTCGGCGTGTCCAAAGCGACTTATGTTGATCCAATCACGGGTCGTACCTATCCATTGGAAATTCCGCGGTGGTGCTCGGACGAACAAACGCCGCTTCTGATCACGCCTCAAGTTGGTATCTCCCGCGATGAGATTGAACGCGACATCCGGTCTCTTTGGCGCTATCGGGCGTCGCTCCCTATTAGGATCGAAGCGCCGATCTCGTTGGGCGAAGGCTGCACGCCACTTGTTCAAGGCCATTGGGAAGATTTTCGTCCTTACTTCAAGCTCGAATGGTTCAACCCGACCTTAAGCTTCAAAGATCGTGGAACAACGGTGATGCTGTCTGCGATGAGGCAATTGGGGGTCGACGCTGTTCTCGAAGACAGTTCCGGGAATGGCGGCGCGTCTGTCGCAGCCTATGGCGCGGCGGGAGGAATGCGCGTGAAAATCTTTGCCCCCTCCTACACATCACCTGCAAAAATCGCGCAAGTCGGAGCCTATGGCGCGGAAGTCGAGCTCGTTGACGGCCCACGTGAGGAATCGCAGGCGATGGCGATCCGTCAGTCGAAGGAGGTTTTTTACTGCAGCCATAACTGGCAGCCGTTCTTCCTCCAGGGAACGAAGTCCTTTGCCTATGAGCTGTGGGAAGACTTCAACTTCTCGGTTCCGGACAATATCGTCGCGCCGGCCGGTGCGGGAAGCACGCTGCTTGGATGCTACATCGGCTTCCAGGAATTGAAGGCGGCGGGACAAATCGACAAGCTTCCTCGTCTGTTCGCTGCTCAACCTTTTAACTGCTCCCCGATCGATGCAAGCTTCAAGGCTGGTGTTGACGACCCTGTCGAACGGGGGGTCAGAAAGACACTTGCCGAAGGAACAGCAATTCGGGAGCCGCTTCGTTTGCGGCAGCTTGTCGATGCTCTTCGCCAGACAGGCGGCTCCACCGTTGCGGTCTCCGAGCAAGACATCATCGCAACATTGAAGAAGCTTGGAAGGGCTGGACTCCTTGCCGAGCCGACATCGGCGACTGCTGCTGCCGCTCTTGACCACCTCATTCGAGACAAAATGATCAGTGAACGTGAAAATACTGTGGTGATTTTGACGGGAACTGGCATAAAAAGTGCGCAAGTCATTGCGGAAATTTTCGAATGAACGAAGCGGTAAGAACAAAACAGTCCTTAGCAGGCGAGGGTATGGCGAAAAACAAGGAGGCAGATGCACTCTTTAGTCAACTCGACAAGATCGCCGAGGGATTGGCCGAAACCTTCGCTCCATTCTGTGAGGTCGTCCTGCATGACCTGCGTGATCCCAAGCATGCGATCCATTCCATTCACAATAATCTGTCTGACCGCAATGTCGGTGATCCTGCGACTGAGCTTGGCCTTGCGCGTATTGCAGATCCGGACTATCCGCAGGTCATTGCGAATTATGCCAATCAGTTTGCAGATGGTCGTCAGGCAAAAAGCACATCGATCGGTATTAAAGACGCTAGCGGGCACTACGTTGCCGCTCTGTGTCTCAACATCGACCTGACAATTTTTCATAGTCTTCAATCGGTTCTACAGGCGTTTGGATCGGTAGACGGCGCCGGCCCTAGCCGTGAATCTCTGGTGCCGGCTGGACCGAACGCCATACGCGGCAAAATCGACGAGTTTGCCGCGCGTCTCTCGACCACGCCGCGCGCGCTGAAGGCTGAGGACCGTCGCGTTCTTCTTCGCGAGTTAAGGGATTCTGGTCACCTGAATATCAGGCGCTCGATGGATGTTATCGCCGCACACCTCGGTGTCTCCCGCGCGACGGTCTATACCGACGCGAAGTAAACGTTTCCGCGACGGCGGCAAGACCGACGCGGAAATTGCTCTTCCGATCCTACCGTGCTGAAGAGAGCCGTCTTTGCTCGAAGACTATTGGGCCGAATGACCCAGTTCCGCGATCAAGCGGATGCGTGCCTTCGACGCATTCAAGCCATCATAGCCAGTCGTGATCATCCCGAGACTTTGCGCGTGCTGATAGGCATATTTCGTCACCGCCGGATTCACCCGGATACCCTGGGCGCAGCGTGTCGACAAAACGACCGGAATACGGCGCGCTGCTTCACGCAGACGCGTTTCAGATTGTGCCGAGAACCCGCCAGCACCCTTTCCCGCCAGCACGATGCCATCAAGTTCGGAAATATCCGGGAAGCCGGCAATTGCTCCGAAGGTTTCCGAGACAATCGCAACACGGGCGTCGAGATCGTCGACATCAAGGTCGGCATATGTGTCTGCAACCGTGGAGAAACCTGTAAGGGTGACGATGTCCGCGTCTATCGAACCACGAAGCGCCGTGTCCGGTCCAAATGGCTGGATCGCTTGCGGCCAGACTTTGACAATGGATGACGGGTCGAAAATTCGTCCGGCAAAGCAGACAAGTGGAGCCGCTCCCTGCGGCATGGCTTTCGCAAGTCTTGCAGCGTCCTTCAGATTCCGCGGCCCATCGGCATTTGCATCCCCTCCGGGAATTGCTGCACCCGTCAGGACCACCGGGCGATCGCGATCGAAGAGGAGGGCGGCGGCATAGGCTACGTCCTCCATGGCGTCGGTACCACAACAGAGCACGAAGGCGTCGCAATTCTGATCTTGCCGCATGACGTCGCGCGCCCGGCAGATGGACTTGAAATTCAGGTCGCAGCTATCGACCGCATCGACATCATGGCCGATCCAGTCTGTGCTGGTGTCGAGCTCTATGAGATCGCGTGCCAGCAGCCGCTTGATTGATCCATCTGGTTGATAGTTCTCCGTGATCGTGCCGCCGCAGTTCAGAAGTCCTATTCTCATCCTATTATGCCTTCGTGTTCATGGTGTCGGTTGTCGTTTCGGTCAGCGCCAGGCTGGATTCTGCATCGAGATCACCATGGCCAGGCAATCTGAGTGCCGTATCCACCTTCGATCGCACGACGGTAAAGCATTCGACCGACCGTGAGGTCCTGCAGCGCCAGCCCTGTCATGTCGAAAATGGTAATATCGTCAGGCTGTCGCGATAAGACGGCATCACCAGTCAGAATGCTGCCGATTTCGACCTCATGGCCGGCTTCCTTCAGCCATTGCCCTTCGCCGATCTGCCGACTTTGTTCGCGGTCGTCAACAAAGAGCCTTGCGCGGGGTAATATACCTTCCGGCAATTCGCGCTTGCCCTTGGTGTCTGTCCCAACGGCATTGATATGGGTGCCCGACTTGACCGCGTCCGCCGAAAAAAGAGGTCCGTTTCCAGGCGTCGCCGTGATCACGATGTCGCTTTCGGAAACCGCCTCGTCCGGATCGGTCTCATGCGTGAGTGAGCAGCGCGATGCAAAAGCTGCCTCGAAGGCTGGGTCAGGACGGCCTTTCGAGGTGATGTAGCGGACAGTACTGGTTTGGGGCAGCAGGTCCAAAGCGAGATCGAGCTGTACGCGTGCTTGTACCCCAGTGCCAAACACGCAGATATGCGTGCTTTCCGGCCGCGCCAGCAGTTCGAGGCCCAGTCTTCCTGCGGCACCCGTGCGAGCGGTCGTGATGGCATTGCCGTCAACGATGCATATCGGGCGTCCGGATGCGGGGTCGAACAGCATGATCGTCGCCTGATGGGGTTCTCCGCCGATTGCTCTGTTGGAATGCCAGAAACCGGCTGCTTTGAAACCAAGGAGCGCCTGGCTTTGCACGTCGCCCGATTTGATGCCGAAAATTCCGCCGGTATCAAGTCTCTCCCGCACGACTGGGAAGATGCGCCCCTTTCTCTGGCTATGCAGGACGAAGGCTTCTCTTACGGCTTCAAGCACATCGCCGGGGTTGAGAAGCGGCTGGATCTGCGGGCCGGAGAGAGTAAGGAGCACGGCGTCACGAGGCTTGGGCGTCAAGATTTCGGATGGGGCGGCGGCCAAGCCAATGGGCAACATTTAGGCATCCTGTCATTTGCTTAAAAATAATGCTTGCCAAAATATCTAAAACTGGATGATATGTCTAGCGCGACACGATGAATGATGTCGTTACGAGCTAAAAGGGGAATTTCATGAAAGTGTTGTTTTTAGCCCTGGGCATCTGCGTGATCGCCACGGCGGCAATGGCTGGTCCGACCCTGGACAAGACCAAAGGTGCAGGAACACTCCGTTGCGGCGTATCGACGGGCCTTGCCGGTTTCGGCGCGCCGGACGGCAAGGGCGCATGGGCAGGTCTTGACGTGGATGTTTGCCGCGCAGTGGCAGCAGGCGTGTTGGGAGACGCGACGAAAGTGACCTTCGTCCCGCTGACGTCATCCCAACGCTTCCCGGCCATTCAGTCCGGCGAAGTTGATGTTCTCTCGCGAAATTCCACCCATACGCTGTCTCGTGATACCGATCTCGGGCTCAACTTCGCGCCGGCGACATTCTATGACGGCCAGGGATTCCTCGTGAAATCCTCGCTCGGCGTGACATCCGCAAAGGGTCTGGACGGCGCAAGTGTATGTGTCGAGCCCGGCTCCACCGCCGAACTTAACATTCAGGACTACGCCCGCAAGGTGGGTATTACCCTCAATCCGATCGTGATCGACAACCAGGCCAATATCGAACAGGCCTTCTTCAGTGGCCGTTGTGACGCCTATTCGACCGACAAGTCGTCGCTTGCTGCGTCTCGCGCGTCGAAGGCCTCCAATCCCGCCGATTATGTCATTCTCCCTGAGACGATTTCCAAGGAGCCCTTGGCACCTGTGGTGCGCCACGGCGACGACGAATGGCTCGATATCGTGGATTGGACGGTGTGGCTGCTGTTCACCGCGGAAGAGAAGGGCGTAACGTCTCAGAATGTTGACGAAATGCTCAAAAGCTCCGATCCGGAAGTCCAGCGCATCCTGGGTGTCGTCCCTGGAATGGGCAAGGCACTCCATCTTGACGACAAATGGGGCTACAACGTCATCAAGCAGGTCGGCAATTACAGCGAAATCTTCAATCGCAACGTCGGTCCGGACACGCCTCTGAAACTGGAGCGTGGGCTCAACAAGCTGTGGTCCGATGGCGGCCTGATGTACTCACCACCTTTTATCTGAGAGCCAATTGAAGCGCGCTCGGAGGTCCACTTCGAGCGCGTGATCTGCCGGCATGCGCACAGGTGTCGGCTACGTTCAAGCAAGGCGATGATCTTTCAATGGCTGACAGACCACAAACCCTCGGTGATTTAGGTGAGCATAAGCCGGCACATTCAGGGCCGCGCTACCGTTATCTTCTGCACGATGCCATAATCTATATCGCGTTGGCGCTCGCCGTGATGTTCGTGATTAGGAATGTCTCGAGCAACCTGGATCGGCTGCATATTACCGGGGGCTTTGCTTTTTTGCAGGGAAAGCAGGCTGGATTTGGGATATCCGAGACACTTATCGCCTACGATGCCCAGGCGAGCTATGGGCGGGCGGTGGTGGTTGGCCTCCTCAACACGCTTTTCGTTTCCTGCCTTACTATTGTTCTGTCGACCGTCCTCGGCACAGGCATCGGTGTTCTTCGCCTTGGCCGAAACCGGCTCCTGTCCAAACTTGCTCAAGCCTATGTCGAGTTGTTCAGAAATACGCCCCTCCTTCTTCAACTGATGTTCTGGTACGCGTTGATCCTCATATCGTTTCCGGGTCCGCGCGAGGCCGCTCCAATCCTTGGCATCGCCCTCTTCACCAACAGGGGCCTTTTCCTTCCCTGGGTGGTCAGTTCCGCGGGTTTCGGCTGGTTTTATGCCGCGACATCCGCCAGCATCCTGGTTGCTCTCATATGGCGATGGGTTTGCAAACGGAGGCAGCAAAGCACCGGCGTCCGGATGCCCGTATTTCTCCCCAGCCTCGCGGCATGGGCCGTGTTGCTGATCCTGTGCAAAATCTATAGCGGGGCAGAGTTATCGCTCGATTGGCCGAAGCCAACCGGCTTTCGGATTGCCGGCGGTGTATCCTTGTCGCCGGAACTGGCGACGCTTGTCATCGGGCTCACCCTCTATACCAGCGCCCTGATCGGTGAAATCGTCCGGGCAGGGATAATGTCAGTGCAGAAGGGACAGATCGAGGCCGCACGGGCGCTCGGCCTGCATGAGTTCACGATTCTGCGCCTCGTTGTTCTTCCGCTGGCCATTCGTGCAATCGTTCCCCCATTGACCAGCCAGTATCTCAGCTTGATGAAGAACTCGAGCCTGGCAGTCGCAATCGGCTATCCGGATCTCGCATCGATCATCAACACGATTATCAACCAGACGGGGCAGGCCATCGAGGGGATAGCCATTCTGATGGGCGCATACCTTTCCATCAGTATTGGAATCTCCCTGGCCCTCAACCTCTTCAACAAGCGAATGGCGCTGGTGCAGCGATGAAAGCAGTCAACCAAGCTGGTTTGGTCCAAGAGATCCAAGAGACCCCACGTCTTCCTGTGCGCTGGTTGCAGCAGACGGCGTCCGCCATGAAAGCGAGCCCGCTGAACTTGGCTGTCACGATCGTGGTCACTCTGTTGTTGGCGCGTTGCGCCTGGTCTTTCATATCGTGGGGCGTGATTAACGCTGTCTGGGATACGGATGCTACCGCATGTGCGGCGCTGAACGGGCACGGTGCTTGCTGGTCCGTCGTTACCGCGAAGTTCCGCTATATCCTGTTCGGGTCCTATCCCTTCGAACAACAGTGGCGACCCGCGGTGGGCGTCGCAGCCTTTATCGTCGCAACGCTCCTCAGTTCGCGTTCGGAACTTTGGGGCAAGGCCTTGTTCGTCATGTGGGCGTGCGTGCTCGTGCTCTTCTTCGCCTTGATGTCAGGTGGCATATTCGGCCTCGAATTCGTCCCACCCGACAAATGGGGTGGCTTGCCTTTGACCTTGGCACTCTCGATCGTCGGCGTTCTGGCTGCCCTACCACTTGGGATAGCGCTGGCCTTGGGGCGTCGCTCTCCTGTCAGATCGCTCCGTACGATCTGCATCGTCTACATCGAAACGGTACGCGGCGTGCCGCTGATTACCGTCTTGTTCATGTCGTCGATCATGCTTCCGCTCTTTCTCCCGGCTGGAATGGTCATTGGCGGCCTTGAAAGAGCGATGATCGCCATCGTGCTGTTTACCGCTGCCTATGTCGCCGAGGTCATTCGCGGTGGGCTGCAACTCGTACCGACTGGCCAGTTCGAAGCCGCGGCCTCGTTGGGCCTCGGCTATTGGAAGACAACCTCTCTGATCGTCCTGCCGCAGGCTCTAAGGATCGTCATTCCCCCTTTGGTCAATACCTTCATCGAGGTGTTCAAGGACACCACGCTTGTTATCATCGTCGGCCTTTTCGATCTCCTGAACACCACGAGAACTTCGATTCTCGAAATCACCTGGCGTCCTTATTACGTCGAAGCCTATCTCTTTGCGGGTATGATCTACTTCTTTTTCTGTTTCTATATGTCCCACATTAGCCTGCTCGTTGAGCGCCGACTGGCAAAGACTGGGCGCCACTGATGCACGCCTGCCGGTGAGCAAAGCAGCTCGTTCACATGCGATCTGTATCCCAAAGCCACCCGCCAACACGCGGATATGTCTCATTTCCTAAGGTTGAGAGAAATAATGACAAGCCGAATAGCATCTCATGTGAAGAACGACGCCGCATCTTCGTCGAACGCTGATGGTAGGTCAATCGCCGTTGAACTTGTCAATGTCAGCAAGTGGTACGGCGATTTTCGTGTTCTCCAGGAGATAAACCTCACAGTTCGGCGCGGCGAACCCGTGCCCGATCAAGGAAACCCCTACCTGTTTGGAAAAGAGACGTTTCTGACGACGAGCGCCTGGAAGATTTAGTGGATCGCAATTCCTTAACCCCGTTGGGCAGCATGGAGCCTGAGGAAGTTAAAGCATATTTGCAGATTGAATCGGAAGACGGGTCTGATGGCACATGGTACGCCCACAAAGACGTGATGGTACGGATTAATGCAAAGAGCCGGAATGGGCTGCTTTGTTACCGTCGCTTCGCCGAAAGCCCTGTACAAAAAAATCGCGACGCCGCAAATCTTTCCACCACCCGCGGCTGATACCTCGCCTAAGCGCATCTCCACCAAATGGTGGATGTCGGGTCTTCCGAAAGTTGATCCTATGACATCAGGCAGTAGGCTTGCGGCCGCACCAGCTGAGAGAAAATCTCACGCCTGACATGGCCAACCAGGACTATGCTGATCAATGCACAGCGGCAGGAAGATCATGATGTTATTTCTACTTCAATTTGAGGGGGCACACGATGACAGGATTGCGAGTTTGCGATGGATTGACCGGAGACCTGGTATTGGTGACGGGTCGAGCTATGGGTCGTCCCTGTGTGAATACCGCAGCAGACTCCATTCTGTTTGGCGGGGCGCGGGAATGGATCAACGGATCTTTTGGTCTTCTTTCGATGGAAATGCGTGGTCAGATCGGCAAATGGGCGTCCGAGGACGCACGAGCCGTCAGCCGTCATTGGCAGTTTTCAGGACAGACCATACGCAGCGCGGACGGGCGCCGGCAATGATCAGCATATCTGCTGATCAAGTTTCTATGGGGAACAATGGACGAACCAACAGGTCGGCATAGGCGACGGCTTCAGTCAGGGACCGCCAATTAAGCTTGGCGCATTCTCTAAATATCTCCGATTAAAATTCATCTGGTGTGAGAGAGGCATTAATGTCTAGATATTTTCATACTGTATCTTGGTGTTCGCGGGTTTTAATTGGCTGCGTTACAATAGCGTTGCTAGTTTTTTTCCTGGCAACAGGTCTTTCATCTGCAAAAGCAGAGCCCCGCTATTCTTTGATACGGGGCGCGCTGCTCATTGGTGGGTTTCGAAGCAACCACGATCTTCTTCAAATGTCTGCCGAAGATCAGAGAAATACTCTCATCGTGGAGCTTTCAAGCCGCACCAAGAATGACGTTCATTTCTACCAAGGGCTTAATGACGACGATTTGGGCGGCGTGGGAACAACGCTCGTTTATTTGCGGCAAACCGGCGCCCGGACCGATGCCGATTTGAAGTCCATGACTGCGGACGATATGCGCAATACGCTCATCGTCATCGCCAATCAACAATCACATCTAAGCGGTCCGTCCCTTCAGGGAAAGAGAAATGCAGAGATCCTGCAAGTGCTGATGCGACCCGAGAGATCCTACATTGGCGGCGTTCTTCTCGTTGGACAATTCCGCAATTTTGCGGATCTGAATAGGATGTCTACTGAGGACCAACGCAACACCCTCATTGTCGAATTGACAAATCGGACAGCAAATGACGTCCACTTTTATCAGGGGCTGAACGATTCCGACCTGGCTGGCACAGGAGCTATCCTCGTTTATCTGCGAATGGCTCAGATCCGGTCAGATGTCGATTTGAAGCGAATGAGCGCTGACGATATGCGCAATACCGCGATTGTCGTTCTCCATGAACAGACGCGCAGGAGCGATCTTCAGGCATTGACGAATATGCAGTTGGCTCTTGTGGCGCTGGGCACAAGGCAGCTCCCCAGTCTGGCAAATGTTCCGGATTTTCTCCAGCCGGGAGAGCACACCCTTTCGTTTCCGGCAAACCACGTGACGCTTCAATGGAGCACCAGGAGCTTTAGCGACGTTCCTGTTATCGGTACGTTCATTGGGCGGGGAACGGACTGTACCCATGGCTTCCAGCTGGCCCAGACTGCGACTGATGCAAGCGGAAAGATCGTGGCAGTCGTCGGTTGGGGACAAGTTGAAGGCGACGGTCATCCCAATTCAAATTCCGATCAATGCGTTTCCTGGACCGGGCGCCTTCTCGTCAACTTCGATATATCCCGGTTTCTCAATATTCAGACAGCACAGTTTATTCGGGGCGTGCTCTCATATCAGGAGACGGAGGCGCCTCAATGCATGACGTTAGTCTACACTCAAGGCGGCTTCCTAGCTGATACGCTTCCCTGTTGGACTGACGGGTCAGGTAATCGACAGGGGAAGCCGAACGGATGTCTGTCGCTGACGTTCCCAACAATTGACTGGCTAAACCATCCGCCTGGAAACAATCTCGTTGGATGGCACGATTTGCCCGTCCAGAAGATCAACCCTTCGAGTTGGGATGTTACGGACGTCATGAAAGGACGAGAAATCCCTCATTTCGGAGATGGCCCGCCGATTGGGCCTGGCTTCATGCTGATTGGAGAAATTCGGAGCACCGGGAATTTGACGGCTGACGACAATACGCGCTGCACATCAGAACTGAATAATATCACACTGGCGGTTACATACTCTTTGCCACCGCAACAGGAGGCATTCGACCCGCCGGTCATCAAGTAGCAGCGTCTGAGCCGGTTAAGTAAATTTGGCCGTCCAAAGGAGCGTAGCTCGGGTCGTAACCGTAGTAGTGTTGATTTCCACTGAGAGCTGACCCGGCGTGGCCTGATAGGGGATGCGGACGAAAACTTGGACCACCAGGAGGTAGTTCATGTATTCCTACGCAGACAGACTTCGCGCAGTGGAGCTTTATCTCAAGCTCGGCAAGCGGGTTAAGGCGACTATCCGGCAGTTGGGTTATCCGACCAAGAACGCCCTGAAGAGCTGGTACCGCGAGTACGAGCAGCATCTCGACGTGCGGGTTCGCAGCGTGGCTCGAGCGCCGAAATTTTCTGAGGCCGAGAAGCAGGCGGCGCTTGACCACTACCGCACTCACGATCGCTGTATCTCTTCAACGATGAGAGCGTTGGGCTATCCAGGTCGGGGGACTCTGACGGCATGGGTTCGAGAGGCGTTTCCGGAGGCGAGGACTTCGATGACTGGTCGATCCTGGCGTCCGGCCTATCCCGAGGCCTTGAAGCAGGTTGGTGTCATCGGGCTTTGCAGTGGAGAGGAAAGTGGCCAACAAGTAGCCGACCGGCTAGGCGTATGCAGACCGACGTTGTACAACTGGAGAAATCAGCTACTCGGTCATGAGGCTGCCTCATCGATGAAACGCCGCAAAACCTCTGCACCGGCACGTGAGCGCGAGGAACTCGAGCGACAGCTTGAGGCCCTCCAACGCGATGTCCGCCAATTGCAGCTCGAGCATGATCTGCTGAAGAAGGCCAATGAACTCCTAAAAAAAGGCCTGGGCGTCGATCTGCAACTCCTGAGTAATCGGGAGAAGACACAGCTGGTTGACGCCCTCAAAGATATCTATCGATTGCCAGAACTGCTTGTGCAGTTGGGAATTGCGCGAAGCTCCTACTTCTACCATCGCGCCCGAGCGAACCTGGAAGACAAGTACGTCACCATCCGTCGCAGCCTGGCGGAAATCTTCGAGAGCAACCATCGCTGCTACGGCTATCGTAGACTGCAGGCGTCTCTGGCCAGGCAGAGTGTGACAATCTCGGAAAAGGTTGTGCAGCGATTGATGAAACAGGAGTGCCTGGTCGCCGCCAGACCACGGCGACGGCGTTTTGGCTCGTACTTGGGAGAAATCAGTCCTGCACCTGAGAACCTGATCAACCGCGACTTCCATGCAAAAACACCGAACGAGAAATGGCTCACGGACATCACCGAATTCCAGATCCCAGCCGGTAAAGTGTATCTCTCGCCTATCATAGATTGCTTCGATGGCATGGTGATCAGTTGGTCGATTGGAACGCAACCTGATGCTGGGCTAGTCAACACGATGCTGGACGCCGCTATTGACACAGTTACCGATGCCGAAGGCGGAACAATCGTCCATTCGGATCGTGGAGCGCATTATCGCTGGCCCGGCTGGCTCACTCGGATCAGCGATGCGAAGCTGGTTCGTTCAATGTCCCGCAAGGGCTGTTCACAGGATAATGCAGCGTGCGAAGGCTTCTTCGGCCGATTGAAAACGGAACTCTTCTACCCTCGAGACTGGAAGAGCATCACAATCGAGCAGTTTGTCCGCGAGGTTGATGCCTACATCCGATGGTACAATGAAAAGCGCATCAAATTATCACTGGGCTCACGCAGTCCAGTCGAATATCGAGAAAGCCTTGGCCTAACTGTATAAATTAGTCCAACTTTTTATCCGCATCCCCATATTTCCATTGAGAATTGGCTCTGACTCATATTTGCTGCTGTCACAGCCGAGGCTCGTGCTGATTCACTAGAGGATCAGCATATGCAGCATCGATTTCCGCATGCCAGCCTCGCGCCGTCGGGCTTTGCGGTAGATTCCGTAAAGGTTATCGCAGATAGCGTTCAAAACGGCTGCGATCACGCCATCCCTCAGGAGCGTGCCCGGACTGCGGACGGTCCAGCCGGAGGGTTCAAAGTCGATATGTACGGCCCGCTGACCTGCCCCTCTGTGGCCGCCGAGTGGAGTTGACGATCGTGGCGCGTCGGTTTTGGTGCGATGCAGTTCCGTGCGGCCGGCGCATCTTTTGCGAACAGTTCGACAAGGGCGTGTTAGCTCGCTATGGCCGCCGCCCTCAGCGGCTCGAAACGATCGTTCATCAGCTTGGTTTGGCGTTCGGCGGCAGACCTGCCGCAGCTTTTGCCAATCGTCTGATGATGCCGGTGAGTAACGACACACTGCTGCGGGTGGTCCGTCGACGGATTGAGAATCAGAAAGATGAGCTAACTGTCGTCGACATTGATGATTTCGCCTTCAGGCGCGGCCAGATCTGCGGAACAATCGTTTGCGGTTCTGCAGCGCCGTAAACCCGTCACCCTGTTACCGGATCGTGCGCTGGGCACGTCTTGGGCATGGCTCGCCGGGCACTAGTCGATATCGATCGTCGCCCGCGATCGGCGCGGTGGTTATGGCGAGGCCATCGTGAAGGCTTTGCCGCACGCTGAGCAGGTCGCCGACCGTTGGCACCTGATGGAAAATTCCAGCCGGGCTTTTCTCGATGCCGTCGGCAAATCGATGCGTCAGATTAGGCAAACGGTCGGCAGCAACGTCGTTGATCCGAAGCTTCTAACGTACGCAGAGAAGCCCCAGTACGAGGGATATCTGCGCCGTCAGGTGATGAATGAGGCGATCCGGGAGCTGTCGAAGAAGGGAACCTCAATTCGAAAGATCGTCCGGCAAACTGTCTAAGCGATAGTTTAATTACGCTCCTATGACGCACGAATGTCAGCGTTTGGGGGGATCGCACCTCAAACTAGCAACGTCGACTGTCATGACGATCAATTCAGTTTTTATGTCGCCAAGCAGTTTAGAATCCTCTCGACCGACTTCTGTGAAGCCGCGCTTTCGGTAAAAGGTCTGCGCCACTTCGCTCGTCTGAAGAACCCGTATTTCAAGGCTTTGGGCTCCTTTAAGCTCACTGACGACCTTTGCAAGCAAAGCGGAGCCCAGTCCGCCGCGCTGGCGGTCCGGCAGGACATATAGACCCCAGAGATATGCCGTGCTCCCCCGTTCCAAGACGATAGCGCTGCCTAAAAGACGACGGTCAGACGTCACACAATATCCGCGCTCTCCGTTTTCGGGGAGCATGCTAGCGGTCCCATTTTCGTCGAGATCGGCCAACATTTTAGCCAGGACATCGTCACCAAGGCTTGGACCATAAGTAGCCGTCCACGTCTCTCGCCATAAATGGATTAAATCCGAAGTGTCCGATTTCGTTATTTCGCGGATCTCAAACATCTGACATCTCGGGACTATGAGAGGGTGGTCAACGTGATCGTTGATCGAGATGATAAAGGGCTCATTCCCGAGCCTTCATGGCTCGACTTCTGTAATTCGAAACTCAGTGCCGGTATCACGCACGATGTGCAGGTCACGTATCATCTCCGCCGCATGCAGCAGCCCGTGGTGCCATTCCGCCTGCGACATCCTGGCAGCTCCCGCCGAAACAGTACGAATGAAAATCAGCGCATCCTTGCCTGGCACTGGGACGATCCCGAGTTCCTGGCGTAGTTGTCGGATTGTATCGACAGATCTATCAAGCAGATCGCTGACCTGATGGGCAGACAGTTTCTCCACCCCATTTGCTGCTCGCACGAGATCAGCAATAAAATCTGTTGTGACGGTCACGGAAATCCCAGAATCGCAGTCAAGGTCCTCGCCTCAAAGTCGGCCTACCTTCGGTCGAAATCAAGTTGGAGTTGTCTTCCCTAGTCCGGCCATCAGTCGGTTCCGAGGTGAGGAAATGCGCCAGGAGAGGAGGAAGCCCGGCGCATTGTTGTTCGCATCGCCTCCCGCGCTTGTTATCAGGAGGCGATGTGCCTTGCTATTCGTCGCCGCGCTCGTGCATCTCAGCGACGTCGATGCCGTGCGTGTCGAACCACCATTCCGGGCTCATGTCAGGATGTTTCTCGCGAAGGCGGCGATACCTCGAACGCAGTCGCTGCTGACGCCCGACCTCTTGCTCGAAATAGGGATGGTCCAGCGTTCCGCCCATCACATGGATACGGCGGAGGAGCTTTCGCAGGACGTATCCTTGCTCCTTGTTTCCTGGCCGATAGCCGCTTTCCACGATCCGCATGACCGTATCGCGCAATGTGGCTAGCGCATCATCCGGAGGCGTTCCGTTCAAGATCATGTCGAGGCGCTCGGCACCGAAACCAACGTCGATGCAGGTTCCGAGCGGATTGACGATGTTTCCGATCTCGATGCCATCCTTGTAGAATTCTGTGCAGTAGCCGCTGACGTTGCCGTCGCTCCAGGTGCATTCCTCATCCGGAACGATGGGAATGCGGCCACGATATAACGGCGTCCAATCCTCCAATCGGTCCGGATGGATCGTGACGTGATCCGGCACCAGGCCGAGTGTTCCAAGAAACTCGATCCAGAAGTCGATGGCGTCGCCGACGGTCATTTCTCGAAACGAGAAAAGCCCGAGCATCGTGAAGTGGAGGAAATGCGTTCCGTCCCCGATCTCGTCTAGATCGCCCATTCTCAGGCAGGCCTGAGAGTTCGCAAGGGTTCCAATGTAGGATGGATCGGAGAAGAGGGGCTTGTACTGCTGCATCCCAGCGCTGCAGAAGAGCGTGGTATTATCGTGCGGCCGTACGGAATCTATGCGTGTGAAGTCAATGCCTTTGGAAAGGCAGAAGTCTTGGTATTGCTGGATCAGGCGTCCCGCGATGTCATAGGCAACCTCCTTTGTTGTTCGTGTGCCCTTGAAAAATATAGTTGCATCGCATCCAAACGGCAATCACCGCTCTGTGCTGAAATTGCTCTTCGCGAGCCGGTCTGCCGATTTATGAAGCTCGCCCTTCGCCGCTCCCAAAGGTGTTGCCTGGTAGGCCTGCATCGGGGCTCTCCGGGTACGGCTCCGTCACCTTTGGCTTATCAGTTTCTGGGGTACCGAAGCCAGGTGCGTACCGAGGCCAGGATGCTTTCCTTCACCTCGGCCATCCACTTTCGAACGATCTCAACGCGATCCATAATCCATTTGAGCCACGCGTAGGTTAGCAGCTTTTCACGACCCGCGTGGAACAGGCGCTCAACCAGGAGAAAGCTCATTAGGTAGGCCAGTGCGATTATGACAAGCCCGGAGATCACGTGGCCCCGAGCGATCACGACCAATGCATAAATCTTCAGGGGTTCGGCAATCGCCAGCGGAACGACAAAGAGAACGAGAATGGCGCTTCGTGGCAAGGATCCGACATACTCGCCGAAGTGCTTCACGATGGAAAGCGAAGCAAACCAGTGCACAAGCGGCCGATAAACGGGCCGGGCGATCTCGCTGATGATGACGAGCACGGCTATGATGAGCCGCAGGGGCAGTAATAGGAGCTGCCAGGCAGACTGGCGTTGGTGTTTCATGACCATATTCGAATGCCTGGAATCGCCATCAATCGGTTGACGTTATGCAGCCTGTTTGATCTTCGCCAAAATTCGCCACTTCATCAAAAATGCCGTCTTCCGTTGAACGGTAGAGCAGGTTGATCTTCTCGAAACAAGCTATCTGACACGCCATGGCGGGTTGATGCGATTTTGCCCAGCAAAATACAACAGGACGCGATTGCCACCAGGATCAAACAGTTCGGCTTCCCGCCACAGCCAACTTTTATCTTCCGGCGGGCTGGTGAAATAAAGTCCCTTCTTCTCCAGTTGGCTAACCGTTTCGTCCAAATCGTCACATTCAAAATACACCGTTGTCCCGCCACCGTTGCTTTCGCCTTGGTGCAGCGAAAACGTGCTATCGCCGTCAGGGCATAAGAGGCGGGCATAGTGAGGACGGGCGTCGACGACGGGCTTGAGGCCAAGGGTACAATAGAAGTTCCAGCCTGCATCGAGGTCAGGCATCGTTACCGTCACTTGATTCAAGCGCATGATCCGTGTCCTCCAGAAACAACCCTTTGTTGCCGTAATATATGGGCGAGGGCACCGCATCATGCAGCCACCGTGCGCAAGAAAATTCAAGGCGAGCGCGAGGATATTGTAATCGTGTGGGGATGTGCTCCTGTAACGACTACCAGGCACCAACGAGGGAGTTGCCGATGAGCGGTACGGCGCTGGATTTGCCATCCTGATGCCGCACCGTGATCGATGCCTGCATCTTCCTCGGAGATTTCCGAAACCAGTTCGCGGCGAGGCTGGCCAGGTCTCCAATCATCGGATTCTTTTGCCAGTCCGCGAAACGTCGGCTCGTTGCATCAGGTTCGGAACGATAGAAGAAATCGCCGGACTGGCTCAAATCATTGATGGACGGGCGCATCGACGAGAGTGGCCGCTGAAACATCTTTGGCGGTATCACCAAACCCGAGGTGCTTTGTGAGAACGTAGGGGTCATGAAATCGATCGCCCAATCGTCAGCCACCACCCAGCAATGGAAATTCTCACCAGCGCCCGAGACATAACCGTCGTCGCGCTGGTCTGCGAACAGGATGTACTTTCCGTCGAGGTTGTACGCCGCCAGCCCGCTTTTTGCCTTTGCCTTGATCTTGAAGTGCTGTTCGAGGATGAAGGCTCCGAAGGTGCTGAAATACATCGAAGCCGTAGCGGGATTGGCGTTTTCGTTGACAAGCAGGCTGTTGATGACCCGGTAAATCCGATTGTAGTCGCTTTGGGTGATCAACATCACCGGTTCCCCTTAATCCAGATGGCTGGCATTCCCGTAAGTGACGACAGAGGCCGTGTAAACTCCATATGCGATGGGTTGCCACGACAAAATCCACCATAGGTGGCTCATTCACCTCAGGACGAAAATCTTCGTAATTCCATAACTCGCATCGACGCCGGATCGGATGGCCTAAGTCATTGATAATATGTGATGTGACACGAAAACAGCGCTTCGATTCCCTTCAAGAGCAAAGATGCTCGGAACATGTTCCCTACGAATTTCCGTGAGTCCGTTACAGCCCGGCCGGCTCGGCACAACCGAACAGGATTGCTTGGCTCATCTGCCGGTAGCGTGCCGTGATTTCCTCTGACGAAGGTGCGAAAAAACTTTGATTGGTTCCACGAGCACCGTCGCAAAGCAGCTGCACCAAGGTTTCGATCGATATTGTGGGTCGAAGCGTCAATTGGCCATTGGCGATTATTTGTTGGAGTAATGCAGCGAAATTGGCCTGGAAAACTGTTGCCGCTTCGACCATCTCCGGACGGCAGAGGCGAAATGCGTAGTCGTTGACTTCAAGCGCGAAGGGTGAAAGCACCAATTTCCTTCTCGTATCACCATATCGAACATCGAGCACCGCCGTGACGATATCAAGGACATCGGCGCCCGCCGAAAGCAGCCTGGTGCCTTCGCTAAGACTGCCCAGTCGGGTGCGTTGATTGTTTTGGCGAACCATTGCCTGGAAGGCTTCTTCCTTGCTGCTGAAGTGATGATAGAGGCCTCGGCGCGTAATATTGCAATATTTTGCCAGTTTGCTCATTGTCATGGCTTCATAGCCATGATCGAGAAAACTTTGGGTAATATTGGAAACCAGGACTTCGTAGGCCGACATGCAACGCGCTTTCAACGATTCTCTCGGGTCAATCTATAAGATGCGGCGTGAACATCGAGCAAAAATGGCGTGCATTCGGTACGCGGTTCCTCTGAGGATTGCTGTAGTCGTGCAAAGTTCTCGTGGCGAACCGGGAGAGCAGCCTGACAATCCTGATCTTCAAACGTGGCTTTGTCCCGATAGACCCGATTTTCATATCGCGCGCGCCGCTGTGTTGTCCGGTTCGAGTTTGTAGTGGAAGATGGCCACCAACGCCAAAGCCGACGAGACGACGAGAGCGGCAGTCGATACGATGCTGAGTGCGACGCCAATCTTGTTTGGATCGCCGATGATGTTCTGGCTTACAAACCCGACCACTGTGGGACCGACACCCATGCCGACGAGTGTCACGATCAGAACGCCGACTGCGCTTGAGATGCCACGCATGCGGGACGGCGTGATGTCCTGAAGCGCTGGAGGACCGTTCGCAACAATGATGGTGGAAAAAAATGTTGCGGTAGATATCAAGGCAAGCGCGGCGTTGAGCGTCGAAGCAAAAGGTACTACCGCGGTGAATAGCGATGCAACCAGCGCAGCGCCGCACATGAGGATGCGGCGAGCGGCTGCAATACCACGTCGAACCAGGCTATCGCCGAGTACTGCACCAAGGATCAGCCCCGATACACTGGAGGCAATAAAGAGTGGTCCGAGGCTAAAGCCGATGGCGACTGGCGGCATATGAAAGGTGCGGATCAACACGGTGGGGATCCATGCGCTGTAGCTATAGGCTTGGGTCGCCGCGAAGGCCAGGCAGAAATAAAGGCTCGCGAGTTCTACCCGGTTATTCGAAAAATAGGCACGGATCTCGACTATGCCAGGTACAGGGCCTGGAACAGTTCCGGAATGCTTACGGGGTTCCTTGAGGCTTGCAGCCCAAAGGGCGACAGCGATGCCAGGCAGTCCGATGAAGACGAATACCATCTGCCATATGTGCTGCATGCCCAGCAGAACGAAGATGTTCCCTGCGCTCGACAATTCATGAAGAACCGTCGCTGCCAAAACAAGCGATAGACCAGCTCCGATGAATGCGCCTGTGCTGTAAATGCTTATTGCAAGTCCGCGTCGCCGGGTGGCGAACAAATCGCTGATCAGGGAATAGGCGGCGGGTGTGAGGGCCGCTTCTCCCAATGCGACACCTGTCCGGCACAGCAAAAGAGCTCCGAAACTGTCTGCGAAGCCGCAAGCGGCTGTCATGATGCTCCAGAGCGCGATTCCCACGGCGGCGATCCACACACGGTTTCCGGTATCAACTAAGCGGCCCAGCGGCAATCCGGCGGTTGCCAGAACAATGGCGAAGGTGAAACCCTGCAACAGGCCGATCTGCAGATCCGTCAAATGAAGGTCCTGTCTCAGCGGCTCCGCCAGGAGACCAAGTATTTGCCGGTCGAGATAAGACAAGGTGGAGGCGATGGTCAGAACGCCCAAGGTATAGGGCGGGTTAATCGGTCTGGGTGAGGGCATCCGCTCAGGTCCTTTTGGCAAACCAATGGTTTTGGCGATGACATGAAGCGTACATTAAATCTCCCACCTTCTGACGCGAGTACCATTCGATACCGGTCGATTTCTCAGATTACAACAATATGAGAAACATTCTCATTGACAAGTGACCGGCGATCCGGCATTTACTTCTCATATTTTGAAAATGTGAGAAGTTTTTAGACTTCGCCAAAGAATTGCGGGTCGAGGCAGCGCTCCTAGTCAGCAAGTGGACCGGAACGATCTGACGAGGACTTTGGATGGTTCCGTTGGCGGATTCGCTAGCCGGAGATCGCATTCTTGGGACAGATGATAGAATTTCCGGATGCATTTCCATCTGTTGAAGGCGAGGAAGCAAACGATCGGTTGCGGGGCGGCGTGAGCGACATGATTTCACGCGCTGCCTTCCCATCTGCCGTCTTTTTCCTGGCTTCGGCGATGTTCGAGGCTCACAAGCAATCGCCGCGTGCCGCAGCGCTGTTTGCAACACAGCAGCGTTGGCTCCTGAGCCATGCCGCAGTCGCTCACTTTTTTCGGCCCATCGGCGATGTAGAGCCGGGTCTCAGCCGTAGAAGCCTCGGCCTTCTGGCAACCTTCCTTGGTCTTGCGAGCCGCAATACAGCCTATACCTTCTTCGATGAATCGATGAAGTATGGCGTCATTCAGGCGATCGACACTCAGGTCGCTGGCCATCGTGGATGGGCAAAACCATCGCTTGAATCCCTGTCTCTCCTGGCGCTCTGGTACAATCTGCATTTCCAGGCGCTCGATCTGCTCGATGACGGACAAAGATATGTGCAATTCTCCACGCAATGGGAGAGCTTGCTTCCGTTGATCCAGCCGGTCGTGGCGAATGCTCTGTTCTTCACTCCCGAAGTGCGCACGCCGGGACCGCTCTACAGGATCTTCAGCTGGATCGATTCGGGTGGCTGGGTGATGGATCGGCTGATCGCAGGTGTCGATTGGCAAAGCTTTCCGCAGCCGGAGCGATATCTCACGGACGTCAGCTCCATTGCATATCTGGCGCGAGCGACGGGTCTTTCGAGTGCGCATACCAGCCGCAAGATCTCGGAAGCTCAAGCGATTGGAGGACTTGGCTGGGCTGGGCGGCCGGGACATTCGCCGATGTGGATTTCGCGCGGCTTCTACGAGGAATATGCGCAGTTCCAGGCGCAAAAGCTGATCATCCTCGATGGCGCGCTCACCAACGCTTTAAGCGGTGGGGCGGCTGTTTCTCAGGGAGCCTGCAATTGCGAATAAGACGGTCTGTCTTCCTTGGCGTTTGCCGACATTCGCCTGCGGAGACTCCTCAAGATCTCCCAAGTCAAAAATGGATGCTGACCTCTGTAGCCAACTTTATTAGTCCTGCTGCGGGGAGGGGTCGTGTCGGCAATTTTCGACCATTCCTTGCGGAATTGCTTCGAACACGACTGCGTATGCTGAGATTGAGGTTCATTTTGACTTTCGGATACCGTTTTTTCCGATCCTTGGGACTGGCCGCGAGCGTTGCAGTGATGGCGCCGGCATGCCTTGCCTTTGCGCAGACCGCCTCGCAGGTGACGCCGCAGAGCTTCGAGCCGCAGTTGCAGAAGCAGAACAGCGGCATCGTCATTCCCGAAGCGTCCGGCCCGGTCGCGCCCAAGGGGGCGGAGAAGCTCACCGTCCGCCTGAAGGCCGTCAAGGTGGAAGGTGGGTTTCCTGACTTTGCCGAGGACGAGGTGCGCGTGACGAAGAGCCTGACCGGCGGTCCCGTGACGGCGGCCGCCCTCTTCGAGGCGGTGGGTCAGCTCGAGCGGGCCTATGGCGCCAAGGGATACGGCCTGGTGCGTGTGGTGCTGCCGGCGCAGCGCCTGGTCGATGGCGCGACCTTGCGCATCGTTGTCATAGACGGCTTCGTCGAAAGCATCGACACCTCGCATCTTCCCGACAATATCCGCGAACGCATTGCCGAGATGCTCTCGCCGCTGGTGGGCGAGAAGGGGATGTCCAACGATGAGATCGAGCGTCGGCTGCTTTTGGCGGGCGATCTGCCGGGCACGGTGCTGCGTTCGACGCTGTCGCGCGGCACGAAGCCCGGCGGCAGCGTCCTGACGATCGAGGCGCGCTACAAGCCGGTCACGGGCTTCATCTCGGGCGACAACAATTCCACCGACGCGCTCGGCAAATACAACACCGGCGTAGGTCTGGACTTCAATTCCGTATTCGGCTTCGGTGAACTCTTCTATCTGAGAGCCTCGGGCGCGCCGCGTTTCGGCGTTGACGAAGGCTATTTCACCGGCGCGCCGCGCAACCGGTCCTTGGCCGGCGGTGTAACCCTGCCGATCGGCATCGACGGGCTGACGCTGAACCTTGAAGCCACCGCCTCGCGCACGACGCCGGAGGCGAGCGCATCCGGGCTGCAGTTCATGTCGGACTTCACCCGCTATTCGGCACGGCTTGCCTATCCGCTGATCCGCTCGCGCGAGTTCACGCTCAACCTCAATGGCGGCTTTGATGCGCAGGACGAAGAACTACAGCTTCTTAATGGCGGCGGTGCCGCACTGTCGAAGGATCAGCTGCGCATCCTGCGCGCGGGCGCGGATCTTTCCTGGTATGTGTCCGGCGACGCGCTCGTCAGCGCCGGCCTGACTGGGTCTTTCGGCATCAATGGGCTTGGGGCACGCAGCGCGGCCGATGCCAATGGCAGCGGCACACCCTTGTCACGCCAAGGCGCGGATGCCGATTTCCAGAAGGTCGAGGTCAATCTCGGCTATCGCCAGCCGATCGTAGAGCATCTGGTTTTCGATCTCCGCGCGAAGGCGCAGACCTCCTTCGGCCAGCCGCTGCTCAATTCCGAGCAGATCGGCCTCGTCTCCTCATCGGGCCTGTCGAGCTTCCCGACCGGCTCGATGCAGGGCGATTCCGGCTTCGTGCTGCGCGCCGAGGCGCAGTTCCCCTTCGTTACCAGCTTCACCTTGCCGTTCGGCTGGCCGGAATTCCCGGCGCAACAGGGAACCAGTCTGCCGGATGGAAAGACCACGACCGGCGGCGTGGTGGTTTCGCCTTACCTGTTCGGCGCCTATGGCGGCGTCAAGCTCTACCAGCCGACGGCGCTGGAAAGTGGCTTCTCGCGCGGCGCGGCCTATGGCCTCGGCCTGCGGCTGGCAGCGGCCGAGCAGGCAAGCTTCAACAGCACCAACGTCAATCTTGAATATGGCCGTGTCGAGCACTTCGGCGATGGCTCCAACGACAACCGCTTCACCGTCTCGGCGGCGTTTCAGTTTTAGGATAGCAGCGATGACCCCACAGACGAACCGCCGGACGTTCAGCAATGGAGTGCTTTCGCATAGAACCAGGACGCGCAAGGTCCGGCTCGTCGCGCTACTGGCGTCGACGGCGCTTGCCCACGCGACGGTGGCGCCGGCCCAGTCGCTGCCCTCAGGCGGGCAGGTGGCAGCCGGTCGTGCCACGATCGGGACGCCATCGGCCGGCGCCTTGACCATCAACCAGACGAGCGGCAGCGCCGTCGTCAACTGGCAGAGCTTCAATGTCGGCAAGGCCAATCGCGTCACCTTCGTCCAGCCCGATGCCAACGCCGCCATTCTCAATCGTGTGACGGGAGAGACAAGCTCGACCATATCAGGTCAGATCAATGCCAATGGCCAGGTCTATCTGGTCAATCCGAACGGCATTGCGATCACCAGTTCAGGCACGGTCAAGGCAGGCGCCTTCGTCGCTTCGACGCTCGGCATCTCCGATGACGACTTCATGGGTGGCAAGCGGACGTTTGCCGGCAATGGCGTCTCTGCCCCGCTGACGAATGCCGGTGCAATCACCATCAACCGCGGCGGCTACATGGCGCTGATCGGCGGCACGGTCGCCAATTCCGGCGTCATCACCGTGCCAATGGGCAAGGCGGCCCTCGGATCCGGCGAACAAGCAACGCTTGATCTGTCGGGCGACGGCTTCCTCCAGGTGGCGGTACCGACCAAGGCGGACGGCAGTGGGGCGTTGGTCGACAACAGCGGCAAGATCGCAGCCAGGGGCGGCACGGTGCAGCTCACCGCCGCAGCGGCCAAGGACATGGCGCGGCAGGCGGTCAACATGTCGGGCACGATCGAGGCCAACGGCGTTTCCGGCAAGAGCGGCGATATCACGCTCACCGGCGGCGAAGGCGAAGTGGCGGTTTCGGGCACGCTCGATGCCAGCAATGCCGCCGGTAAGGGCGGCAAGGTCACCGTGACGGGCCGGTCGATCAAGCTTGCCTCCGCCAAGGTCAACGCGTCCGGCAAGACCGGCGGCGGCACGGTCAATATCGGCGGCAACCGTCAGGGGAAGGGCCTGCTGCAGCATGCCGAGACGCTTGATGTCGACGCCCATACCGTCATCAATGCCAATGCGGTCACCACGGGCGGTGGCGGCAATGTCGTCTTATGGTCGGACGATCTGACGAACTTTGCCGGTACGATCACTGCCAAGGGCGGCGCAATCTCAGGCAATGGCGGCGAGGTGGAGGTATCGGGCAAGGCGAGGCTTTCCTATACCGGTCTTACCGATCTGATGGCAGCGCATGGCTCCTTCGGCAATCTGCTGCTCGACCCCTACAATGTGACGATCTCGACCGGCACAAGCAGCAACACGGATGGCAGCTTTAATGCCACCGGCAATGACAGCATCATCAACGTCAACACGCTCACCAATGCACTCGCGACCGCCAACGTCACAGTCACGACCGGATCGTCGTCGGATGCCACCAATCCGCAGGCCGGCACCATCAGCGTCGCAGCGCCGATCAACTGGAGCGCGCTCACCACGCTGACGCTCGCGGCGGCATCGGACATCAACATCAACAGCGCGATCACGACAAATGGCGGCCTCATCGTATCTTCTGGCGGTACGATTTCTGCGCCGGCGGCGGTCAATGTCGGCGCCTTCGTGCTGGCTGCGGGCAACTGGGTGCAGAACAGCGCTACACTGCCCGCCTTCTCGGCCAAGGACTTCCGCATCACCGACGGTACGTCCTTCCTGCGTGTCACCGGCGGTGACGGCACCAGCGCCACGCCCTACACGGTCGCGGATGTCTACGGCTTGCAGGGCATCGGCTCGTCCAGCGACTATCTCTCGGCCAAATGGAAGCTTGCAGGTGACATCGACGCCTCCGGCACCGCGATCTGGAATAATGGTGCGGGGTTCAATCCCATCGGCGATGACAACATCACCTTTACAGGTCGTCTCGACGGCGCGAGCCATACGATCACCGGGCTGACCATAAACAGGCCGAATACCAACACCGTTGGCCTGTTCGGCATTATCGGCCAGGGCGGTGGGGTCTCTGGTCTTGGCCTGGTCAACGCCAGTGTTTCGGGCCGATCGATGACTGGCGGGCTCGCGGGCTCGAACGCCGGCGGGATCGCCCAGTCCTATATCAGTGGCAGCGTTTCGGGGGCGACTCATACCGGCGGCCTCGTTGGTTACAATACAGGTGCGATCAACCTATCCTACGCTACTGCCTCGGTCTCGGGAGCCTCGAATGTTGGCGGCCTGCTCGGCACGAACTTCGGTACGATGAACCAGGTTTATGCATCCGGCGCGGTCTCAGGGATGGGCAATGTCGGTGGCCTTGTCGGTGGGAACAGCGGCACGGTCGTGGCGTCTTACTTCGATATGAGCACGACCCTGCAGTCTTCAGGTGTTGGTAGTGGTTCCACCTCCGGCATCAGCGGCTTGAACTCGGCGCAGGCGCGCAACGCGTCGAACTATTCGGGTTGGGATTTCACCACCGACTGGTACCAGTCCGGAGACCTGCGCCCGATTCTGCGTTCGGAAGCGGCGGCAGCCGACGCAAACGGCGTCGTCACCATCTCTAACCTGCACCAGCTTGCGCTGATGGGCGCGAACCTCGCCGGCACCTACAAACTCGCGGTCGATATCGACGCGAGCGCCGCGGTTGGCACAAATGCCGCCGATATCTGGTCGAGCGGCGGCTGGGTGCCCGTCGGCGGCTACGGTGCTGCCTTTACCGGCAGCTTCGACGGCCAGGGTCACACGATTGCCGGCCTGACGGTCAACCGAGCGGCCAGTTTTCTCGGACTGTTCGGCAACGCGGCGGGGACCATCGAAAACATCGGACTGACTGGCGAGTTTATCAATGGCTACTCCTATACGGGCGGACTGGTCGGAAACAATACCGGCACGATCAGTAACGCTTACATGACCGGTACGGTCAACGGCATGCAATATGTCGGAGGGCTGACCGGCTGGAATTCCGGTTCGGTCAGCAACAGCTACGCCACCGCTGCCACCTCCGGCAGCCAGGATGTTGGCGGATTGGTCGGTCATAACCATGGATCGATCAGCAATAGTTACGCTACCGGTGCAATCCACGGCTCGAATACTTATGCTGGTGGTCTGGCCGGCTTCAATGACAGCACAATCAAATTTGCCTATGCCACTGGCTCCGTATCCGGCAATACATATGTTGGCGGACTGGTGGGCTATAATGATTCCGGAAGCTCTGTAGACAATGCCTACGCCTCCGGCGCGGTTAGCGGCGGTGTCGCCGTCGGCGGCCTGGTAGGCCGAAATTACTTTAGCACGATCACCAACAGCTTCTGGGATGTCTCCACAACCGGCCGATCCAGTGGTTACGGCCAGTCCTTTTCGGGCACGTTTTCTGCAATCGGCCTACCGACCGAATATTTGCGAGACTCGGCCAACAACGCCACGAACTATGCTGGCTGGGATTTTACCAACATCTGGTATCAAGTCGGCGACATGCGGCCGATCCTGCGCTCTGAGGCGGCAACTGCCGATGCGACCGGTGTCATCACGATCACCAATCTGCACCAGCTTGCGCTGATAGGGAGCAACCTTGGCGGAAGCTACAGGCTCGGCGCGGATATCGATGCCAGCGCTACGGCGGGCGCCAATGCGTCCGGCATCTGGGATTCGGCAAACAATAGTGCGGGCGGCGGTTGGCAGCCGATTGGTACTTTCACTGGCAGCCTGGACGGGGCGGCCCACACCATCAGCGGGCTGAGTTCCTATTTAGGAGGGCTGTTTGGAACCATCGGCACCAATGGTAGCGTGAACGATCTTTCACTCACTGCCGCCAACATAAAAAGCTACCTCACGCCGACGGCCATTCTTGCAAGCGCCAATGCCGGTTCCATCACATCCGTTTCGGTGAACGGCACCGTTACGGGCGCTTTAGGCGCGGCGGGCCTTGTCGGCAGCAACAGCGGCACGATTAGGTCGTCCTCGGCGAGCGGAATGGTGACCGGCAGTGGGGACCTCGGCGGACTGGTGGCCAGCAACAGCGGGACGATCTCGGACAGCAGCGCGTCTGGTTCCGTGACCGGAGACACATATGGCGGCTCCGAGGGGCGCGGCGGTCTGGTCGGTCGAAATAGCGGCACCATCTCCAATTCCTTCGCCACCGGGACCCTAAGCGACTTAAGCTATATCTCGTTGGGCGGTTTCGTTGGCATTAACACCGTGACGGGTGTGATCCGCCAGTCCTATGCAACTGGTGCCGTCAACGTTGCTGACGCCCCCAATGTAGGGGGGCTCGTGGGACTGAACGATGGAAGCATCGCGCAATCCTACGCGACAGGCGGCATTAGCGGATACAGCAACCAGTATGGAGGTGGCCTCGTGGGATATAACACGGGCCGCATCTCCCAATCCTATGCTCTGGGTTCCGTGACAGCCAACTATGCAGGTGGGCTGGTTGGATACAATGCCGCAACGGGCCAGATCAATGAGACCTATGCGGCAGTGTCGGCCAATCGTGGCGGCCTTGTGGCCTTCAACGATGGCACGATCAGCAACTCGTTCTGGGACACGACTGTTTCGGGTCGCCCTGCGGCCGTTGGATTGGGAAGCGGCACGATCACCGGCACATCTGGCCTCACCACGGCACAGATGGCCGATCCGTTTAAGTTCATCGACGGTGGCTGGGATTTTGCCTCGACCTGGGCGATGTCGAAGACTGGCGGCGTGCCGGTGCTGCGCAGCCTGACCACAGATCCAATCTACAATTACTATGCCCGTTTGAGCGGCAATACGTCGTCAACCTATGGCGATACTGCTTCGACTGGCGGCATAGCCGTTGACGGTGTCGGGGCCGGTAATGTCAGCCTCGGTTGGGGCAGCGCCATCGATGCCACGAGCAATGTCGGCACCTATGCCTATTCTGGCGCCAATGTGCTGGCGCTTACCTATTCCGCCGGATCGGCCGGCGACTACTACATCGATTATGGTTCGGGCAGCTTGACGATTTCGCAGCGCGTGCTGAGCCTTACCGGCAACCGGGTCTATGACGGCACCACCAATATCGACGCCGCCAATCTGTCGCTTGGCAATCTCGCCAATGGTGACACGCTGACGTTGATGGGCGCAGGCTCCATGACCGACAAGAATGTCGGCACCGGCAAGGCACTGTTATTCGGCTCGTTGTCGCTCGGCGACGACACCGGTCTGGCCTCGAACTACACGCTGATTGGCGCCGCTGGCACTGTCGATATCGCCAAGGCGACCATCTCCTCGATCACCGGTATCGCCGCAGACAGTAAGACCTATGACGGTACGACGGCTGCGACGTTGAACAC
This sequence comes from Rhizobium tropici CIAT 899, assembly GCF_000330885.1. NCBI lineage: Bacteria > Pseudomonadati > Pseudomonadota > Alphaproteobacteria > Hyphomicrobiales > Rhizobiaceae > Martinezella > Martinezella tropici. Next base: position 153,412 of record NC_020062.1, read on the forward strand.
CTCGTCCGCCGGCTTCACCGGCCTGATCGGGAACGATGTCCTGACGGTGGCAACCGCCGCCGCCGCCTTCTCCGACAAGAATGCGGCGACCGGCAAAACGGTCGGTATTACCGGGCTCTCGCTCGGCGGCGCGGATGCGGGCAACTATACGCTTGCCTCCAACACCGCCACGACCACGGCGGATATCGCCAAGGCGACGATCTCTGCGATTACCGGCATCGCCGCCGACAACAAGACCTATGATGGCAATACCAGCGTGACATTAAACACGTCGGGTGCGGGTTTCACCGGCATGATCTCCGGCGACGCCCTGACGGTCGCGACCTCGGCCGGCGCCTTCTCCGACAAGAATGCCGGCATAGGCAAGACGGTCAATATCTCCGGGCTGTCGCTCAGCGGCGCAGATGTCGGCAATTATACGCTGGCCTCGATCACGGCGACAGCCACGGCTGATATCGCCAAGGCGGCGATCTCTGGCATTACCGGCATCACCGCCGGCAACAAGACCTATGACGGCACGACGGCCGCGACGCTGAACACCTCGGCCGCCGGCTTTGCCGGCCTGATCGGGAGCGATGTCCTGACGGTGGCAACCGCCACCGGAGCCTTCACCGACAAGAATGCCGGCACCGGCAAGACGGTTGGCATCACCGGGCTCTCGCTCGGCGGCGCGGATGCGGGCAATTATGCGCTCGCTTCAAGCAGTGCGACGACGCTTGCCGATATCGCCAAGGCCTATGTGTTCTTCGGTGGCATCAGCGCCAGCACTAAGGTCTATGACGGCACGACGACGGCCACCGTCAATATCTCCACAGTGCCGGTCATCGGCACCGATGACATGCATGTTGCCTATACGAGCGCGAACTTCTCCGACAAGAGTGCCGGCAGCTTCAAGGCGGTTGCCGTCGATGGCCTTTACATAACCGGCGCAGATGCAAACAATTACCAACTTGGCATCACCAGCTACACCAGTCATGCCACGATAACTCCCGCCAGCATCACCTCGATCGGTGGCATCACCGCCGGCAACAAGACCTATGACGGCACGACCGACGCGACGCTGAACACCAACAACGCCATCTTCCACGGCTTGGTATCCGGCGATAATCTGACAGTCAGTACCGCGCTTGGCTCCTTCTCCGACCAAAAGGCCGGTATGGGCAAGACCGTCAACATCTCCGGACTGACGCTTGGCGGAGCCGACGCGCAGAACTACAGGCTGGATACGAATACGGCCACGACGCTCGCCGATATCGGCCAGCGTGTCGTCAACCTCTCGGGCAGCCGCACCTATAACGGTTCGACGGATCTCGATGCCTCGATCTTCACGCTGTCGAACCTGGTCGGCGGCGAGACGCTGACGCTGTCCGGCACCGGCACGATGGCAGACAAGAATGCCGGCTCGGGCAAGGGCGTGACGCTTGCGTCGCTGGCTCTGGGCGATGGCACGAATGGCGGCCTTGCCTCGAACTACACGCTGGCGGGCGGCACGGACGCGGTCGATATCGCCAGGGCTATGATCTCATCGATCGGCGGGATCACCGCCAACGGCAAGATCTATGACGGTACGACGGATGCGACGCTGAACACAGCGGGCGCTGTCTTCAACGGTATGGTGTCAGGCGACACGCTTTCGCTGGGCAATGGCTTCAGCGGTGCCTTTTCAGACAAGAATGCCGGCACGGGCAAGACGGTCACTATCTCCGGCCTGTCGCTCGGCGGGGCGGATGCCGGCAACTATACGCTGGCTTCCAACACGGCCACGACACTTGCCGATATTGCCAAGCGCGCCATCACGGTCACGGCCGACAGCGCACACCGTACCTATGGCGATGCCAATCCGGGCTTCACCTATACCGCCGGCGGGAGCGGCCTCGTCGCGGGCGATACGCTCTCAGGGGCGTTGGTCACCTCTGCGACGACGGCGTCGGGGATCGGCAACTATGGCATCACGCTCGGCACGCTTGCTAACTCGAACTACGACATCAGCTTTACCGGTGCCGACCTGGCAATCACCCCGCGTGCGCTGACGGTGACGGCGGATGCGCAATCGAAGACCTACGGCGATGCCAACCCGGCGCTGACCTATACCACCTCAGGCTTGGTCAACAACGACACGCTCTCCGGATCGCTTGTGACTTCAGCAGGACAATATTCCGGTGTGGGCGGCTACGGGATCACTCTCGGCAGCCTCGGCAACGCCAATTACGCGATCACCTATAATGCGGCTAATCTGACTGTCACGCCGCGGGCGATGACGGTAACGGCGGATGCGAAGTCGAAGATCTATGGCGATGCAAACCCGGCGCTGACCTACACGACCTCTGGCCTCGTGAATAGCGACACGCTCTCCGGTTCGCTATCGACCGCGGCTGGGCAGTATTCGAATGTTGGCAGCTATGGCATCACTCTCGGTAGCCTTGGCAATGCCAATTACGCGATCACCTACAATGCGGCCAATCTGACGGTCACTCCGAGGGCGATGACGGTCACGGCGGATGCGAAGTCGAAGATCTATGGCGATGCAAACCCGGCGCTGACCTACACGACCTCCGGCCTCGTGAATAGCGACACGCTCTCCGGTTCGCTATCGACCGCGGCTGGGCAGTATTCGAATGTTGGCAGCTATGGCATCACTCTCGGTAGCCTTGGCAATGCCAATTACGCGATCACCTATAATGCGGCCAATCTGACGGTCACTCCGCGTGCGCTAACCGTTACGGCGGATGCGCTGTCGAGAGCCTATGGTGATGCCAATCCGACGCTGACCTACACTACCTCGGGCCTGGTCAACAACGATACGCTCTCCGGCTCGCTTTCGACATCAGCAGGGCAATATTCCGATGTCGGCGCCTATGCGATTGCCCAGGGGACACTGGCCAATGCAAACTACGCCATCAGCTATACGGGCGCCAACCTTACCGTAAACCCGCGTGCGCTGACAGTGACGGCGGACGCGCTGTCGAAGATCTATGGCGATGCCAATCCGATGCTGACCTATACCGCGACGGGTCTGGTCAATGGTGACACGCTCTCCGGATCACTTTCGACCACGGCAGGGCAATATGCCAACGTCGGCAGCTACGCCATCACCGGCTCCTTCTCGGCGTCCAGCAACTACGCGCTGACCTATGTTGGAGCCGACCTGAGCGTAAACCGACGCGCGATCACGATCACGGCGGATACGCTGTCGAAGATCTATGGCGATGCAAACCCGGCGCTGACCTACACGGTCGGAGGAGCGGGTCTGGTCAATGGCGACACTCTTTCCGGATCGCTTTCGACCACGGCAGGGCAGTATTCCAATGTCGGTAGCTATGCCATCACCGGCTCGTTCTCTGGTTCAAACAATTACGCCCTGACTTATGTTGGAGGGAGCCTGAGCGTGAACCAGCGCGCGCTCACGGTGACGGCGGACGCGAAGTCGAAGACCTATGGCGATGCCAATCCGACACTAACCTATGCTGCGACAGGCCTGCTGAATGGCGACACGCTCTCCGGATCGCTTGCCACAGCAGCAGGGCAATATTCCGATGTCGGTGCCTACGCAATCACGCAAGGGTCGCTGGCCAACGCCAATTACGCGATCAGCTACATGGGTGCAGATCTCACGGTGAACCAACGCGCCATTACGGTTGCCGCCGACTCACTTAGCCGTCGATATGGCCTCGCCAATCCGGCACTGACCTATACCGTCGGGGGTGCGGGCCTGGTCAACCGCGACAGGCTTTCGGGAGGGCTCGCCACGTCCGCAACCAGTCTTAGTGAGCCGGGTGCCTATGCGATCACCCAGGGCACGCTGCTGGCATCTGCCAATTATAGCATGAACTTCGTTCCAGGCGCGCTGACCGTGGAAAAGGCCACCAACCCCGAACCAGGCACACAGGCAAGCTCCGTGATGCCGAGCTTCGATGCAAGCCGCTTTGCGCCGATCCGGCCGGTCTCCGACAGCACCGAGACCGCGGATGGCAGCCACGACGTGATCACCGATCCACGCTTCGAGGGCACGTTCGTCTGCCTCGACAATGGCAACGGCTGCGTTTTGCTTCCGGCCCAGGCAACGCGGTAGCCACCACACACAAGCCGCCGGACGCTGGCCGTCCGACGGACCGAACCGTCACGCGCGGTCGGATCTCAACCATATGAAAGGAACCTGTTCTAATGACGTCATCCCGCTATGTGCCGAAGGCTCTAGTATCCGCGGCAATGCTTGCTCTCGTCGGCGGCACCACGACCGCCGCCCAGCTGCCGGGCGGCGCCAGCTCGCTGGTCGAGACCTACGACGATTGGGGCGTCGTGTGCCAGATGCAGGCCAACGCTCCATCCTGCCTCGCCCGACAGGTCCAAACCAGCAATCAGACGAAGCAGACCGTCCTGGCTCTCGAGATCGGCAAGGCCTCCGACGGCAAGTTCCGGGGCACGCTGGTGCTGCCGCTCGGACTGGCGCTGCCCCAGGGCGCTCAGTTGAAGATCGACGATGCCTCCCTCGGCAATACTCTGCCGTTCTCGACCTGCCTGCCACAAGGCTGCCTCGTGCCGCTGACCTTCGAAGCAGACATGATTGCAAAGCTCAGGACCGGCAAGGCCCTCAACGTTACCGTTTCCGCTGCCAGCCCGGCCCAACCGCTGACCCTTGCCGTCTCCCTGAAAGGCCTTGCGGGCGCGCTCAATCGTATTGCCGACCTCACCAAATAGCGCTTTCACCCTCCGATGGCTGAAAGCATCTGGAAGTCCGCAGGCATAAGAAGTCTGCTACTGGCGCCTGTGATAATCTCTAAAACGCCATCATGGACGTTGGTGCATGGGGATAAGGCCAGTCCAAATTGTATTGGCTTTCAATTGCTTGACTGAGGATCAGTGGAGGGGAAAATGTATGTCTTTGGTTCATACCCCATCAAGAGCAACTCATAATACCGAGCCAAAATCATGAGATGTTGCCGCGATCTGCCGAAAACGTGAACATACCCCGTCTTTCGCTGTGGTGCACAATATGTCATGCCTTGTGGCTATGAGACTCTGGTCCCTTATTGCCCCTCTGCTCTCGATCCTTGCGATCTTGGGCTTTCTGACCGCTCCGATGGCTGTGCCTTCGGCGGCTGAAGTTATGATGTCCAAAGCGATGACACCGTCGATGGACATGGCGGCAATGCCCGACACCATGCCGTGCTGCCCGGATCAGAAACAGCCTCTTCCCGACTGCCAGAAATCCTGTCCGCTCGCGACCATTTGCATGGCCAAATGCGTTCCGGGTTTTGTACACGGGGAGTTTGCCCTGTTTCGTCTTGATCATGGCGCCGATGTCAATCCGTACCGGGATCGGATGCGGGATCCGACGATCGGCGCGCCGCCGGACCGACCTCCGCGAACCTGAATTCATCGTGTCCTTTCGGACTTTGAGAGCCGTTCGGCCGAGCCGAGCGGTGAAGGCGTGGCTTTGCGCCATAGCCATCCCGTGCATTTGCACGAACCAACGATGAATTTGGGAAAACCAACAATGACGCTTTTCACTTTGAAGCCCGCGGCCGCCGCGGCGCTGATCGGCCTGACCTTTACAGGCCTGTTCTCCCCAGCCTGGGCTCAAATCCAGGATTATGAGTTCCAGCTTGTCAAAAACGAGATCAAGCCGGGCAGCGCGGTGGAGATTGCCGTACGCCTGGTCGACAAGCGCTCCGGCAAGCTCGTTCCCGACGCGGTGATCTTCGCGCAGCGTGTCGATATGGCGCCCGACGGCATGGAGATGATGGCCGAGCCGATCGAGGCTCTGCCGTCGGTCGAGCCCGGCATCTACCGGTTCAAGGCGCAGATTCCGATGGCCGGCGGCTGGCGGCTGTCGCTCGGCGCCAAGCTCCAGGGCGAGACGGACAGCCTTGAAAACAAGCTCGAGTTCAAGGCCGTCCCATGACAAAAGCCGGTCGCACCGGGCTCACCCTCGTCGCCATGCTGGCGGCGGGGGCAGGGGGCCTTTGGGCCGGGCAGCGTGGTGTCGCGCTGCCTGACCTTGCATGGTTTCGCTCGACCGTCGACGTTGAAAGCGTCGCTACTGCTGCGACGACAACAGCGGCCGGATCGGGGCCGATCATCTATTATCGCGATCCGGATGGCCACCCTGCCTACTCGGCAGAGCCGAAGAAAACGCCGGACGGCCGGGATTTCCTCGCCGTCCACGAGAGCGAAGATTTATCCTTCAATGCAAATCCGGTCGTAGCAGAAGTGGCAAACGACAAGCCCAAGGCGTCCGCCACCTCCATAAAGGTAGCGGATGCCGGAACTCGGGCAGAAACCAGCAAAGGCCGCATCCTCTACTATCGGAACCCGATGGGTTTGCCCGACACCTCGAAAACGCCGAAAAAGGACTCGATGGGGATGGACTACATTCCCGTCTACGAGGGCGAGCAGGCGGATGCCTCCACCGTCAAGGTTTCGCTCGGCAAGCTGCAGCGTACCGGCGTGAAGACGGTCGTTGCCGAGTTGGCAAGTATCGGCCGCAGGATACAGATCCCCGGCACGGTGGCGCTCGATGAACGCCGCGTCAGCGTCGTGTCGATGCGAACGGACACCTTCCTGGATGATGTCGCCAACGTCACGACGGGGGATCACATCTTCAAGGGAGAGAAGCTCTTCCAGTTCTACTCGAAGGACATCGCCACTGCGGCTTCGGAATATGCTGCAAGCCGCGGCAGCGAGGATGCCGGTCCCGCACTGAGGCTGAGGAATCTCGGCGTGCCACAGGAGGTCATCGATACGATTTCGCGAACGCATCAGGTGCCGACGAGCATGACCTACACATCGCTGCGCGACGGCATTGTCCTTGAGCGCGTTGCGACAACAGGCATGATGGCAAAACCGGGCGATATCCTGTTCCGCATCGCTGACATTTCCCATGTCTGGGTGATCGCCGATGTTCCGGAGTTCGACCTCGCTTCCGTGCGGGTCGGCGCCCAAGTCGAGGTCAAAATTCGCAGTCTTCCTGGCATGGTGTTCAAAGGCACAGTCGATCTCGTCTATCCCGAGGTCGAGACGCAGACGCGAACCACCAAGGTGCGTATAGAACTCCCCAATCCAGATGGCATCCTGCTTGCCAACATGTATGCCGATGTTGCGATCGAGGCCGGAGTTCAAGAACCGGTGGTCGCGGTGCCCAACGGTGCGATTGTCGACACGGGCGATCGCCAGGTCGTGTTCATCGACAAGGGAGACGGGCGGTTCGAACCCAAGGACGTCAAGCTTGGCGTGCGCGGTGACGATAGGACCGAAATTCGCCGCGGCATCGCAGCCGGCGACAAGGTGGTCGTATCGGCCAACTTCCTACTCGACGCCGAAAGCAACCTGAACTCGGCCCTCAACGCCATGACAGAGGAGGCCAAGCCATGATCTCACGTGTCATTTCCTGGTCCGCCCATAATCTGGTGCTGATCTTCGTCGCGGCAGCGCTTGCGGTCGCGGGCGGCGTCTACGCTTTGCGTTCGCTGCCGCTCGACGCCATTCCCGATCTCTCAGACGTCCAGGTCATCGTCTACACCGAATATCCCGGACAGGCCCCGCAGGTGGTCGAAGACCAGGTCACCTATCCGCTGACCACGTCGATGCTGACGGTGCCGAAGTCGAAGGTCGTCCGCGGCTTCTCCTTCTTCGGTGTTTCCTTCGTCTATGTCATCTTCGACGATGGCACCGATCCTTACTGGGCGCGCAGCCGCGTGCTCGAATATCTGAACGCCGCCTCAAGCCGCCTGCCGCAGGGCGTCACACCCACGCTTGGGCCGGATGCGACGGGTGTCGGCTGGGTCTACGAATATGCTCTCGTCGCCAAGGAGCTGTCGCTTGCCGAACTGCGATCGCTGCAGGACTGGGTCGTGCGGTTCGGCGTGTCGAAGTCCGAAGGCGTGGCCGAGGTCGCCAGCGTCGGTGGCTTTGTCAAACAATATTCCATCGTGGTCGATCCTTCCCGTCTCAAGGCGCAAGGCGTGTCGCTCAACGATGTCGCCAATGCTGTCCGGGCCAGCAATACGGACGTTGGCGGCCGGACGATCGAACTATCCGAATTCGAGTTCATGGTGCGCGGTCGTGGCTACCTGAAGGGGATTCCGGATATCGAGAACATCGTTCTGAAAAGCCAGAATGGCGTTCCATTGCGCCTTGGCGATGTGGCCAGGGTCGAGCTGGTCCCAGACGAACGGCGTGGCATCACCGAGCTCAACGGCGAGGGTGAGGTGGCCGGCGGCATCGTGTTGCAGCGCTTCGGCGCGAACGCGCTTGATGTCATCGCCAATGCCAAGAAGAGCATGGATCAGATCAAAGGCAGCCTGCCGCCGGGTACCGACATCGTGCCTGTCTACGATCGTTCGACGCTGATCGAGGCCGCCATCGAAACGCTCAAGGGCACGTTGGTGGAGGAATCCATCGTCGTCGCCTTGGTGACGATCGCCTTCCTTCTGCATGTCCGTAGTGCGCTGGTCGCCATCATCATGCTGCCCGTCGGCATCCTGATTGCCTTCATCGCCATGCGGCTGTTGGGACTGGGCGCCAACATCATGAGCCTTGGCGGCATCGCGATCGCCATCGGCGCGATGATCGACGCCGCCATCGTCATGATCGAGAATGCCCACAAGCATCTGGAGCGGGCACCGCCCGACAAACCGCGGGTGGAGATCCTGGTCGAGGCCGCAAGCGAAGTCGGACCGGCGTTGTTTTTCAGCTTGCTGATCATCACTGTGTCGTTCCTGCCCATCTTTACTCTGGAATCGCAGGAAGGCCGTCTCTTCGGTCCACTCGCCTTCACCAAGACTTTCTCGATGGCCGCCGCCGCGCTGCTTTCGGTGACTTTGGTGCCGGCGCTGATGGTGCTCTTCGTCCGGGGACACATCGTGGCCGAGCAGAAGAATCCGGTGAACCGGCTTCTAATCTGGATCTATCGACCGGTCATTTCCGGTGTTCTCAAGATCAAGACCCTCACTATCCTGGCGGCGCTTGCAATCCTTGCTGTGACTGTCTGGCCAGCTCAGCACATCGGCAGCGAGTTCATGCCCAATCTCGACGAAGGCACGCTGATGTATATGCCGACCACCTTGCCCGGCATTTCGGTCACCAAGGCGGGTGAACTGATGCAGACCCAGGATCGGATCATCAAGTCCTTCCCGGAGGTGCAGACTGTCTTCGGCAAGGCGGGCCGAGCCTTGACGGCAACCGATCCCGCACCGACGGAGATGTTCGAGACGATCATCACGCTGAAGCCAAAATCGGAATGGCGACCAGGCGTGACCATCGATAGCCTGAAACAGGAGATGGACGCTGCTTTGCAATTCCCAGGCGTTTCCAATGCCTGGACCATGCCGATCCGCGGGCGCATCGACATGCTCTCGACCGGCATCCGCACACCCGTCGGCGTCAAGGTCTACGGCACCGATCTCGCCGAGATGGAAAGAATCGCGCGCCAGATCGAGAGTGTGCTGAAGGGCATCCCAGGGACATCGAGCGCATATGCCGAGCGGGTGATCGGAGGTTACTATCTCGACATCGTTCCCAACCGGACTGCTCTTGGCCGCTATGGCCTGACCATAAACGACGTGCAGAGTGTCATCGGCATGGCGCTAGGTTCCGAGGTCGTGACGTCGACCGTCGAGGGCCGTGAGCGCTATGGTGTGGCGGTGCGCTACCCAAGAGCGCTCAGAAGCGACCCGCAGGCAATCGCAAGGGACGTTCAGATCTCCCTGCCGGGCGGTGGCACCGTTCCTCTCGGAGAAGTTGCGGACGTGAAGCTCACGCGTGGGGCAACGACGATCCGGACTGAAAACGGCCAGCTCGCCGTCTATGTCTATGTCGACATTGCCGGGCGTGATCTCGGCGGCTACGTCGCAGAGGCGCAGCGGACGGTGGCGAAATCGGTGCAGATGCCGCCAGGCTACTCCGTCGCCTGGAGCGGTCAGTTCGAATATCTCCAACGCGCCGAAGCACGACTGGCGATCGTCGTGCCGCTAACGCTGGCGCTGATCTTCCTGCTGCTCTACCTGAATTTCAAGGCGTTGACCGAGACCATGATCGTCATGCTGTCGCTGCCATTCGCGCTTGTCGGCGGCATCTGGCTGATGTGGTGGATGGGCTTCAACGCCTCGGTGGCTGTTGCCGTCGGCTTCATCGCGCTTGCGGGTGTGGCGGCAGAGACCGGGGTGATCATGCTGATCTACCTCGACCACGCCATGAAGGAGCAGCGCGACACCTGCGCAAGGGAAGGGCGTTCCTTTTCGAAATCGGATCTCAACAGGGCCATCATGGTCGGCGCGGTCGAACGCGTCCGGCCGAAGATGATGACGGTCGTCGCCATCATGGCCGGTCTTGTACCGATCCTTTGGCGGACGGGCACCGGTTCGGAGATCATGCAGCGCATCGCCGTGCCGATGATCGGCGGCATGGTATCGTCGACGCTGCTGACGTTGATCGTCATTCCGGCCGTCTACGGTCTCATCAAGGGATGGCGGCTGCCGATCGCGTCCTCCGAGGATCGCTTCGCCGAAGCAGACGGGCGCAGTCTCGAGGCAGCCGAATGAAAGGAGGATGTGATGATGAATGAAGTGATGGCGGGCGGCATGATGTGGGGCATGGGCCTGGCGGGCCTGCTCGCAATCATCCTCGTCGTGCTGGCAACTGCTGCGTTGATCAAATATCTGTTCTACCGCTGATGTTCTCGTCCGTGCGTGAAGTCTGGATCGCCTCAACTTGAAAGCTCCTGCCCACGTATGCTCTGCCTCTTCGTTGAGGAGGCAGAGCGGGCGACCTTGCAGGTGATCGTCGGGGTTGTGTCGATGCAGCGCCGGCGAACTGAAGACTTACGCTATCCTGCCCCCGGGGTGCTATGGCGGGACTGCTCGCCGGTGTCGGCTTCATGCATGCCACGGCGATGATGGTGAATATCTGAGCCGTTGGTCAATGAGCGTGGTCGTGACGGTGGTGCAGATCCGGATAATGCGGATGTCGATGCACCAACGGGAGGTGTCGATGCCAATGGGTGTGCGGCTCGCCGGGCGGCGTATCCGGTCCATGCTCGTGCTGGTGATGTTCGTCGTGGCTATGCCGGTGCTCATGTTCAAGCGCTTCATGGACATGTTCATGATCGTGCCGCTCGGACAGATGCAGCCATAGCCCGACGGCCATCAGGCACCCAGCAACGACAAGCGTGATCGACAGCGGTTCATGTAGCATGAGGACAGCAAGCATCGCACCGACGAACGGCGCGAGCGAGAAATAAGCGCCCGTCCGCGCGGTGCCGAGATGGCGCAGCGCGAGAATGAACAGGGCGAGGCTGACGCCATAGCCCAACAGGCCGATCACGCCGGCCGCAAGATCGATACCTAGCGAGGGAAGAGCGATGCCGTTCGCCGCGGCGATGACAAGATTGATCGTTCCTGCGACCAATCCCTTGATCATGGCGATCTGGACGGGATCGGCCGACGACAGCTTGCGCGTCAGATTATTGTCGATCCCCCAGCACAGGCAGGCGCCGGCGATCAGGATGGCGCCCCACTGGAACGATGCCTGTCCCGGCCAAGATAGCAGGGCCGCGCCGGTGAGGATCGCGAAGGCCCCGGTCAGCAACCGTCCGTCGACATTCTCGCGGAACACGACCCAGGCGATTCCCATAGTCGCGAGACCTTCGAGGTTCAGCAGCAGCGAGGCTGTCGCGGCATCGGTCTGAGCCAGCCCAAACATGAGCAGCAGGGGGCCGAGTAGCCCGCCGGTGACGATCACCAAAGCGAGCCATGGCATGTCGGCGCGCCGCAGAGGAGCTTCCAGCGCCGGCAGGCGCAAGGCTCTGCGCGAGCCATGGATAACCGCAAGTCCGAGACCTGCGCCGAGATAGAGCAAGCCTGCCATCATCCATGGATCGACCGAACCGAGAAGCAGCTTGGCAAAAGGCGTGCAGGCTCCGAACAGGATAGCAGACAGAAGGGCTAAGAGGATTCCAACACGGGTCATTGCGGGCTCCATCTTTCAACAAATTCGGATCGACGCCCACAGACTGATAACGTCGGCATTGTAAAGTGTCGAGATTCACCATTCAGCGACGAAGTAGTTTTGTTTGCCAAGCAGCGAAACAAAATGGCTGTCAATGCTCTTTCTATTGGTCGCTCTGCATTATGTGTCCGTTGGTCAGGGCGGGTGCGTCGAGTTATCTCGCGGCCATGGCCCGTTTGGTATGGCGCCTACAACGATGAAGACCTGCAGAAGGAACGGTCAGCTAGCGGCCGTGGCGAAGGCGGTAAGAAGGCCAATCCTAACGATGCCTTCCATAATGGTGACGATCCCTTGAATACGTTCCACCCGCCACATGACCGATGGAAAGTATATCTGATAGCCCATACTTCGCCGTCTTCAATGGGGTCCGGATGACTTTTGGAACGACTTTTCGTGCAATAAGAGGAGTGACCTGCCACGGAACTTTCACCCAGCAGCGACGGGGTCGTTCTCTATGGGAGCGAATTCATCTCGCGAGACCATGATCTCGGGGCCTAGAGCAGGTCCTGTTCAATCCGGGTCATACCCGTCGGCCCTGAAGTAGTTTACGCATTCGATAGGAGTGAAGCGAGGGAGCACATCGCCGACCGCGTCCCACAAACGACAGCCGAATTCTCGGACAAGCTCGTTGATTTTCGTCAATCCGAAACCTTAACATTTGCTGTAACATCCTCCGATGGACAAGGCGTTGGACGGCTTCATTCTTGAACAGATCCTCATCTGCAAAGCTCTTCTTGCGGATATCGAAAGACGTCGGCCGGAATTGTCGCGCCCGGACCATACTCCCACTCTTGCAGACGCCGTTGATCTTCAGCAGCTCTACAGTCTACGCCTCACATTGAAAAACCTCCTTAATATCGTGGATCAACAACGCGCTTCTGTCGACTGCTCGTCTGGTCGAGACAGCCGAGAGGCGTTTGACAAGGGCCGTTCACCTTAGCGATTGCTTTAAATCAATGTTGAACGCCCGTTCGCGGAAGGTAAGTTCCGGCGCACCAGTTGTTATCGCTGGCAGCTAATCGCGGGAATGCGCCGGTAGGCGTCCTATCTCGGCGATGGTCAATTATGAATAGCATCCTGACATGCCAAAATCTCTAAAGTAAAAGCTATTGAAATCATTATTATATCTCGCTTTAAAATAGGACATAATGGTTAGCCGGCTAACTATCAGATAAGCAGAATTATGACACTCGGCCACTTAGTGCCATGCACTTGGTTCACCGCTCACAAGCTCATAACTCGGTACAGAATGACCCGTCCGGTTGGCATGATTTGCGAAAGGAAATCAAAATCCCGCACATTACCGGTTAGCACACTCGCGCCTAGCTGCCGCGCTTGTAGGAAAACAAGGGCGTCATTGACGAAACGCCTCTCATGCCCTTTCCCTTTAGGAAGGTTGCTCAACCGAAACAGCAGCCCCGCCAGCACACCCGCCTGTCCCCACATGGCTGTATCCGGAGCATGAAGACGGTGCTCAAGGATGTCGTCTACAGTCTCGGCGATCGTTTCGAGAACCGCTTTGGTGGTGGCATGCTTGGGGTCTAACCGGCCGAACGCATGGGTCAGCTCCGACAGGCAGACTGCGGAATGGTGGCATAGGCGATACCGCAGCAGTGCATCAACCTCAACCGGCGAGCGCCCCTGTAGCACATCCAGATAGACACTGGTGTCGAGGAACAATGGTCCGCCGATTGCCGGTTCGTCGACGACCCATGACAGGTCTTCGTCGAGCCTGCGCTCGAGCGTCCCGGCATACTTCTGTGGTTTTAGTGATCGCAGCGTTTCGGAGAGATCAAACCTCAAGATCGAGATCCGCCGAGATGCTGCCTTTGCGCCCCACCAGACGCGCGCCGAAATCATCCTCTAGGGCAAGCCGGGAAAGCGCCAGTTCCAGAAGTTCAGTGTCGGAAGTGACATGCGCGCGCTTCTTGGCCGCCTCGATCAATTCGGACGATACACGTCCCGACAAACGGGTATTCTTCGCCGTGCCGAGAAGGCCGACAGCCTTTGCTTGTTCGAGTACGAGCTTATTGCGGGCCAACGCCACTTTTGCTTCGCTTTCTGCAGCGGTTCGTAGTTGAGCACCCATTACAATCTCCTATGTTGAACATAATGTAGATTGCGTTGAACGGTAATGCAAGATTCAATGGAGCCTGGTGAGTTGGGATTCTCCGATAACTATCGATCGCCGACCAACCGAAAGATTAGGGAAATGGATTGGTTGCATGCAGATGGAACCTTGCATTCGCCATCTCGCCACGGGCTGAAGCTCATGGCGCACCGCCGCAGGGCGTCAACTCAGAGAGCTAGGGGTAAGAACGCTCCGCAGCATTGTCAGCGCCAAGTCGCCGGACAGGCGATGCCACGTTGCCTCGGGCTTAACGGTTGCAGGATAAGTGGTCGGCATGAGCACGCCGATTTACAGTCGAAGTTCGAACGCGAATAAAAGATTCTGACGAGTGGGGACATGATTGCCGATCTCTGGAGATCTTCTGACTATGCGCGCCTAAATTCTTCTATGATACCAGATGATTAGCTGATCCTTAGCTAAATGGCTTGGTGGGGCATAAGTTCGAATCGGCTCAAGAGCAGAGAGATGGACGGCAGTGCATTGCACGTTTCACCCTTGGCATCAGTTCGGTGCGAGTGCTCAACTTCACGATAACTATCTATCGCGGATCGCTCGAAGCTCGGCAAGGAATGCGGTCGCAATTTCGGTTGCTTCGGAGGCATCGCCAGGGGCGACATCCAACCCATGGGCGGCGCGGTTCATGATCTGCAGGGCGCTCCGAAGCCGATCTGCGGTTTGGGGAAGCATGTCAAGTCGTTGCAATTCTGCTAGCATTGGTCCAATAGCAAGCGGACGCTCGGCTTCTGTCTGATCCGTCAAAAGCAGTCGGATTTCCCGCTCAACCTCCATGCGGAGCTTCACAAGCGTCATCAACGGGAATTCGCGTGCAAATTCCGCTTCTGTCGGTAGCTCTGTCTGCAACGGCTCGGGAAGGGCGGCAGAGAGCCGGTATTCGGCAACACCCATAGGCTTTGTTGAATCTCGAAGCGCGTATTCGACAATCACCTCATTCTTCCCCTTGCACAGGATGATACCTATGCTCGGCCCATCGGACTCGTGACGGAGCTGGTCATCGACCGTGGAGAGATAGAAGTTCATCTTACCGGCAAATTCGGGCTTAAAGTCCTCGATCTTCAACTCGACGACGACGAAGCAGCGCAACCGCAAGTGATAGAATAGAAGGTCCAGATAGTAGTCCTGGCCACCAACCTCGAGTGGATGCTGGCTACCGACGAACGCAAAACCTTTGCCGAGCTCAAGGATCAGAGAGCGTAGGTGCTCGAGCAATCCTTGCTCGAGTTCTCGCTCCGACATCGCAGGGCCGAGAGCGAGAAAATCAAAACTATACGGATCTTTGATCAATTCCTGGGCGAGTTCGGACTGTGGCGCGGGCAGTGTTCGAGCGAAATTGGTCAGGGCCTTTCCCTGCCGTCGATGAAGTCCGCTTTCAATCTGATGCACGAGGACGTTGCGACTCCATCCATGCTCTACCGCCTGGCGGGCGTACCAGAGACGCCCTTCAGTGTCCTTCAGCATCTCGATGAGCTTGACGTTATGGCCCCAGGGCAAATGTGCAACAAGCTGTTGCACGATTTCCTCGTTTGGGAATGCCTCAGCAAAGGCACGCATATATTTGAGGTTTCGAGGCGAAAGGCCAGTCATTTCCGGAAAATCACGCCTGAGGTCCGCTGCCAGGCGATCAATAACGCGGGCTCCCCAACCTTGCGCTGTCTGGCGGGCGAGGATGTCACGGCCAATGCTCCAGTAGAGCATGATCAGTTCTTGGTTGACAGCAATGGCCGCCCTGAGCCGAGCCGCTCGGATTCTTTCCTTGAGCTCTGCGAGTAGGGATACGTAACTAACGTCTGGTGCAGGGATAGGGGTCGTCATGTCGTCAGTCTTTACCAGCTGTGGCCCTAAAAAGCTTCATTTCATTTCAGCCGAGGCCGAGCGGCTTATAAATTCCTAGAAACATAACAGTTTCCGTAAAAAGACAGATTCGGGTTCGACTCTCTTCACATCATTACAGATCCGATTTTGTTGGCTGCGAGTTGTCGTCTTTAAAACGGTGGCATCGTGGTCAAGCGCGGGCCGACGGCTTTGCGCGTTATCTCGAACTGGCCTGCTGCCGGTTTTTCGGCCGGCGCTGTGGCGGCAAATTTTGCACGTGAAGCATCAAACCAGTGCATTGCCTCGATTCTCTATTTCGCATCCGATCATAACCTGACAATCACATTTAAGTTTTATCCATATGAAGAGGTATGGGAAGGTTCAAACATGAAAGACGACGGATCACTGCGTGCATTGAGTGAGATCCTGCGTGATCTCGTTCAAAAGGGGAACCAGCTGGCGGAGGCGTTGCGGCTCGCAGAAGCTCATCTTGTCGGTAGGCCTTACGATACTGAAATATTGGAATGGCGTATCCGCCTGCTTGATCAGATGGGGCGCGGCGAAGACGCTCTGGTTGCATTTGAGCCATATAAAACTGCGATCCTTTCGCGGCAGCCAGAAAGTCCACATCGCTGGCAGGAACTTGGGTTCGCCCTCCATTGGCAGGCAGAGATTTGCCGCGCTCTGGGCCGGAAAGAAGAGGCATGCCAGCTGGCTCTCGAGGCAGTGACCAGGATCGGCAGCTTTGCCGACCATACGATCTGGATGACGACAGCACGATGGTTCTGGAACGACGGCGAATTCAATGGCGCTGGGCGGCTCTGGTACGATGTCATGTTCAGGAGCTGTGCGGACGACGGCGTGGCGGCCGAAATTCTTAAAATCACTGCCGCTCTGGGCGACGAACACAACCATGATTGGGTATGGCTCGCACGCATGCGGGCGACGCTGGCCGTTCGAGAGCGAAGACGCGAGCGCATAGAAGCGATGTTCCACCATGTCGCGCACCAGCCCCTGGCCTGGCGCATCAGGGCCAGGGCGCGCGCCATGGTGGATGATCTCGACGCGGCCTCCGCCGATCTTGATCATTATCTCGAACTCGGCGGCGATCCCCGGGCACAGGTTTGGCGGGCGCAGCTCAACCACCATATGGGGCGTGCACACGGTCTGGAGCAGATCGTTTGGAATCGGACGAGCGACGCCGGCGGGCGCGACTATTATGCGGCGGGCTGCGATGTCATGGAATTCATCGAAGAACTCCAAAAGGAAGGGCAATATGTCGGCGCCGAGGATTTCGCACGTGCGCGTCGAGTGGAAGCCGAGGTCTATAAGCTGGGAGCGGAGCGTTTCGAGCACTATTTCGCGACAGGGAAAGGCAATAGTGAAGACGCCGATCCGCATGTCTATGCCATGCTGTGCAACAATCTTGGCTCATCTTGGGGTATCAACCAGGAACGTTACCTTGAGGGCATAGCCTGGCACGACAAGGGTTGGGCAGTCTCGCCATTCTGGGAGCAATACAGCAACCGGCTGCGCAACCAGCTCCATGCCCATCAATGGGGGGGCGTGATCGGATCCTATAAGGTTCTGCGTCAAGCTTTCGGCAAGGGCTGGGAATATGAAAAGCGGTTGAATGGCGTCGCCCATGCCTATGATCAGCTCGGACGCCATGGCGACCTGCTCGCGCTCTATGACGAATTCGCCGACTGGTGCTGGACATTCGAAACAAACTGGCTTGAGTTCGATGAGGAAGAAAGCCAGATCGGGCTGCTGTTGCGAACGGCAAGGGCAGCGGCGCACCAAGGACGCGACGATCTGTTGCGTGAAATTACGCAAAGACTGCTGGCCTCCGATCGTCTGACCCCAAACATGGCAAGCTTCCTTGCCGCGGTCTGGGCTGACCATGGTGAACCGGCCGAAGCGGCGCGCTGCCGGCAGGGGCTCGCTCCGTCGGAGCCCCCGGCGACGCCAGATATGCCGAGGCTTCCTGACCTCGATACACTACAGCGGATCCACGATGGCGTGCCGCTGAATTCAGGCTATGGCGTGCTCACCCTGGCAGCGGAAGATGAGCAGGACTGGAATTTCGTCGTTACCCGCTATCTGGCGCCGGCCAATGGCGACGCCTATTGCCCCGTCAACATCGAGGCACAGCGAGGGCAGGAACCCGGCACGCTTGCCTGGCAGGTCGCTCAGGTCGAGGAGCAGGCTGGATGGCTGGCGCGGCTCGGCGGCCGCAAAGTCAGCCGGCGTATCCAGTTCACCCGCTCTTCCACGGGCTCACTCGCTGCCGAAGCGCTCCAGACTGCGGACGAGGCTGAGATAGAGGGTTTCTGGCCGCAATTTTTGCAACGATACGAGAGGGCGGACAAGATCTGGCAGCAATTATCCGGCGCAATCACTATCGAGCACATCAGGGCGCTTCTCGCCGAACTCGAGACGGCCGGTTATGATTATGATCAATCGCTGAACTTGGGCATCTGCCTGGTTCAGCGCTCGTTCATCAACGGACGGCAGGAGATCAGCCTTTGTTTCGACCGCTTGCGGGATGGCGATCCAGCCCGTTCGGGCAAGGCCTGTGACTTCTACTATTACCGTTACCAGATCGCCGGGACGGAAGAGAAGCCTGTTCTCTGCTATATGTATCAGGACAAGAACAATCAGACAGCCAGGGATATCGAGCCAAGCGACCCCGATCTAGCACTGGCTTCGTTCGATCACTTCCAGCGCATGATGCGCCGTCTGGAGCAGTGGCGCAAACAGAAGGGTTGATCTTTGAGAAACGAACTGCTCCGGCGAGCGATCGAGAACATCCTCGTAAAATACTCGCGGGACACCTCTGAAGACTCCTGCGCGGCGTTGCAATACTGTTTCGCCTTGGAGTACGAGAACCATCGTCCGTGCTCAAATCGCTTCCGTCCGAGCCATGAACCATGAGACTGATCAACGAAATCGTCCCGGGCCGTTCGCTAGGCGGCATTGCACTTCAGATCTCCATCGACGCGGTGATCGAGAACCTTCGGAACCACCATGCTATAAAAATCTCCGAGGGCACCGTGTCCATTGACGATGGACTTATCACTATCGGCTACGACGAAAGCCGATCGATCTACTCGGTGATGTGCAACTCCGGGTTCGAAGGTCGCTATGAGGGCAAGCTCTGGGCCGGCATGACGGTCAGGGAGGTATTGAATAACTCAACAACCCAGGTAGCATGGGGAGGTGCAGTAGTGGTGGACGGCATCGAAGGGATTGGCCTGCCACTGCCTGATGGTTTTGACGACTTCGAGCGACTCACGGATCACCTGCCGCTGGACCATGTGTTTGAGCATCTGTCGGTCTTTATACCGGGATGATTTTGGGAAAGACCTGGTAACGTGCCCGGCAAGGTTGCTGGTACCACAAACTAATGATGGCGAGTTCATGTTGCCCTCCATGGGCGCCTGGTTCAGCAGCGGTAGGTCCTCTGAAGTTGGATTTGCGGAGATAGCATCTAAGATGGGTATCACAGTCGGCCGCACCGCCCATTCCGTCAACAGTTTGCCGAGAGCCTTGTAGTCATCGTACCACCTTGTACTTGAGGTCCCTGTGCTTGATCTTGATCACGGAGTTCGTGAAGATGATCTCGTGGCTCAGAAAGCCATCTTCGAGCACCAGCATCTCATCGATGAGCCAATCGCCGTGAGAACGGTCGCCAGCGGGCCATTCGCTCTTGGTTTTTTCAGCCGCGTAAGACTGTACGTCGCTGTAGAACAGCGTGATGCGGTTCCCATACGCCCCGGCCAGATGCATCTCGATGTTATTCGCCCGGACGTCACCGTCGTCGAACTCTCGTATGAGCAACTGCTCCAGCCTGCATCGTGCGTCCCCATGCTCGTAGTGCCACGCAGCGTCCATGAATTCGAGAGCGTCCGGCGGCACCAGGTTGCTTACCTCACGCACATAGGCCGGATAAGCGGAGCTGTCGATGGAATAGCCATCGCTGGTTTCACTGAACCTGATGACTTTCATGATGCTTGATCACCATCTTGCGAGCCTGGTCGCGCAGTTTCAGTGCGGAGGTTTTCCACGGCACGTAGCTCCTGGGTTGCTTTACCGATCGTCGTCCACCGGAGACGGAAGTTCTCAGCCGCGGTGCTGAGCCACTCCTTTTGTGCAGGAATGTGCTCCACGAGGCCTTCCAGGAATGAGGCGAACCGTTCGAAGATCTTCATGGCCTCTGGATCCTCGGAGGCGTGGCCCCACCCTGCGGTGTGGAATTCTTCGAGATGATCCAGGATCTTGAAGAAAACCTCGCTGCTGCGCGCGATGTCGTCAGGCTCGAGCGCCATGACACCGACCATGAAACGCAACTCTTCACTCACGGAAAGCAGCGAGGGTGCGGTGTGCGTGTCTTGGTATAGCAGGTCGATCGATAGCATGTGCATTCCCGAGGCACGCTCAACGCCGCGGCATAGAGCGGTAGTAGTTCGCGAGTGCATCGTACGGAAGCAGAGCACCGGCAATCTTTGTCAGCACCCGCACGTCGCCCTCCTCTTTACGAAAATGAACTGTGGCGCCGGATGGAAGTAGAGCCACCCGCTCGTCGCCGAGGTCGAAGCTCACTGTGCCCTTGACGGTGCAAGCAACCTCCGAGGGCCTGGCAATGCGCGCGAAGCCGGGCAGGTCGCAAGGGCCGAAAAAGTCGATGGTGTCGTGCGAAAAGCGCCTGTCGCTGTCGAAGTGAAGGGTTGGCGCTCCAACCGTCGAAGTCGAAGGTGTAGACGATCCCCGATCCCGTGCGCCATTGCTCGTCAGCCTCTGGGTCGCAGGCTGCCTCCTGTGGAGCGCTCATGCTGATAGCCAGATGCACGGAGCCTCGTTCGAGGTAGCATATCAGATCGAGTTGACCGGCGATGGTTTGTTTCAACAACGGATGCCTTTTTGAGGTTGCGCTCCGAATACTTTCGGGTCACTACGCGGCTGTTGGGTGTTCCCAGAACAGACGCTGCAAGTTCGCCTGCGTTTCAAACAATCTCCGCAAAAAGGCATTCAAATACAGTCGCTGGCAAACCATCCATCTGCGTAACGCACCCGGTTGCAAGCAAGAAAAAATACCGGTGCTCCACTTCCTTGAAGCCGCATCCGGACAACAAGTTCTTCGCGATGTCTGTGGATGCCAAAACCGATTTCGGCAACCTTTCCTGCGCAATCGGATGATTAGCTCTCCCCATATCCGTCACGCGCCACTTTCTGTCGAAACAATAAACGGCGAACAAAGGCGATTTCGACGAAATATAGAACCTGACATCAAATTCATACACCTTGGCCAGCGCCTCATCGTTGCCCGCCAGCTTGCAGGTCAACGATTGGGCTGCGTTGTAATTCATATCGTCGTCTAGTACCAAGCTCGCTTTCAATGCTGCCTCTAGCCGTCCTTTCAGTGCAAGAACGGATCGGACGTAATCGTCCGCGTAATTGACAGGCTTTGCCAAGGCTTGGGAAATGAATTCTGGCAATTCGTTCACAGACAATGGACCTTGGTATATTTCTGCCTCGTCTTGGTGGCCGCGAATGTGCATGTGTCAAGACAAAAGGCCTCCGCCTGCATCGCGGTATTCCAGCTTCAGCAAGACACCTTTATTTTACAGAAGTAAATCTGATCCTCGATTCCCGGAGCGGGAAATGGGGTTCAAAATCCTCCGAGACTCCATTCGTCACCGGAGGAAACCTGGGTGGCAGATCAACCTTTACCGGTGTATTCCTGATCTGCTTCATGAAAGGGGCATTCGGGGGAGGCTTTTCTATCGTCGGCATCCCGCTCTTGTCGATCGTAATGGATCCGGTTGTCGCCGGCGGGCTGCTCGCGCCCTTGTTTGTCGCCATGGATCTCTATGCGTTTCGCTACTGGACGCGTTCAACCTGGTCTAGACCGGACCTCGTACTGCTTACTCCAGGCCTCGTGCTCGGCATCGGCATCGGTTATCTTCTGTTTCGCTCCTTGGACCATCGTGCCATCGCAATCATCATGGCAGTGACGACCCTGATGTTCGTCGGGCTCTGGCTCTTCAAGGGGGCGGAGGTCGCGCCCCGCCCACGTTCGACCCCGAAAGCGATCTCTGCGGGCCTCGCGTCGGGTGTGACGACAATGGTTGCTCACTCCGGAGGGCCGCCGCTCGCGATGTATTTGCTGCCGCTTGGCCTTAGCAAGGAAGTCTACGCGGGGACGACCAGCATGTTCTTCGCAGTCGGCAACGCGACGAAAGCGGTACCATGGTTATTGTTGACAAGTCCGACGGCTGACCTCTGGAAGTTGATGGGGATCTGCTTGCTTGCGGTGCCGAGCGGTGTATCGCTGGGCTGGCGGCTGCATGGCGCGCTTGACCAACGTCAGATTTACCGCGCTTGCTATGCGCTGTTAGTCATCACCGCAATGAAGTTGCTTTGGGACGGCATTTGGGGATTTGTCGCATGAGCATTTCGATGCGTCGTCTCCGAGCTTGCGTAAACTTGTATGGCCAATGCCTAAAACCGAAGCCATCGATTTTCATAGAGCAAAATTCAAAGCTCCCGTTTCTTGCAACCCTGAAGGAAGAGTTTCGCGCAGGTTTGCGCCCGCGAGATAATCTCTCCATCGGGAATATTGGCCAACTGGCCGAGCATCACGGCGCGCTGAGGCTCCATTGCCATCATCCCGCGGAGCATACCGGTTGCAGCGCCTGGGTCGTCTAGCTCTATCTGGCCCGAGCTAATGCGCTTCGTCAGCCAATTTTCGATCGCTTTGCTCGTCTTGCGGATCGCTTGCTCATAAAAGATAGTCGCGATTTCCGGAAAGCGGTCCGATTCACTTAGAACCAGCCGTGTCATCGCAATCGTCTCTCCAGAGAGGGTAAGCCTGCCATAGGAGATCAAGAGTTTTTCTAGACTCTCCTGCAGTGGTGTGTCGGCGGCGCCTTCCGTATCCAACGCCAGGATGTAATTCTTGATCTTCTTCGAAATGACGCTCGAAAAAAGATCGGCTTTTGCTGGAAACAAGCGATAGAGTGTCTTTGTGGAAACGCCGGCGGTCTGGGCGATCATGCTGATGCTTGCAGCAGCATAGCCCGCCTTCCTGAACTGATCATCCGCGACATCGAGGATAAGGTCCTTGGTTTCTTCATCTGATCTGATCTGCGGCCTACCGCGACAGCGCTTTTCACTTTCAGCTTCTTTTTGCATAGCGTTTTTGCCTTCATTTTCTCCAGGATACAGGCATTAAGGAAAATATCAAGTTTCCTAAATACCTGAAGTGCTCGCATTCGAGAGCTCCGTCTCGTCCCGGCTTTGATACTCCAGAGATTGGCATCTTTCAGTGGCTCGGTTGCTTGGGGCACCAACCCAGCCCCGGGCAACTGAGGACTTCCGAAACTTGTTCATTTAGGAAACCGAATATTTTCCAAAATATATTGACAAGACTCCAAGTGAGCGTATTTTGGAAAACAATAATTTTCCTATTTGTCCGACCTGTGTCGCCGGACTGAACCGGAGCTACTGAAATGGACGAGAACGTCGTTGGCATCACCAGCAAGATCGACCGCACACTTGGCACCCCAAGCGGTATCCCCGATACCGCCGAAGCGAAACAGCAACCCGTCGCGGAGGCCACCTCCCCGGCGCCTTCTGTTCGAGCCGGTACCCGACGCTTCCGCATCAAGAATGCCTTGCTCGCCGCAGTCGCACTGGGTGCGGTAACAGCAGCTGCCTATTATGGGCACAATTATTGGACCGAGGGCCGCTTCGAGATTTCGACCGATGACGCCTATGTCAAGGCGGACAGTACGACCGTCGCACCGAAGGTTTCCGGCTATCTGGCCGAGGTTCTCGTCAGCGACAATGAAATGGTCAAGGCTGGCCAACCACTTGCCCGTATCGATGATCGGGATTTCCGCACGGCGCTCGATCAGGCGAGGGCAGATGTCGCCGCTGCAGAGGCGACAATCAATGCCAAGCAGGCATCGCTCGACATTCAGCAGTCCACCATCGCTGCCGCCCGAGCAACGCTCGATGTCGACAAGGCCAACGAAACCTTCGCCGAACAAAACAACAAGCGCTACACCAATCTGGCTACGAGTGGCTACGCACCGGTTCAAACGGCCCAGCAGACTGCTGCCGCGATTGCTGCTGCTCAGGCAACGATCGTTCGAGATACCGCCGCGCTGGATGCAGCGATAAAGCAGGTCGATCTCTTGAACGCCGAGCTCGCTCAGGCCAAGGCGACGTTGGGCCATGACCAGGCCGTCGCGCATCAGGCTGGGCTCAACCTTTCCTATGCAACCATTGTCGCACCCGTCGACGGGACTGTCGGCAACAGGACATTGCGCATCGGCCAGTATGTCCAGGCCGGCACCCAGCTGATGTCGGTCGTTCCGACGACGGCCGCCTACATCATCGCTAATTACAAGGAAACGCAGCTGACCGATGTCCACGCTGGCCAGCCGGTCGATATAGATGTCGATATGTTTCCCAGCCGCACATATCGCGGCCACGTCGACAGCATCGCCCCGGCAAGCGGTCAGGAATTTGCACTCCTACCGCCCGACAACGCCACCGGTAATTTTACGAAGGTCGTTCAACGTATCCCCGTCAAGATCGTCCTCGACGGAAGCATCGCCGACACAGACGACCTGCGACCGGGAATGTCCGTCCAGCCCAGCATCGACACCAAGGCCGATGCCGTCAGTCACTAGGTGCGAATGCAGGAGGTCGCGTCATGTCCGCCATCACAGCAATCGCCGGCCACGCCCAGCAACCGCGCGCCAGCACCAAGGAATGGATCGCCGTACTCGCCGGAATGATCGGCGCCTTCATGGCCATCCTGAATATTCAGATCACGAATGCCTCTCTCCTCGACATTGAGGGCGGCATCGGAACGGGCGTCGACAACGGCGCATGGATTTCGACGTCCTACCTCATTGGCGAGATCGTCGTCATTCCTTTGACGGCCTATTTCAGCAACGTCTTCTCCTTCCGCCGTTATATTCTCGTAAACTCCATTCTCTTCCCCCTCTTTTCCATGGCCTGCGCCTTCGCGCATGATCTCGGAACGATGATCCTGCTTCGTGGGCTGCAGGGCTTTGCTGGTGGCGTCTTGATCCCGATGGCCTTCACCATGGTTCTGACCAAGCTGCCAAAAAACCAGCAGCCGCTAGGGCTTGCCGTCTTTGCTCTTTCCGTCACCTTCGCGCCGGCGATCGGACCGACGATTGGCGGCTATCTGACGGAAAATTACGGCTGGCAGACCATCTTCTTCATCAACACCATCCCAAGCATGATCATGGCAATCGCTCTCGCGCTGACGCTCGAGAAGCAACCGATGCAGCTCCACCTCCTGAAGGAAGGAGACTGGGCTGGTATCGTGACGATGGCGATTGGCCTTTCGGCTCTGCAGACCGTGCTGGAGGAAGGCAACAAGGACGACTGGTTCTCTTCTCCTTTCATCGTCAAGCTCAGCATTGTCGCCTTTGTTTTCCTGGCCGCATTCATCTGGATCGAGCTGACGGTGAAGAAGCCGCTCGTGAAACTGCGGTTGTTGACACAGCGCAACTTTGGCATCGGTGTGCTTGTCAACGTGCTGGTCGGCGTCGCGCTCTTCGGCACGGTCTACATTCTCCCTCAATATCTCGGGCAGGTGCAGCGCTACAACGCCGAGCAGATCGGCAATGTGCTTGCCTGGACCGGTTTGCCACAACTCTTGCTCATCCCGCTGGTGCCCGTCTTGATGAAACGCTTCGATGCCCGCTATATCGGCTTTCTCGGGATCTCGATCTTCGCCATCAGTTGCTTCATGAACGTCATGCTCTCGGCCGACAATGCAGGCGACCAGTTCTGGGTGCCCAATATCGTCCGTGCCATCGGCCAGGCCCTCGTCCTGACGCCGATTACCGCCATTACGACGGCCGGTATCGCTGCTGCGGACGCTGCCGCCGCTTCGGGCCTCACCAATATGCTGCGAAACCTTGGGGGCGCGGTGGGAACGGCCTCTCTCGGCACGATCTTGACCAAGCGCGAGCAGTTTCACTCCAACATCATCGGGCAGTCGATCACTCTTGCTCGCGATGAAGTTCGTGATCGCATTACGACCTTGACCGGCTATTTCATCCAGCACGGTGTTGCCGATCCCTCTGTTGCGACCCATAAGGCGGTCGTTGCACTTGGCCAAATTGTCCGGCGGCAGGCTCTCATTCTCGGCTTCGGCGATACTTTCGCCGTGATCGGCATCGTTCTCTCCGTCGCCGCCGTCGCGCTGCTCTTTACGCGCAAACCGCAAGTCGGCGGTGGCGCAGGCGCCCATTAATCGCGCGCCCATCTGGTCGCCACGCCTATTCCCTTCAATAGCTCAGCGATCCCGTATCGGTGAGCGTTCCCGGCTCTTTCATCCAATAGGTTTCGTTCCGCTTGCCGGCAGGGTTGCGCCCTGGCTTCGTCGTACCATCCGCCCAAATTGCGGGAGACGCGGCTGGTGCAGGCTCAGGTTTTGAGAGGCTGACTATCGTTTTCGATAACTCCCGCCTGTGCTCCGACCGTTCTAGATTCGCATCTGTGGGTGGGCGTAAGTGAACGTCCTCAAAAAGCTTAGGAGTAAACGACAATGACGAATACCAAGGGAACTGCCGTCGTCACGGGCGCGTCGACCGGCATTGGAGCTGTTTATGCAGAGCGCCTCGCGACGCGCGGCTATGATCTCGTTCTGGTCGCACGAAGTGCGGATAAGCTCGGCCAGGTCGCTGATCGAATTCGCGCCAGGACAGGCCGGCAGGTGGATATCCTTCCCGCGGATCTTGCCGATACCGCAGATCTCGCAAACGTCGAGGATTTCTTGAGGACGACGCCGGATATTACCTTGCTGGTCAACAATGCCGGTCTTGGCGGGGCCT
The DNA here is from genome assembly GCF_000330885.1 of Rhizobium tropici CIAT 899. Lineage (NCBI taxonomy): Bacteria > Pseudomonadati > Pseudomonadota > Alphaproteobacteria > Hyphomicrobiales > Rhizobiaceae > Martinezella > Martinezella tropici. Next base: position 180,268 of record NC_020062.1, read on the forward strand.
TGCGGCTTGTCGAATCCGATATCGAACAAATGACCGCTATGATTTCGCTTAATGTGACGGCGTTGACGCGATTGACTTACGCAATCGTGCCGGAATTCCTCGCGCGAGGATCGGGCACGATCATCAACATCGCGTCGATCGTCGCGGTCAATCCGGAACTGCTCAACGGCGTCTATGGCGGCACGAAAGCATTTGTTGTCGCCTTCAGCCAAAATCTCCGGCACGAGCTGCAAGGGACAGGTGTTCATGTTCAGGTGGTCCTTCCAGGCGCGACCGCCACCGATTTCTGGGCGATCGCTGGCCGTCCGGTCGAATTGCTTCCAAGTGCGATCGTCATGAGCGGAGAAGATCTGGTCGATGCGGCGCTCGTCGGGCTTGATCGTGGCGAGTTTGCTACCATTCCCTCCCTTCAGGAGGGCGAGCTGTTCGATGCTTACGAAGCGGCGCGGCAAGCCATGGCAGGCAAGCTGTCCACCTCCAAGCCAGCGGCCCGCTATCGTGTCTCAACCCCATGATTCATGGCATGGCGAAAAGCGTGGAAGCGGTCTTGGCGCATCAACGCGCCATGAAATTGGTAAGGCGCGCGTAATGATCGAAGCCCCAGACATGGGGCCTTCTGTTCCTCCTCCCTTGGAGGGGCTATTGTGAGCGGGTGAGGCTTCATGGGGGGTAGCATGGACCGTCTCGATGCGATGCAGGTGCTGCTGGCGGTCGTTGACGCCGGCAGCCTTTCTGCGGGAAGCCGAAAGCTCAACGCGCCGCTGCCAAGTGTGAGCCGTAAGGTAGCGGAGCTTGAGCGCTTCCTCGGTACGCACCTGCTGATCCGCACCAGCCGGAATATTCAGTTGACCGATGCCGGCCGTGACTATGTGGAGGCGGCCCGGCAGATCGTGGCCCAGATCAAAGAGGCCGAGCTTCGAGCCTCAGGCGAATATGAGGTACCGAGAGGCGAGCTTGCGATCACAATGCCGTTGGTCTTCGGCCAGCAACAGGTGATGCCGCTTGCGCTCGATTTTCTTTGCGAGCACCCTGAAATCATCCTCAATGTGCTGTCTGTCGATCGTGTGGTTCATCTCGTGGATGAACACGTCGATGTCGGTATCCGTCTCGGCCGTCTCGTCGATAGTTCGCTCTATGCGGTCAAGGTGGGCGACTTTCGTCTCGTGACCTATGCAAGCCCGGCTTATCTGGCGCGCAATGGTCTCCCTTTGAGACCGGAGGACCTCGTTAATCACGACGCTGCCGTCTTTGGCGCGATCGAGGCAGCATCGTGGATCTATGATCTCGACGGCCAGAAGGTTCAGGCAGCGCCGAACATCCGAATCCGGGCTAATACCAGTACGGATGCCATCGAGGCCGCTGTACGTGGTATCGGAGTTGCGCGGGCGCCGAGCTATCAAGCATTGAACGAATTGCGGACCGGCGCGCTGGTCCGCATCCTCGACGAGCACGATAACAAGACATTTCCGGTGCATCTGGTCTATGCGCGTCAGGGTCTGCTCCCATTGAAGGTGCGGGCCTTTCTAGACTGGATGGTACCGCGCATGCGTGAGGCGTTGCGGCAGCTCGAGGATATCTAGCCGGTGGCGAGAGAGTGAATTCCTGTCACCCATATGCGTTGCTGTATGGCACGACCGTGCGGAGGCCCGTCCTCGTCGCCCGCGAAGTTAAGCAGAAAAGCCTGCGATCGCAACGACCGCAGGCTTGACATGGCACGATAGTCCGGATTTTTCGCAGGTATCAGCGCAGCGATCTGAAGGCAGTGCGCATTTCGCTTGTGAATGCGGCCGGTTGTTCCCAGGCGGCAAAATGGCCACCCTTATCGAGGCGATTGTAGTGGATGAGGTTCGGATAGGCGCGTTCGGCCCAGCTACTCGGCGCCGTGTAGAGCTCATCTGGGAAGACGCTCACCGCGACCGGCAGCGTGACGCCTTTTGGCGCGAAGAAGGCGAGCTTGCTTTCCCAGTAGAGGCGTGCCGATGAGATGGCAGTTCCGGTCAACCAGTAGAGCGACACGTTGTCGATCAGGTCCTGCTTCGACAGGCCTTCCTGGCCGCCTTCGAAGGCGCGAGTGATCAATTCCATGCTGCGTGCATCATGGTCGAACATCCACGAGGCAAGTCCGATTGGCGAGTCCGCGAGTGCATAAAGCGTCTGCGGACGCTTCGACATCTCGATGGCATAGCCTAGCCCATTCTTGTAGAAATAATCGAGCTGGTTGTAGGCCTGGAGCTCTTCCGGCGACAGGCCAGCAGGCGCGCCAGCGCCCGCAGCGAGTGCTTTTGCGATATAGTCCGGCACCGTTGCTGGCATGTTCGTGTGAATAGCGATCAGGCCGGCAGGCTTGAGCAGTGCCAGTTGCTCGGTGACCGCGTTGCCCCAGTCACCACCTTGAGCAACATAACGCGTATAGCCGAGGCGCTCCATCAGGACGGACCATGCCTTGGCGATGCGGATTGGATCCCAGCCAAGTTCTGTCGGTCTGCCCGAAAAGCCGTGTCCCGGCAGCGACGGGATCACCACGTCGAAGGCGTCGGCTTCGGTGCCGCCGTGGCGGGTGGGGTCGGTGAGCGGGCTGATGACCTTGAGCTGCTCGAAAATCGAGCCTGGCCAGCCATGCGTGATGATCATCGGCAACGCGTTCGGGTGCTTCGATCTCACATGAATGAAGTGGATGTCGACACCATCGATCTCGGTGACGAAATTAGGCAGATTATTGAGATAGTCTTCGGCCTTGTGCCAGCTATATTCATTCGCCCAATAATCGGCGACGGCCTTCATGGTCGCCAGCTTTAGACCTTGCGACGTATCGCCGACCGTCTCCCGGTCTGGCCAGCGCGTTGCCTTTATCCGCTGGTTCATATCCGCAAGCGCAGCCTCGGATACGGCGATTTTGAACGAGCGGACCGTCGAACTGTCCGGGACGGTGGCGCCGGTCGCTGCTGCTGAGCGAGGGAGACCGAGGGTGGCGGCGCCGATCAGCGACGTGGCAATGAACTTGCGTCGGCCGATCTCTGTGCTGATGCTTGACATCTTGTCTCTCCTTTCAGGCGAGTGCGACATGGGCAGAAATGCCGCCGCGAGTCATTTTCGAATAGGGGCAGATTGCATCAGCCGAGCTGACGAGAAATTGGGCCATCTGCGGATCGAGACCGGGCAGGCTTACGGTGAGCCTTGCAATAAGATGGAAGCCTTCTGCGTCATCCAGGTTTAGATCGACTTCGGCGTCGACGGCGGTGCCATTCGGCAGTCCAATACCGGCCTGGCTGGCAGCGCGCGCCAATGCTCCTTCGAAGCAGGCCGACCAACCGGCCGCGAAAAGTTGCTCGGGATTGGTGCCGGGGCGCTTGGTGCCCGGGGTTGCGAGCTGAATGTCGAGGTGACCATCCGAGCTCCGGGCGGCGCCGTCGCGGCCGCCGATCGTGTGGACGTGAGCAGTGTAAAGCGTCTTGCTGGTCATTGTTTTAATCCTGTCTTGATAGAGTTGCCGTGTTCCAGCCGGTATCGACGCGCTTTGGCGCATATGGAGCCACGCCGGCAGTCATGTTGATATCGGCCTGCATCAATGCGATCGGCCTCTGAACCCGGCTTTGACCGGCGGGCATCGCATTGACGTCAATCTAAGTGCTCCCAAACGCCGCAGTCAGACCGCAAAGTCGGGAAGTTACCTCTCAATTTCAGAGAGGGTATCGATCTCGAATGAGGGCGGTTCGCAGCAGATTGTCGTGCGCCAAGCACAGCAGTTGCGCTAGACGTTGACCGTGCGGAGGCATGCTGTCTGGCCGTTGGCAGGATGGTCCATTTGGTAGTGGGCCAGGTAGGCATTGCTCTCAACCCCGGCGGAGATCGGGTCGACTCGAAACTCACAGTTGCCGGCTCGCGGCCTTCGATCCCAAGGTAGGTCTGGGACGGTAATGCTTCCGGTTCGGCCATTCGGCTACACCGATGTATTAGCGTCGACCATAAAATGCCCTATCGAGCACCGTCGCAGACGTCAGTCCGTAAATCGGTTCACTGACGGGGATCTTTCTGACTGGAGCTATCTCGGCGTCGAACACCTTTCAGCTTGTTGCCGTCTTTGAGAAGGCATACAAATTTCCAAATCGCTTGAGGGGACACCGTCCGGCGACAAAGTTAGACATTGGTATTAAGCGCTGAGCTGTTCCGTGAGCCGCATGAAGATCATTTTCCGTTGCGACCCGAATTTACATGATTACTTGCCGAAACCAGCGGCGGCGAGGTCCTGTTTGCCCGATTGGCTTCGCCAGATGTCAAGTACCTCGTTTTCGGAATTTCATGGACGTGACATACGAACCGTGAAGCAATGTCCGCCTTTTGTCGATGCCATGACCCATGGCTTCATGATCCTGCTGCCCTGCGATGTGACGGTAGAAGCTGGAAAATTCTCCTGGGATTGGGATGTGCCAATACCGGCTGCGAAAAACCACCCCCGTGCGCCTATGAGTTTCCATGTGCCTGAACAAATCCTCGGATCAGCGTTGGCCAAAGAGGGAACATCCCAACTGGCGGCGATCAAATTCAACAGTTTCTGGACGATTGAGCTTGAGGAAAAGTGGTCGCTTTTTGCGACGCATCCTGCCAATCGGGAAGAGCTCCCGTTTCGAACCGTGACCGGAATGGTAGATTGCGATAGATTCCACGATGCAGGCATCAATTTCCCGGCGATCTGGACAAGCCCGGATTTCGAGGGCGTGTTGCCCAGGGGGTTGCCGATCGCACACTGCTTTCCCGTCCGGCGGGAAGAGCTTGAGCTTGTCTACGAAAGCTTTGATGGCAAGCAGATCGACTGTTACGACCGGACAGTCGGCGAAATTCTCGTCGAGCCTGGCATTTATCGCAAGAAATTCAGGGACAAGCGTTCCCGCTCAGCTGGAAAGAAAAGAGCGTAGTTCAGCCCTGTTGAGGAATAGAAGTCCGTTGCGTCCAGAACACAGCACATTTGCTATCATGCCCAGCGTCGCAGGCGAGAGCGCATAGGCATCCCGGTACGCGTCAATTGCACCTTCCATATCACCAAGCTGTTGTAGGGTGCTACCGAGGTTGAATTTAGCCTGCGGATCATCCGGCTTGCGCGCGAGCGCCGTTTTAAAGGCATCCACGGCACCGGCAAGATCGCCACAATCTTGACGCACGAGGCCGAGGTCGAACCAGGCGCTGTGAGGTGCATCTGCCTTCACCGCGAACTCCAGCCGTTCGCGGGCATTTTCGAAATCGCCCGCTTCCCAAAGCAGACGGCCAAGCCTTGCGGCGGCCTCCCGCGAGGATGGATTGATCTCGAATGCCCGCTGCCAGGCCTTAGCTGCCTGCTGGCGTTTGCTATTCTGTTCCAATGTTCTGGCGAGCTCGGCGAGCGCTTCCGGAAAGGCGACTGGAAGCTGAGCGAAATAGCTTTCGGCAAGGTCAAGCCTGCCAAGAGCGCGGGCAGCGCGCCCTGCGAGGAATAATGTTGCCGTATTTCCCGGCCTGGCTTTGAGGCTCTCCTCGGCACAATCCAGCGCCGTGACGAAATCCCGGACCGCGAAGCTCCCCGCAGCGAGGAGGTGATTGAGTACGGCATCATCCGGGTTGTCGTTCAACGCATCGCGGCATAGTCGCAGCGCGTCGGCATGCTTTCCGGAATTGAAGGCCGCCACGACCGCCCGGACTTGCAATTCCACCGCGATCAAGCTTCATCCCCTTTATTGTCATGCCTTAACTTTGCACTTCAATTTCAAGCGGAGCAATCAAAAAAGCCGGAGCGGATAAATCGCTTCGGTCCTTTCAAATCTGGTTTAAGAAGAGCTTCCGGGCAGTGCGATTCTCAGGATTTTCACGAATAGCTGAGATCCTATCAAGCAATGCCGATGTCGCTACTGAGGAATTTCAGACGGATAGCTATTTGAATCGATAGGTTGTCGGCTCAGCTCTCGCTGGATAGAGCGCTCTTAAGATCCGTGTCTACAAAATCACGCCCTTTAAACAGGATCGGCATCTTGAGAGTGTCCGCGCAAGCATAGGACAGGCAGTCGGCGAAGTTGAGTTGGGCGGGATGGCCCTTTCCCTTGCCGTATACGGCGAAGGCTTCCACCGCGCGCCGGGCGATGGCATCGGTGATTGGAACCACGGTAATTTTGGCCGCTTGAAGAAAAGCGTCGAACATGTCTTGGGCATCAAGGACCTCTAGCCCAAGAATGCGCGCCAGATTGATGGTCGCCTCAAGCCGGACATGCGCGCCGGTTTGCCGCCGTGCGGCGCCATCGACAGCGTCCAAGTAGATATCGGCTTCCGGCTCTCCGGCAAGGATGGCGACGAAGGCTGAGGTCTCGATGAACATCATTGACCCCAGAGTGCGTCACGTTCCTCTTTCGTTAAGGGTGGGGCAGGTGGGAGCTTTGCCTTGGCCAGTGCTCGCTCACGGATCTCTGCGACGTGCTGTTTCAAAGGTACAGCTTCGTCAGCTCGCTCGATCTCGTGCTGCAAGGCAAGCTTGATAGCCGCGGTCAGGTTGGAGGCACCACGTTTGCGCATAACGGTTTCCGCCAAGATGCGAACTTCCGAATCTCGGATACTGAGCATGTGACACCTTTATTGTCATGACAATGACCGTATATACGTATGGACGCAGTTTGTCCATACGCGTGGCGCTTGCGTTCGAGATTATCTTACTCGCCACTCGTCTCGAGAAAGTCGAAGCTGCAGCATTATTGCACGGCAAGCATCGGGTAGTCCGTGTGGCCTTCCGCCTCAGTTGATAGAACGTCGGGTAGTTGGGCGCGTTCCGTATCAAAAGCCTTGATTGATTAGCCACGCTCATAAGCCCATGCGAATTGCCGTGCCTAATCGAACGATGGCAACCGCGCTATATTCAACTGGCTCGTGACTACGAGAGTGGAACACCGACATCATTGCGGTTGAGGCTCCGACGAAAACAAGTCCGCCTCGGCCGTCTGCAGGAGTATCGGCCGCTTCCATGGGTTTCTGTCCAGCGAATGCGGTTGTTGACTGACGAACGATTGATGAGGAATGGCCATGAACTGGTCACAGGATGAGCTTGCGAAAATCGATCAGGCGAACGATCTGAAGATCGCACCATTTCGCGAGGATGGTGCCACCTACGGCACCCCGACATGGATCTGGGAGGTCGTGGTTGATGGCAGTCTCTATGTGCGTGGCTACCATGGTCAGAAGTCGCGCTGGTATCAAGCCGCGCTTCATCAGAAAGCCGGCCGGATTATTGCTGCCGGCATGACGCGGGACGTCGGCGCGAGGAGTCGGCAATCCGGATTGATTGCCAAGAGGAAAGACTCGACTTATGAGGCCTTCTTTGTCGCACTGATTTTTCGTGACGAAGTCTCCGCGTAAGTCACCAAAACCACTTCTCGCGTCATTGGATGCTGTCGGGACCAGAGCTTCCATTCGCGTGCTGAACCCCTGATAGTGACGATAACGCTAACCTACGTTGGCCAAAGTATGGGACGGAACAAAGGCCCGAAATTCCCGCTCAAGGATTTTGACGACGCCGTTCCGCCAACCTTCGGCGACGCGTTCGGAAAATGGATCGGGAAAGATATCCTCGTCACCCCGTTCCAAGCCGCTCGCGATACCCGCGGCCACCAGTCTGGCGGGAGATTTCGGGACCTCAAAGCCGCGCGTCATGTCGGTATCGACGGGGCCGGTAAAGCAGGTATGGACCACTACGCCGCGACCCGCCAGAAGGGCTCTCAAGGCTTGCATCAGATTGTGGCATGCGGCCTTAGAGATCGAATATGCCGGCGTGGATGCGACTGGAGCCAACGCCGAAAGGGAGAGATTGTTGACGATAAAGCCTTGCGACTCGATGAGCGCCGGCAGACAGGCTTGGGTTACTTTAAGCGTTCCGAAGAAATTGACCGCCAGGTGACGGTCGATGATATCTTTGTCGCCAAGATCGTCAGGCATGAAGATGCCTGCATTATTGATAAGAATGTCCAAGTGTCCAATCATCTCGACCGCTCGGCGGATGTCATCCTCTTCGGTAATATCCATTTTCAGGACAACCACTCGTTCATCATGGTGATGGTGGACGCTGCGCGATCCCGCATAGACGCGCTTTGCGCCGCGATACAGCATTTCATCGACGAGTGCCGCACCAATGCCGCGATTGGCTCCGGTAATCAAGACTGTTTTATTCGCGATGTGCATGAGTTTTCTCCTATCATGTTGCTTTGCCGTCAGGAGCAGTGAGCGTCGATCCCGAGGGCTGCGGTAGGAGAATTAGCGCTGAACGAAGACAGGATGGGAGTAACAATTCTGCCGCGATTTGCTGAATGAACGGCTGCAGCATTTATCTCTACGCGGAACGGAGGCGGTCAGGCGCATAAATTCCGCTGAGAATTGAGCCATATAAACACTCCCGCAGTGCCGTAAGCGCGGAGGCAACGGCGTGATCCACTTCGATGTTTGAATATCATCCGTCGGATGGCACTGCACGAGAGGTATATCGTTAGATGAGGCGCTTTAAGCAGCTAGGCGCCGTAGTCCAAATGTGGCGCCGACGGAGCGCACTGGTCTCGAGTGGGCGCCGCGAAGATTTCCAAATCGGGAAGCAGCGTCGGAGCTCCCAATTGCTTCGGCAGGCTCGTACGTCAGCTGAGAAACTCTTGATCGTCAATCGCCATTTGCGCCCTCAGTGCAGCGGTTTCTTGCTTGACGAGCGAGCGAACCCAGGTTTGGACGGGATCCACGTCAGACTTGCCATACCACATGGCAACGACCTCGAACTGAGGGCTTGCAAACGGCAATTTATAGCTCGTTAGGCCAAAAGTTGTCGCAAACACGCGAGCAGAGATACTTGGCACATTTGCCAGAAGGTTCGCAGACTTCAGCAGGTGGGGCAAAGTCGAGAACCGCTCCACGACGACCGCAATCCGTCGCGACGCGCCCAACTGCCTGAGCGAGTCGTCTATGAGGCCACTCGAGAGGCCGTTCGCGGAAACGAGCGCATGCGGTGTCGCCGTGTACGCTTGCAGGGTCATTGTACACTCCGCTTCCGTCTTGGCGCCTGCAAGGACCATGAAGCTTTCGGTATAAAGACGTAGTGTCCGATGACGTGCATCTTGCCTGGACGGCCGCGCGCAGATGACGAGATCAATCAGGTCCTCGTCAAGCATCGCGGCAGCGTTGCTATAGTTTCCCGACCGTATGACAAGGTCCATATTGGGGGCTTCTTTTTGGAGCCGGCTGATCAACCGCGGAGCGAGATTGATCTCGATATCGTCTGTCATAGCTAAGCGGACGGACCGAGTGGCTGTCGCCGGTTCGAACCCTGTTCCAACCAAGAGAGCGGCGTTGATTTCTGTCAATGCGGGGAGGATCCTCTCATAGAGCTGCTGCGCGAACGGAGTCGGAACCAGCCCCGTCTTTCCTCGAACGAAAAGGTCGGTTGCCAGAACTGTCCGAAGCCGCGTCAGCGCCATACTGATGCCGGAGGGGCCAAGATAGAGACGTCGCGCCGCTCCCTTCACCCCTCCTTCGCGCATGACGGCGGAGAAGACAAGCAGCAGATTCAGATCCACGCGCCGCAATTCGTGTTCGTTGAACGTGCCCCAATGCTGGGAGAGCGAATTTTCATTCTGGGTGAATTTGTTTTTCATGATAATCAATTTGCCAGAATTCGGCCAGTCGCGCGATAACAATCAACACAATATCGAGACGGGCAGGATTAAGATGGCAGCCATGATGAAGGTCAATGCGATTACACAGTATGGCGAGGACGCTTTTGAGGAGCGCCTCCGGCCGGTGCCGGTCGCCACCGAGGGTCAAGTGCTCATTCGCAACTGCGCAACTGGTGTCAACAATATCGATCTGATGATCCGTCGCGGCGAGCTCGCACAAGCGGCTCCGTTGCCGTTTGTCCCCGGGGTGGAAGGGGCAGGAGTTGTCGAAACTGTTGGCCCTGGAGTTTCGGAATTCGAGATGGGCCAGCGCGTCATGTGGTTTGGACCCTTCGCGGCTGGCGGCTACGGCCAGTTTGTTTGCATCGACGCCCGCTACGTCGCGCCGATAGGCGACGCGATCTCCTTCATCGCCGCCGCCGCAACTCCGGTAGCCTATGTCACGGCCCATCATATGCTTTTCGATTTCAAACAAATGGAGGCGGGGGACTGGGTGCTGGTACGATCAGCGGCGGGCGGGGTGGGCGTCGCCGCGCTGCAACTTGCACGAAATGCAGGTTTAAGAGCCATCGCGCTGACTGACACAGCAAAACACGATTTCGCTCTCGCCAATGGCGCCTTTGCGGCTTTTGCTCATAAAGATAGAACGACTTTTGATCGGGTGATGGAAATCACTGGAGGTCGCGGCATTGGACTCTCTTTGAACTCTGTTGCGGGCTCGACCATAGCGGAAGATTTGATGTTGCTGTCCCCGATGGGGCAGCTAATCAGCTTTGGCCACCTAGGAGGTCCTCCAGAGGGTAGCGCCGCCGACCTTCTTATGAGCCATTTCACCAAGAGCGTTGGAATTCGCGTATCGGACATCTACACTTATTATAGGCTTGATCCGGCAGGACTGTCAGCCACGCTTAACAAGATAACGCTTGACCTGCAGGCCGGGCGGATCGTTCCTCAAGTGTTCGAAGTGCAACCGCTCGCTGCAGCAGCAAAGGCTCACGCGAGCCTGGAATCTGGGTCTGCTCGAGGCAAGGCCGTAATCTCGATCGATTGATGGGAGGAGCTGCGTCCCGAGCCGCGCTTCAAGCGCGGCGAGCTGCTTGCTAACCGTCGATTGGCTGACGTTCAGGTTTCGCGTCGACCTCGAAAAGCTTCCGCTTTCGAAGACGCGCACGAACATCCGCATCACATCCAGCCTATCCATCTTGCGGTGCGGCTGCGCTGGCGACGCGGCGTCGTGCCGGAAGGAAAAATCCTGCAATTGCGCCGGCCGACGACAGCGTTGCGGCAAGCCCCATCGCTGCAGCAAATCCGCTCTCGAAATGCGCGGCCGAATCGACCGAACCGTTGGCCGAGAAGCTGGCCACCAGTGCGGCGATACCAAACATGCCGCCGAGGAAGCGGCCCATGTTGAACACGCCGGACGCCTTGCCCATTTCGGTCACCGAGACCGAGCTCAGGATAGCGTTCTGCGCCGCTGGCATCGCCATCGATACACCAACGCCTGCCAACACCAACGGCGCGACTAGAGCGGAGTATGGAACCGCGGGGCTTATAATATTCGCGATCCAGCCAAGCCCGATCGCCTGCATCAGCAATCCAGTCACCACAAGCGGTCGCTCGCCGAATTTGTTGACGACCGCGCCGGCAACCGGGGCTGTGACGAACAGCGTCGCTGTCCAGGGCAAGCAGGCGAAGTCCGGCGCCGAAGGCGTCAAAGCCGAGCGTAGTCTGCAGGAACTGTGGCAGCAGGGCTGCTCCGTATAGTGCTCACGGATCCACGTCATGGCGCGGCGAATATGGGACAATCGGGAGTCGATACTGGCGATCTGGCGCAGCATTTCGGCGTGCGGGCTTAACATCAGCCTGAACATCAGCTCATGTTCCAGGTGGAGCGCCATCACCGGGATTTCCTCTGGCCGGTCGCACATTGCCAGCAATCGTTGCCAAGCGCCGATCAGTTCGGCATTGGCCATGCTGAAGGTGAAGCCCGGCTGCATCTGCACCTCAGGGGTCGCCGATAGGTAGAGCACCACGTTCATGATAACGGCCGGATCAAGCGTGAGATTGATCGCCAAGAACGGCTTCTCCGGCGATGCCTCAACAATCTGTCCCATGACAGGGATTTCGGCGACGACCATGGTCTGGCCGGAACCGTATTCGAACACCTGATCGCCAATAACAGAACGCTTCGTTCCCTGCAGCACGATGATTGCCGTCGGGTCGCAAGCTGGGGCATTCAGCTCGGTTGGTCTGGTGCTGCTGTAGATGCTCAGCCGCGACCGGCCGGGATAACTGACACCAGCTTCGACATTCCATGATCCACTACAAAGAAGCTTAGGAGATCTCTTCGACGGGCCGGTCGAATTCGGATCACCGTCGAAAACAGATAGATCGGAGGCGCGCACTTCACCTGCCGAAGCCGAATGTTTTGCGCAAACTCTTATCGACTGCGTTCGCCGGCATGAATCTGCGCAAGCGGCTGAGAAGCGTCGCGTTGCCGCCGGCCGGTTGGCGCATGCGGTACGGACCGTTGATGGCGGCCAGGATTTTCGCGGCCACAACCTGTGGTGAGGGCGCTGATTTGATTTGCGCCTGAACCGTCTCGATGGTCGCATAGGCCTGCTTTTCGTAGACGCCCAAAGGGGCCTCGGTATGGGCCGCGTTTACGTCGAGCTTGGTGTTGGTGAAGGTGGGTTCGAGCAGGACGACCCTGACGTTGAACTCACGGATTTCGTGGTCCAGCGACTCCGACAGTCCCTCAAGCGCATGCTTGCTGCTTGCATAGAGTCCCATGAACGGCGCAGGCAGGAAGCCCAAGACCGAGCTGACATTGATGATGAGCCCGCTCCTGGCGGCACGCATGGAGGGCAAGGCCGCTCGGATCATGCGCAACGGGCCGAACACGTTGGTATCGAATAGTCTCTGAGCTTCCGCGGTTGAGGTGTTCTCAACGGGGCCGACCAGCGAGACGCCGGCATTGTTGATCAGAATGTCGATCTTACCTGCTTCGGCCAGAACCCACTCCACAAAGTTCGTAACCGATGCGTCATCGTTGACGTCGACGGTTCCGAAGCGCACGCCGGCGATTGAATTGGCGCGATTAGGGTTGCGTACGCCCCCAAACACCTTGAAGCCATTTTGTGCGAGAAGGCGCGCCGTGGCTTCGCCTATCCCCGACGATGCGCCGGTGATAACGACGACTTTCTGATTGGACATGCATGCTCCTGAGGTTTGTGCGAACGAGTGCTGGGAAGCTTTTAGCGAGATCAGTGTCCTGTTCCTTTGTCAGGTGGTGATTCCGCATTTTGCTTTGCACGCCATTCAGTTAGATTTCGGTCGTAATCTAACTTTATTTTGGATGTCGATCAACATATAAAATGAAGCTTAGGCAGTTTTGGAGCATTTTCATTGACGTGACGCAATTGAGCGTGCCGGAGTCCGGCTGCAACGGCCGGAGATACGTGGGCAGAGCTGCCGCTCAGTCGATTGATGACAACAGCCGCATTGCCAGCGCGCTTAGCGCCACCAGGTCGGATTGCGTTCGCGGCCGCGACCTGTGCGGCACGCGATGATAAACGACGGACGATCAAGCATACGAGAAGCGGTTCCTTGCCTGACACTACGCTGATGAATGGTTTGGAGTTTATGACGGGACTTTCACAGAGGGACCCTTCCTCGCCCTCCGATGGCAGACCTGCTCCCATTCACACTTCTTCTGCCTGAAGACGGTCGTGTCGAGCTTCTCGCCAAGCCAGAGGCACGTTTTCTCAATATGATGAAGACGGTCCACGGCGGATGGATCATGGCGATGTTCGACACCTCCATGTCGCTTGCCGCGCAAACAACGTTGATGCCCGGCGAAGTTTGCCCTTCGCAAGAATCCTCCGTTAAATTCATACGTCCAATTTCTGCCGGCTGCGGCGAATTGAGGATCAGCGGAAAGGTAATCTCTCGCGGTCGGACAGTCATCACTTTGGAGGGCAGGATCGACAGCCCGCAAGGCAAGCTCCATGCCCAGGCACGTCAACCTGCCTGATCGGTCGACCCGGACCGTGAAGGTCGAGTAGCTGGCCTCGAACAAGATCTACGCGCTTATCATCACCTCTGAAGCTTCGGCGCTCTGCAAGCCGGATTTGCCGAGAGCCCGCATGATGAAGCGGATTTGCGCCTGCGCGGCTTCAGCCATACCCTCCGCCTGCTGAAAACGTTGTTCAATCAAAACCGGATGGAAAAACGGCAGGAATGCGGTAATTACTCCCCTTGTGGCATGGTCGGCATCTTCCACCTGGAATTCACCCGATCGTAGACCCTGACGGATAATCGCTTCCAGGACCGCCCGGATTCGCTCACTATGCGCATTCATCGTTGCCCAATTTTCGTTCATGGCAGCGACAAACAGCTCGTGAATGGACTTTTCTTCGATCAGCGTCCTTTTGCTGTGCTGATGAAGGACGTTCAAAAATTCAACGAGTTTTTTGCTCGCTGTCGCATCTGTCCGTGCAATAGAAAAAGCAATTTCGGTCTGCGCCTTCAAGGCACGCCCGCACACAGCATTGTCGATCGCGGCCCTTGTAGGAAAAAAGCGGTACACGTTCGCCCGACTTGCCCCCAGGTCCGACGCGATATCGGCAACCGTTGTCTTGCGGTAACCGATACGGCGAATGTGTTTTTCCGCAATATCCAGGATCCGGTTACGTGCTTGCTCTAAAATTGCGTCACGGGAATCTGGGGAATGAGCCCCCCGTTCCTCAGATTCCGGTTCCTGTCGATCGGACGCCCAATAAGCGTCCGACACCGTCGATGCTGAATCCTTCGTTTTCTCCTTCGGGCTAGAAGCGGCCACGTCAGTACATATCCGAAACATGGCGTCACTCCGCAGCCATAGCGGGTTGCAGTTCGGGAGCCTTTTGCTCCGTATGATGTGTTGTTCCTTCAGTCGGCTTGATGCGGAACCAGGTGGCATAGAGAGCAGGAAGGAAGAGCAGGATCATCACGGTCCCGACCGCCGTACCGCCGATCAGCGTGTAGGCCATCGAGCCCCAGAATACCGAATGGGTGAGAGGAATGAAGGCAAGGACGGCCGCGAGCGCCGTCAGCATGACCGGACGTGTCCGCTGCACCGTGGCTTCGATGACGGCGTGATAGTCGTCCAGACCGGCTGCCTGGTTTTCCTTGATCTGTTCAGTGAGGATCAAGGTGTTGCGCATCAGGATTCCCGCCAGACCGATCAGTCCGAGAATGGCATTGAAGCCGAACGGCTGATGGAAGAGGAGCAGCACCGGAACCACGCCCGCAAGGCCGAGCGGTCCCGTCAGCATGACCATGGTCATGGTCGACAGACTGCGGACCTGCAAGACGATGACGATCAGCATAGCGGCAATCATCGCCGGGAAGATCTGGACAAGGGCGACATTGGCCTTCAAGGATTCCTCGATGTTTCCTCCCATCTCGATACGATATCCGGCTGGAAGCGACGCGATCAGCGGCTGAAGCGCCTTCAGAATCTGCTGCGAAACTTCCGGGGGCTGCGTTGCCTCGTTGATGTCGGAGCGGACGGTAATGACAGGCGTTCGATCGCGTCTTTTCAGGATCGGTTCTTCAAACCGGATTTCCGAGTGGCCGATCTGGTCGAGCGGAACCTGCCGGCCATCGCGGCTCATCAGCGAGAAGTCCGCGAGTCTTGAGGGATCGAGGCGGTTTTCGCCGGCGCTACGGGCGATGACAGGCACGGTGCGAATGTTCTCGCGAACCTGCGTGATCGGAATGCCGCTCAGCAATAATTGCATCTGCTGGGCTGCTTCCGCCGGCGAAAGACCGATGAGGCTCAGCCGATCCTGGTCTGGGACAAAGCGCAGCACCGGTGTGCGGTTGCCCCAGTCGCGGTTTGCCTGGCGGACATCCGGCACGGTCTTCATAATTTCCAAAGCCTTTTCGGAAATCTGGTACAGCTGCTTGGCATCAGGACCCATGATGCGGAACTCGACCGGGAACGGCGTGTAGGGACCGAAGACGAGCTGCGTAACACGGACATAGGCTTCGGGAGCGAGTCCGTCCGAGACGGCCTCGCGGAGGCGACGCTTCAGGATTTCACGTGTCTCGGCGTCAGGCGTCAGCACGACGATTTTGGCAAAGGACGGATCCGGCAATTCCGGCGCCATGGCGAAGAAGAAGCGAGGAGCGCCCTGCCCCACATAGCTCGTGACCGTCTTTGCCTCGGGCTGCTTCTGCAGCCATCCTTCGAGCTTCTCGACTGTCGCCGTCGTCGTCTCGATGCTGGTGCCCTCGGGCAAGCGGACCTCGACCAATACTTCGGGGCGGTCCGACGTCGGGAAGAATTGCTGCTTGACGGCTCCCATGCCAACGACGGAGATCCCCATGACGATGGCGACCACCGCGCATGTGACGAACTTGTGCCGCACGACAAACTCGATCATCCCCCGAAGGCGGCGATAATTCGGCGTGTCGTAGATGGCGTGATGGCCGCCTTCGACCGGCTTGATCGCCGGCAGCATCTTGACGCCAAGATAGGGCGTGAAGACCACGGCGACGATCCAGGATACGATAAGGGCAAAGCCCACCACCCAGAAGATGTTGCCGGCATATTCGCCGGCGGTCGAACGGGCAAAGCCGACCGGCATCAGGCCGATGATGGTCACCAGCGTTCCGGATAGCATGGGGGCCGCCGTATGGCTCCACGCATAGGCGGCGGCCTTGATGCGATCCATCCCCTCTTCCATCTTCACCACCATCACCTCGATGGCGATAATGGCATCGTCGACCAGAAGGCCGAGCGCCAGGATGAGCGCGCCGAGCGTGATGCGGTCGAAGAACCGGCCAGTCTCCAGCATGATGAGGAAGACGACGGCGAGCGTGAGGGGCACGGCAAGGGCAACGACGATGCCGACGCGCCAACCGAGGCTGATGAGGCTTACGAACAGCACGACACCGAGCGCCATGGCGAATTTCAGCATGAACTCGCCGACGGCTTCCTGAATGTTGACGGCCTGATCGCTGACCTTGGCGAGCGTCATGCCGAGCGGCAAGGTTTGTGCGATCGCACCGGATCTTTCTTCCAAAGCCCTGCCGAGTTCCAGCCCGTTCCAGCCCTGCTGCATGACGACACCAAGCATGATCGCAGGCTCGCCGTCATGGCGAATGAGGTAGGTGGCCGGATCTTCATAACCGCGCCGCACTTCGGCAAAATCAGAGAGCTTCATCGTGCGTCCGGCTGCAACGATCGGCGTGTCGGCGATCGCCTGGCTATTGTTATAGGCACCATCGAAGCGAATGAAGACCTGCGGACCGCGTGTATCGATCGAGCCTGCCGGCGTCACGGTGTTTTGGCGCTGCAGGGCGGCCGCGATGTCCTGCGCCGAGATTCCAAGCGTGGCCAGCTTGGCATAGGAGAATTCGACAAAGATCTGTTCAGGCCGTTCTCCGAGGATGTTGATCTTCTTGACACCAGGCACATGCAGAAGGTCCTGGCGGATCACCTCGGCCTGACGCACGAGGTCGCGCATCGGCATGCCCTTGGCCTTCAGCGCATACAGACCGAAGCTGACGTCGGAATACTCGTCGTTGACAAAGGGACCAAGAACGCCCTGGGGCAGGTTTCGCGCCTCGTCTCCAAGCTTCTTTCGGGCTTGATAGAACTCCTCTTCGACTGCCGTGGGTGGCGTGCTGTCCTTCAGCGTAACGGTCAGAAAGGCGTATCCCGGCCGCGTGATCGTCTCGACGCGGTCGTACCAGGTGAGCTCCTGGAGGCGCTTCTCGAGAGGCTCGGCGACAAGATCCTGCATTTCGCGCGCCGTCGCACCCGGCCATACGGCCGTCACGGTCAAGGTCTTGATCGTGAATGAGGGATCTTCTGCTCGTCCGAGCTTGGCGAAGGCATAAACGCCGGCAGCGGCAAGCAAGACGATGAAGAATAGAGTAACGGCTCTCTCGCGAACGGCGAGCGCAGATAGATTGAAGCTCATTGGTTGGCGGCCTCTGCTTGTTCCGTACGGACGCTCGCACCGTCCTGAAGGAGATGCGCTCCGAGAGCGACGATCGGCTCGCCTGCCTTGAGGCTGGAAACCACCGCGACCTCCTCACCCATCTTCTCTACCTTCACTTGCCGGAAGTGCACGGTCGATGTTTTTTGGTCAAAGACCCAGACGCCAGTTCGGCTGCCGTCGTCAAAAACAGCACCAACCGGCACCGCCGCATGCGCCTTGCCGGTATCGCTGGAAATTTTGATCGTCACCGTCGCGCCGAGCGGAGCCGAGGCTGCTGCGCCATCCAGGACCCAGCGTGCTTCATAGGTGCGGGTTTGAGGATCGGCGGCATCCGAGATCTGCCGAAGCCGCGCCTTGTCTTGGCGGCTTTCGTTGCCGTAGATGCTGGCTTCGGCTAGGTCCCCGATCTGGGGCCGAATGGATTCCGGAAGCCAGACCACAGCCTCGCGAGGCCCGGCCTGGGCGAGCCGGATGACCGTCTGTCCAGCCGTCACCACTTGCCCCGGCTCTCCCAGCGTTTCGACGACGGTGCCATCGGTATCGGCGATCAGCAGTGAATAAGTTGCCGCGTTTTCGGCGACGCTTGCATCGGCCTGCGCGGCGGCAAGTTGTGCAGTTGCGGTGTCCAGTGCTGCCTTTGCCTGCTCGTAACGCTGAGGAGACGCGGCCGCCAATCCGTTTTTCACCAAGGCGGCGTAGCGTCTCTCGTCCGCTTGCGCCTGGGTGAGGACGGCTTGAGCCGAAGCGACCGCGTTGCGTTTTGCGGCAAGGGCCAGGCGCAGGTCGGTCTCGTCGATGCGCATCAGAGGCTGACCGGCCTTCACCTGCTGACCGACGTCAACATAGCGCTCCATGATCTTGCCGGGCACCCGGAATCCCAGGTTGCTTTGCACCCGAGCGGCGATCGTGCCGGTGAAGGTGCGTATCATTGTGTCCGGCCTCTTTGCATCCACCAAACTGACGAGTGGCGGCGCAACGCGGGGGTCCGCGGCTTGCGCCTTTCCTTCCGAGGATTCGGCAAGGAAAACGAACGCCGTGGTTCCAGCGGCCGCCAATATGCCGATGGAGGCGAAGACGATTTTGCGATTCATGTCATTTGACCCTTGTTGACGGGCGCAACGGTTAATTTAGATTGCGATCTAACTCTAAGTGTGTTATAGATGTCAAGTGAAATCTAAATGGAGATCGATATGAGAGTCAGTCGGGCTCAGGCAGAGGCAAATCGCGAAGCGGTCATCAACGCGGCAAGCCGGCTCTTTCGGGAGCATGGATTCGATGGGATCGGGCTGAAGGATCTCATGAAGGGTGCCGGTCTTACCCAAGGCGCGTTCTACAAACAATTCGCATCGAAGGACGATCTTGCCGCCCTTGCATCAAGGCGCGCGCTGGAAAGCGCCACAAGAAGATGGTCGAGCGCGGCCGCAGACGCCTCCGATCCCTTGGAAGCCGTCATGGCATTCTATCTCTCCAAGGATCACAAAGGAGAGAAGGCGGAGGGTTGCCCCTTGGTGGCGCTAGGAGCGGACGCAGCTCGGCAGAGCAGAGAGGTCAGGCGCCCGTTTGAGGATGGCATTCGAGCTCACTTCGAGGTGTTGGATGAACTGATGGGTGATGCCAGCAGCGCAAGACCGAGCGACAAGGCGATGGCGATACTGTCTCTGATGGTCGGTGCCGTCACGCTTTCCCGCATCATCGAGGACGAGAAGCTGTCGCAGGGTGTGCTTGACGCAGCCTCAGGTGAAGTCAGGCGCATTGCGCGCCGTGATAGTGCTGCCTGAAGGATTTAGTCTGTTTCAACGATCTGGCGCAGATATGGGCCGAAACTTTAGCTGCCGTTCGTGTCGGATGAGAGCGTCTTAGGTCTTGAGTAAGCTGCATGTTTTGAGAACGGGCCTTGACGCATTGTGAGTCGAGGTACCGATGGCGTGCCAATAAGACAGGTGGAAAGCAGATGCGTCGCATTGTTGTCACGGGGATGGGAGCTGTCAGTCCCCTTGGAGCAAACGTTGATATTTCCTGGTCGCGCCTTCTCGCGGGCAAAAGCGGCATTCGTCGACTGGGTGACGATGTGGTCGGGGATCTGCCTTCGAAAGTCGGAGGCGTGATCCCCTCTCTCGCCGAAGACCCCGAGGGAGGGTTCGATCCGGATACGATCATGCCGCCAAAGGATCAACGCAAGGTCGACCGCTTCATCATCTTCGCGCTGGCAGCCGCGGAAGAGGCGCTGGCGCAAGCGAACTGGAGGCCGTCGTCGAATGAGGACCGCCTGCGCACCGCGACAATCATCGCCTCCGGGATCGGCGGCTTTCCGGCCATAACCGAGGCCGTCCGCACTGTCGATCAACGTGGTGTGCGCCGCCTCTCGCCCTTCACCATTCCGTCGTTCCTGGTCAATCTCGCGGCCGGGCAAGTCTCAATCCGCCACGGCTTCAAGGGCCCCCTTGGCGCGCCCGTGACGGCATGCGCCGCCGGCGTTCAGGCCATCGGCGATGCCGCCAGGCTTATTCGATCCAATGAAGCCGACATTGCGATATGCGGCGGAACGGAAGCCTGCATGAACGTCGTCAGTCTTGGCGGTTTCGCCGCGGCAAGATCACTGTCGACCGGTTTCAACGAAACGCCGAGCAAGGCGTCACGTCCCTTCGACGCGTCGCGTGACGGCTTCGTCATGGGCGAAGGGGCAGGCATACTCGTCATCGAAGCACTGAGTCACGCTCTTGCTCGCGGTGCCGCCCCGATTGCCGAACTCGTCGGATACGGGACGACGGCCGACGCACACCACATCACCTCCGGTCCCGAAGATGGAAGCGGAGCGCGCAGAGCGATGGAGCTTGCCATTGCGCAAGCTGGCGTGGCCCCTCATGAAGTAGGTCATCTGAACGCGCATGCCACCTCGACACCGGTGGGCGATCTCGGAGAAATCAGAGCTATCAAGAGCCTATTTGGCAACGGAAAATCTGTCGCGGTGAGTGGAACGAAGTCGGCAACAGGACACTTGCTCGGTGCGGCCGGAGGGCTGGAAGCCATTTTCACGATCTTGGCGCTCAAGAACCAGGTCGCACCACCGACCCTGAACTTGAATATACCGGATCCGGAAGCGAACGGAATCGATTTCGTCGCAAATGAAGCCCGCCATGTGGACACCGAATACGCGATATCCAACGGCTTCGGTTTTGGCGGCGTCAATGCCAGCGCACTTTTTCGACGCTGGCCGACGCAAAGCGGCCGTCGGACATCCTCCATCGGCTGATGGTTCATCACCACCTTCGCAGCATCATGAAACCTTTATCCCAGCTATGAAAAGCTAACCCAGGCCGGTCGGGCGATACCCAAATGATCGCGTAATGTCGCGCCCTCGTAATCGCGACGGAAGAGGCCTCTTTCCTGCAGGATCGGTACGACGTCGTTGGCAAAATCCTCGAGGCCACCCGGGAAGAAGGGCGGCATGACGTTGAAACCGTCCGCCGCGCCGTTTTCGAACCATTGTTGCATGCGATCGGCGATTTCTTCGGCCGTTCCGAGCACGATATGATGGCCGCGGCCGGCGGCGACGCGCAGGGCAAGCTCGCGGATCGTCAGCTTTTCGCGACGGGCAAGCTCGGTCAAAAGCTCGGCGCGGCTGCGCAGCTGGTCGGAAATCGGCAGGTCGGGCAGCGGACCGTCGAGATCGTAATCGGCAAGGCTATGGCCGAGACGCTCTTCCAGAAGCGGCATCGCACTCTTGATGTCGGTCCAGCGGTTCAGCAGGTCCAGCTTCTCGCGCGCCTCAGCAACCGTTCTGCCGATAACGGGCAGGAAACCCGGCATGACGGCGACGTCGTCCGGGCTGCGCCCGAACCCGGCGACCTTGCTTTTCAGGCTCTTATAGAAGGCCTGCGCCTCGTCGAGGCTCTGCTGCGCGGTAAAGACGATATCGGCGGTGCGGGCGGCCAGATCCTGACCCGGACCGGAGGAGCCGGCCTGGATCAGCACGGGATGGCCCTGCGGCGGGCGTGGAATATTTAGGGGACCCTTGACGGAATAATATTTGCCGGCGTGATCGAGCACCCGCACCTTGGCGGGATCGGCATAGACGCCGCTCTCCTTGTCCTTCGGAAAGGCATCGTCGGCCCAGCTGTCCCATAAGCCGCGCACCACGTCGACGAACTCTTCCGCCACCGCATAGCGCTCGTCATGCTCCGGGTGGCTCTTGGAAAAATTGGCGGCCGTGCGGGCATAGGAAGTGGTGACGATGTTCCAGGCCGCGCGTCCATGGCTCAGATGGTCGATCGAGGCGAAGGCACGGGCGAGATGATAGGGCTCGCCATAGGTGGTCGACGCCGTGGCGGCGAGACCGATCCTGTCGGTCACCATCGCAAGCGAGGCGAGCAGGGTCAGCGGCTCGAAACGGGCAATCATCGAGGGATGCGCGTCGAGACCGCTCGTCAGGCCGTCCGCCAGAAAGAGCATGTCGAACTTCGCAGCCTCGGCAATCTGGGCCACACGGCGCAGCAGGTCGAAATTCTCGCTGCCGGATTCCGCTTGCGGATGACGCCAGCCGGAGACGTGATGGCCGGCACCTTGCAGGAAAAGGCCGAGATGGATCTTGCGGGTCTTGCTCATGGGTGCATGCCTTGCGTTTATTGAAACTCGGATCAGCTCAAACTGTTGGATAGAAGCTGGATGAGGCGATGAAGGTCGTCCTCGCCGTGCATGGTTCTCACCAGATCGGGAACGGCCGACACGGCCGGATGGTTGCTGGTGGCGTCGCGGAATTTTTCGGTGGGATCGCTCAAGCCGGGCAAGCCCTTGAACTCGCGCGTCAGACGGCTTCCGTCCTTGAGCGTTACCTCGGCAATGACGAAGCGCGTTTTCGGATCGCTGGAAAGACGTGGCGCCGTCTCGTCATGCCGGCGGCGAACGCACCGGGCGACTGCCAGCAGATCCTCTCTCACCGGCGTCTCACCGAAATGGCCGATCTTCAGAGCGCCGTCGACCAAGGCCGTTGCGAACACATATTCTGCGCTGAAGCGAGCGTCGATGCCGGTCGTCGGATCGGTCACGACCAGTGCCGCATCACCTCCCGGAGGGAAGGTGATGCCGATCGCCTCGATCTTTTCTGCATTCAAACCCTCCTCGCGAAGCTGAAGGCCGATCATCGCGACCGGGTGGCTCGCCGTGCAGCAGGGAAAGGCCTTGAGCGTCAGACCGGGTGTTACGATCTGCCAAGGGTCGCCCCAGCCCTCGACGGCTGCCTGTGGCCGCTGCTCGCCGAAGGCGAAGGCCGAATAAAAGCCGATCGGATTGTCGAGGAAGTCCCTGGCGCCGCCGAAGCCCGCCTTGGCAAGCCTGGCCGAAAGCAGACCCGAGCGCGCCGCCATGCCGGCATGATAGGGCTTGGCATCATGGCCGAACTGCAGGCGCAGTCCGCTCGAATGCGTGGCGGCCAGCCCCAGCGCCGTGGCGGTATCGGCCACCGAATAGCCAAGCACGTGGGCAACGGCTGCAGCAGCACCGATCGTGCCGAGCGTTGCCGTTGCATGAAAACCGTTCTCGTAATGGCGCATGCCGAGCGAGAGGCCGAGGCGCGCCATCGCCTCCAGGCCGACGATGTAGCCGGCGATCAAGCGGTCCGCCGATAGCGGCGTTTCCGACGCCAGCGCCAGCAGGGAAGGAACGATGACCGTCGTCGGGTGACCGCGTACGCTTGCGTGCACGTCGTCGTAATCGAGCACATGGCCGGCATGGGCATTGACCAGAGCCGCGGTCAGCGCATCCGTGCGCCGCCCCTGCCCGATGATAACGGCATCCCCCGGGCCTGTAGGCAACTCTTCCAGCAGGATGCGTGTCGTGCGGTCGGCGGAGCCGCCGAAGGCGCAGGCCAGCCAATCGATGATCGCCGTGCGGGCTGCAGCAACAGCCGCCTCATCTCGCAGCGGATCGACCGATGTGATGGCTTCGGCAAAGGCAGTCGTGAGCGGGAAAGCCTTTTCCATCGTCAAATTCCCTCACCGTTTTCGAGCGAAGCCCGCGCACCGGCAAGGCCGTTGACGAAGCGGCGGATGCGCGCATTTGTCGATGCCTGGAAGATAGCTTCGGGCGGTCCCTGGTCAACGATGCGGCCGTTTTCGGTGAAGACCACGACATCGCTGATCTCCTCGGCAAAGCGCATCTCGTGTGTGACCAGAATGCTCGTCATGCCTTCCTTGACGAGATCGCGAATGACGGCGAGCACTTCGCCGACGGTCTCCGGGTCCAGTGCCGAGGTCACTTCGTCGAAGAGGACGAGATCCGGCCGCATGGCGAGGGCACGGGCAATCGCCACGCGCTGCTGCTGGCCGCCGGACAGCTGCCCGGGATAGACGTTTGCCTTTTCGGACAGGCGCACGCGCGCCAGAAGATCGCGGGCATGACGTTCGGCATCGGCCTTGTTGACGCCGAGGATTCGCATCGGGGCGATCGTGATGTTGTCGAGCACGGTCAGATGCGGAAAGAGATTGTATTGCTGGAAGACAATGCCGATCTTCTGCCGCAGCTTTATGCGTTCAGCCTCGCTGCGCATCTGGTCGACACGCAGGCCATTGACCGAAATGCGGCCCGTCTGCGGCGCGACCAGCGCGTTGATGCAGCGCAGGATCGTCGATTTTCCCGACCCGGACGGGCCGATGATCGAGACAGTCTGCCCGCGAGCAACGGAAAGATCGATCCCCTTCAGGACCTCGGTCGATCCGAAAGCCAGATGCACATCGGCCAGTTCGACGATCGGATTGGTCTGAGCTTGGCTCATGCCGGCTCCTTTAAGCTTTCAGGCGGCGCTCGAGGCGACGCGTCAGGCTGGAAATGGGATAGCAAAGCGCGAAGAACGCCGCCATGACGACGATGTAGGCAAGGACGGTGAAATCCAGCCTGCGGACGGCCGTGCTGGCATCGGTGGCCGCATGCAAGAGTTCATGCACGCCGACCAGAGAGGCAAGCGCGGTCCCCATGGTGATCGAGGCAAAGAGGTTCATCCAGGGCGGCAGCGAGCGTCGCGCGCATTGCGGCAGGATGATCCAGCGTAATGCCTGAGACCGGGAGAAGCCCAGCCCCTTGGCCGCCTCCCACTGCGTGGTCGGGATCGACTGAATGGCGCCGCGCGTAATTTCCGCGACATAGGCGCTGGCCGGAATGGCAAGCCCGATGACGGCCTTCACCCAATCGGGAAACGGCAGGTAATGGCCAAAGACGACGATCTCGAAAGGAAAGATATAGGTCGTTGCAAAGATCAGCACGAGATGCGGCGCATTGCGGAAGATCTGGACGTAGAGGCCGACGGGATAGCGAATGATCTTCAGTGGTGCCAGCTCGAGAATACCAAGCAAGACACCGATCAAGGTCCCTCCCGCCATGGCGAGCAGACTGATGAGAATATTCATCAGGAAGCCGCTACCAAGATAGGGCAGCCATTCGATCAGCACATGCAGCAGCGAGAGGTCGGCCAGCAGCCAGATGACCGCAATTGCGACCAGCGCTCCAACCAGCCAGGGCAGCCAGTTGCTGGAAGGTGCCGATGAGAGTTTCGCCACACTCATGCGCCCACTCCAAAGCCAGGCACAGCCAGGCGCTTTTCGACCCAATGCCCGATCTTGGCGAGGGCAAGATTGATGGTGCTGAAGAATAGCAAAATGACGATCATCAGTTCGACGACATTGTCGCGCTGTGTCCAGACCATGATCGAGGCATAGGTGATTTCGCTGACGGCGATGGCATTGCCGACCGTCGTCAGCTTGACCAGATTGATCATATTGTTGACGATCGCGGGCAGCGATGCCCGCAGCGCAAGCGGTATCGCGACGAAGCGAAGAATCTGCAGGCGGGTGAAGCCGATGGCGCGGGCCGCCTCCACCGTCTGTTCCGGCACGGCCTCGATACCGGCGCGAAGCGCATCGGCGTGGAGTGCGGCGACATGCAGGCCGACCACGGCGACTACCCAGAAGAACGGCGTCAAAGGATTATGCTGCGCCCCGCCGAGACCATTTGAGACGAGCGTGTTCAGCACAAGGAAGCTGAACATCAGCTGGACGAGCGTCGGTGTATTGCGGGTCACTTCGATGAAGACCCTGACCGGTGCGGCCAAGGCCTTGTTTCCCGAGGTCAACATGGCCGCAAACAGCAGGCCGAACAGCAGGCTGATCGGAATAAGGAGCACAATAAGATAAAGCGTGGTGATGAAACCACCACGCCAAATCTGCGCCTCATAGCCGCTGGCCAGGAATTCGTAGTGAAGCCCGAGCCTGCCAGTCCAGTCTATGAAGGTCTGAAGAAGCGAACTTCCCATGCAAACCGTTCCTCGAGCGACCGATAGGTCACTTGCCCTCCAGCTTCTTGTGTTCTTCCTCAAGATAGGTCGTGTTGAGCAGGCGGTTCGCCTTGGCGTAATCGAGAAGCTTGCCATTGGCATGCAGTTCCTGGATGGCCTTATCGAGTGCCGCGCGCGTATCGCCTTCGCCCTTGCGCAGCCAGATCACCGAATCGGAAGGAACGAGTTCGGTCGGAAACAGTATCTTGTAATCCTTCCATTCCTCCGGTCGATCCTTAAGCAGCAGGCCGACGGTCGCGCTGACATGGACGGCAGCAACGCAATTGCCGCCCTGGAGCGCCAATAGCGATTCCGGCTGGCTCGGCAGCGCCTTCACTTCGGCGCCATATTGCTCCATCAGCGGCTGCGTGTAGTTCGATCCTTGAGAAACGCAGACAGGCTTGCCCTTGAGGTCGCTCCAGTCGTTGAGGCCGCTATCCTTGCGGCCGACAGCAGCGCCGCCGCTGCGATCATAGGCCGTCGGTACATAATCTAGGATCTTGGCGCGCTCTTCCGTGTACTGCATGTTGGCGATCAGGATATCGACCTTGCCCTGCTGCAGGAACTGTACGCGGTTCGGCGGCGTCACCGTCACCGTTTCCAGTTTGACGCCGAGCTTTTCGGCAAGCGCCTTGGCGATGTCGAGGTTGTAGCCCTTCTGCTCCTGGCTTGCCGGATCGATATAGCCAAAAGGCGCGCCGGAGAGGATGACGCCGACGGTCAGCGCGCCGCGACCCTTGATGCGATCGAGCGTCGCATCGGCATGCGCAACCGTCCCGAGCGCACCGACGGAAACCGCGATGGCAAAGAGAGCTGTCGAAATTTTTCTGGTAAAGTTCATAGCTTCAAGGCTCCTTAGTCACCGCGGAAACTAAAGATGAGGGCTGGACCGGGCCAGAAACAATGTACCAAACGAGAGCGGAATCACAGAATGAATCTATAAAAACAATAGATTTCGGATACTAACTTTCTACAACGATGCCGGAATCCTGAAATGTTGCGGATGCGCTCACGGTGAGGAAAGGATCGTCCCGAGATCCCGACCTTAGCTCCCAAGTTGAATAGCAGCGGGAGCCATGCAGATTGGGAGGTACAATGGCCTTCCGTCATGGATGATGATGGTGCAACGTATCTCCATTCTATCCAGCCTGGTCACAGCTAACATGAGAGGATTGGCATCAAGTCGACTGCCATTGCGCTGTTGGTGTTTCGGAGAAGCAAGCAAGGAGAGGCACACCTCCCCGAGATAGAGCACGTTATTTGCAAGATGGTCGCAAAGGCAATTCACCTGGCCACGATCGCGCTGACCATCCGGGCCGTCCGCGGGGCTAGGGTCAATCCGATGTGCCCATGCCCAAAGGCAAGGATGACGTCCCTTCCGGATTTTGACGGCCTAATAACCGGGATGGAATTGGGCATTGAAGGCCGAAACCCCAGCCAGGAGCGACTCGGGACTCCAAGTTCAGGAAACATTCTGCGCGCATTCCTCGCCAGTGCTTCCGTTAGTTGCAAATTCGCCGGGGCCGTCAGTCCGCCAAGCTCCACTAGCCCTGCAACACGTAGCCGGCCTTGCATCGGACAAAAGTAAAATCCGCGCGCGGTCGGACAAACCGGGCGCTCGATGGGCAGATCCGTCATGTCGTACTCGATATGGTAGCCACGCTCGGTATCGAGCTGTACCGGATCACCAAGCGATGCAGCCAGTCTACGTGAATGGGCACCTGCAGCAATCACGACCCTGCGAGCACGAACATCGCAATGTGAAGCAGCGATGCGTAAACCGCTCCGTTCACGCACAATGCTTGTGACGGATGCCTGAACGAATTCCGCCCCTGTCCGCTTCACGGCCGCAGTCAACAAACCCATCACCGCGCCCGGATCACTGAGGTTGATGGCTCCGGGAAAGAAAAGGCCGCCTTCAAATTCGGTAAGGCGCGGCTCAAGTTCGGCTACATCGCCAGCCGACAGAAGCTGTTGCGAAACACCATGATTGCGGCGCAACTCTATGTCGGCGCCAGCCGCCCGGAACGCCTTGGCCGTTTCATAAAGATAGAGGCAACCCTTTGCCGACAGAAAGTTGGACGCGCCTATCTCCGCGGCGAATTCCATCCAGGCTGTCGAAGCGTCCGAAACAAGTTCGGCGATCCGGCCGGCATTTTGGCGATAGCGATGTGGGAGGGACTCATAGGCAAAGCGGGCCAGCCACGGAAACAAGGTTGGCAGGGCTGAAGTCCTGACAGACAAGGGACTGCCTGGATCGAGAAGGAGCGACAGAAAATTCCGAAGCACCGATGGAGTGCCAACCGGAATGACTGCATAGTTCGCCACCGTTCCTGCGTTCCCGTAGGATGCCCCAGAACCCGGCTCGTTCGGCTCGATGACGACGACCTCACGCCCGTCGGCGCGAAGTCGAAGGGCGATCGCCAAGCCAATCACGCCGCCACCCACAACGGCGATATCCGTCGATATCCTGTGCATCTCATCCGTTACTCTAAGAGGAAGGCAGTCGGCGCTCCTGCCGAAGCTCGTGCGCTACGGCTTGTGATCAGCCTGGTTTTGCGTATCGTGCGACATAAGCAACGGTCCGAGACTCCCTGGGGTTGTCGAGCACATCTGCAGCCAGGCCTTGCTCGATAATCCGGCCGCCGTCGATAAAGGCGACCCAGTCGGATACCTCTCGTGCAAACGGGAGCTCGTGTGTGACGATGATCATCGTCATTCCGTCGCTTGCAAGCTCGCGCATCACACGCAGCACTTCCCCCGTCGATTCGGGATCAAGCGCCGAGGTCGGCTCGTCAAACAGGAGCACGGTTGGCGATAAAGCCAGAGCCCGCGCGATCGCCACACGTTGCTGCTCGCCGCCCGACATTTGCTCCGGATAGGCCAGAGCCCGGTGTAACAGACCGACGCGGGACAGCAATCGCACGGCTCGTTCGACCGCTTCACGCTCGCCGACGGCGGCGGCGTGCATCTGCGCCAGCACGACATTTTCTACCGCGGTCAGATGTGGAAACAGATTGAAGCGCTGGAACACCATACCAACGCCCTGGCGCAGCCTGGCGAGGTCTCTGCAAGTGACCGTTCCGTTCGAACAGATTGTTTCGCCGTTAATTTCGATAACGCCACCATCCGGCAGCTCCAGCAAATTCACACAGCGCATCAGCGTTGTCTTGCCGCCGCCGCTCTGCCCGATGATGCTGACGATGCGCCCGCGTGGAACATCGAGGTCTACCCCATCAAGGACCTGCCGCCCGTCGAAGGATTTTCGAAGGCCCCTGATCTTGATTGCGGCGGCTTTGTCCGAAGGGACGGCAGCGCGGGATGTTTCGACGGTTACGTGAGCCATTCGTCTAGCCCCCAGTTTGAATCAAGGCTCGTGCCAGCCTAAGACGCCGCCGCCGACCAAGCGACAGAGGTATGCCCGCCTGGATAGTGCGCTCAAGCAACAGAAGGCATTGCGAGACCGGATAACAGACAGCAAAGTAGATCGCGGCGATCACCAGATAGACTTCCAGTGACCGAAACGTCTCGGAGGCGATCAACTGCGCCCGGGTCATGAGTTCCGCTGCCGAGATGGTCACCAGCAGTGACGTCGACTTCAGCAGATCGACGAACATCGTATTGGTGCCCGGCAGCGCAAGTCGAAGTGCCTGCGGTAGGACCACATGGCCGAATGTAGTGGCACGGCCAAGACCCAGTGCGTGCGCCGCCTCGTTCTGGCTCGAATGAATGCCCGAAATGGCTGCGCGAAAAATCTCCGACAGATAGGCTGCGTAGAATAAAACCAGACTGAGCACGCCGGCCACAAAGACGCTGAATCTTATTCCGACGGATGGCAAACCGAAGTAGGTGACGAAGATGATGGCAAGCAGGGGCACATTCTTGAAGACTTCCGTGTAGATGGTGGCCGGCAAACGCACGATGCGCAACCGATTGAGGCGCATCAACGCAAGCATGAGCCCCAAGAGCGCCGCACCGACGAAGCTTGCCACCGTATAGGCAAGGGTCCGTAAAAGACCCTCGCCGAGATTGCCTGCATAGTCGCCCCAGGAAACTTGAAACAATTGAGCAGGAGATTGCCAAAAGCTCATGTCCGTTCTCCCGCGCTCAATTGGCGATGGACGGTGGTGACCATGTCTGCGGGCGATCCACGCCACGTCGCTGGGCCGCCATATCCCGCGACGGAACCAGGAACTGCTTGGGATCGCCGCCCCATTTCGTCACGAGCGCGGCGAGAGAACCGTCCTTATACATCGCGTCGATCTGGTCGGAGATTGCTTGGGCAAGCTTCGGAGCCTGTTTCGGCAGGTAGAAGCCGGTCATGTAGGGCTGGAAATATTTATAGTCGGGATGAGCGGCAACCTGCTCTGCCGTCGGCGGATTGAGGTAGGCCACCCTGAACTTCATGTCGGGTCTTTGCTGCTGTTGATAAATAATCAGCAGGGGATCGAGAAATCCGACGTCGATCCGACCCGAGGAAAGATCCGAAAAAACGCTGTCGGCCGTCGGGTACGTATGCGCATCGGCCTTTGGGACCTGAGCAATGGATTTCGCCCAGACGTAACCGGTCACGGTTCCGAGCGCCTTGCCTTCCAGGCTCTGGACGTCGGGATAACTAGCGTCACCATGCACGGCCATGGCCGGTGGCGAATAGTAGGGCGGATCGGTGAACAAGCCCACTTTCTGACGCGCATCCGACCAGGCGATGCCGCCGATCGTAATGTCCGCACGTTGCGCCTGCACCGCGGCAAGCATGCCGGGGAAATCCGTCACCGTCGTTTCGATCTTGAGACCAAGCTTCTTGGCGATCACATCCAGGATATCGCTATCGAGGCCGACCTGCTTGTCATCTTTCAATGCCGTGTAGGGCATGTACGGCTCGATGACCACCTGGAGCACACCCGGCTTCAGCGTTTCCAGCTCTCCAGCTTGGGCCACCACGGGCTCGGAAAACAGCACGAGTCCGAGGGCAAGGATTGCTGAAACGGCATGGTTAAGTCGAGAATGCGGGAAAATATCGTTGCTATCCATGTTCACCCTCATTATATTTTTGTAATATATTACAGCGTATATTATCCAGGTGCATTGTCAAGTGATTCCGTATAAGCGCATCGGATCACTCAAGGATGGAGAAGACGTGGATGGACACTTGGATGTCGGAAGAAATGCTCGACGATCCGCAAGCCACCTTGACATTGGCGGAACGCACCTATTTGCAGCTTCGCGAGGACATCATCACGGTGCAGCTGGCGCCAGGCACCATTCTTAAGGAAAATGACGTAATGCGCCGGCTCGACGTCGGTCGTACGCCCGTGCGGGAAGCCTTCCTGCGGCTGCAGCGGGATGGCTTTGTCGATGTCAACGCGCGCCGAGGCACTTTCGTCAGCAGGATCGACATCAGCGACCTGACCGCAATCTACGAGGCAAGAGCTCGCATCGAATCCTGGGCGACGCGGTTGGCGGCGGAACGATTGCGTGAGCCCGAACGGCGCGACGCCGCTAAACTGATAGAAGCGCTAAAAGCGCTTTCCCTACCTTCTGAGCTCGACGCGCTGCTTGCGCTCGATCGGCGAATTCATCGGTTCATCTATCGGTGCGCCAAGAACCGGTATCTCTTCGACACGCTCGATCATTATCACAATCTCTCGCTTCGGATTCTTCATGTCGCCATGCGGCGGTTTCCGGAGCTCTCGCCTGAACTCGACAAGGTCGTGCAAGAGCAGATACTCATGCTCGAGGCCGTCTGCCGCGGTGATGCCGATACCGCTGAGAGAATTGCGCTGCATCACGTCCTAAGCTTTGAACAGGAAGTGCGCAAGGTCATCTGAACGCCTTGAAGGGGATCGAACCGACATCGATCGCATCAGGCGGAACTCAAGTTAAAAACCTAAAGCTCTGATGGCCATCGCTGATGAGCATGCATGACCGTGAGAATCTCTATGTCTTGCTCGACACGGTAAGGAATAATGTAGGGAATATCCGCCAGCACCAGTTCACGGGTGCCATTGATGCGGCCAACGCGCCCTGTTGCGGGAAACTCCGAAAGCATATCAACCGCCGACACGATTCGCGCGACGGCTCGTGCAGCAGCATCCGGATTATCCTTCTGGATATATGCGCCGATCCTATCAAGCCGCCGCAATGCTCTCTTCGTCCAGCGAATACGCTTTTCGCTCATGACGGATGAGCAGAGTTGATGTACTTTCCAATGACTTTCGCCATTTCTTCGTCGCTGGCGAAATCGCCCCGGCTGGCTTCAGCCAACCCAGCCTCGATTTCAACAATTTGCCACTCTTCGCGAGCAACATAATCCTCGATCGCCTGGGCTGCCATATAAGAGCGCGAACGATCAAGCTTTTCCGCGATCTGGTCGAGTTTGCTAGCCGTTTCGTCTGAAACACGCACAGTGAATGCAGCCATGACACCAAACCTTCTATGGTTCACAATCATTATAGGTGAACCACTATAGTTCATCAAGGTTCAGGCCGCTAGAGAACTCTTCATCCAGCCACAAATGGCTACGCTCTTGAAGCGGTACTAACTCCTAGTCCCTCAAGGAATCTATTAAAAATCCAATGAAATCAATAAATTTTGGCATGGTAAACTTAACGGGTACAAGGCAGTCGTAGCCCGCTTGCGCTGTTGCGGTTCACGCTCGAGTGATTTTCGCCCACAGGTTCATCGCCGCTGAACGCAGTTCTCGATGATGGCTGGAGGGGATGTCGTGGCGGGGGATGTGGAACAGGTTTGCGATCGGATCATGGATGGAGACGAAGCGCTGTAGATGTCGCCTAGCCTTGAAGCGTTTCATGACCCGCTCTCGTCGCCGGACTGGCTGGTGGGAATTCTCCGCCCGATTGTTCAAGCCTCTGTGGGAGCGATGCTCGACACCTGGCATGATCTCGCGCTTTGCAGCGTCGTAGGACCGAAGCTCGTCGGTGATCATCACTCGCGGCGTGCGCCCCTGGCTCTTCAACAGCTTGCGCATGAGACGCTTGGCCGCCTTGGTATTGCGACGACTTTGAACCAGAACGTCGAGGACGAAACCGTCCTGAGCCAGTGCTTCTTGCCGCCTATCGAAACGACGACCTCGTCGAGGTGCCACTTGCCGCCCAGCCGACCGGCTGAGCGGCAGCGGATCTCGCTCGCAAAGGCACGTCCGAATTTCTCGGCCCATAGCCGCACAGTCTGGTGCGAGACAATAATCCCACGCGCCGCCAGCATATCCTCGACCATCCGCAGACTGAGAGGAAAACGGAAATAGAGCCACACCGCGTGGGCGATTATCTCGCCAGGAAAGCGATGGCGGCGATAGAGTGGATCACGGTCTGTCATGGCCCGTCATCTCATGTCCAATTCCACATTCCGTTAAGTTGACGATGCCCCGGTCACTGATATGCCAGGTCTCGGCGTCGAGGTGAACGAGGAATTGGCCAGGAAGCAGAGTTTCAAATTCTGGGAGGCGCCGCATTGGACCCGAAACGACGGCTCGGTGACGAATTGGTAAACGCCGCTCTTGGCTCCCTATTTGCAATTTTGGCAGCTAGAAGCCGCTGGTCATCTGATAGTGCGGCGATGTATACCCGAGACGCCCCTGTAGCAACCCGACAATGCTGCCCAAGCACGATGCCGCGCGCACCAATGTCCTGCCACCAGTCAAAGGCGCCGCCAGAATGCAATAGCTTAGCGTCCATATTCGGCCCAAAATCGAAGCGAACAATTGCAGCCAGCCTTTTTTTGAGCCCTTGCTATTTCGTCTTTTGATCAAGATGCTGCTGTGATCTCGGGAGCGCCTGTATTGGTACTGGAGCGTCAAGCGCTCGACGGGAACCGTCTCATGGCAAATCGCATGTGGTGTCCAGGTCGTACAAGCGCCAAGTTTCAGCGCATCGGTCCACAATTGCCAATCCTCGCCACCCGCCAAGCCAAGTGTGTTGTCGAAACGAAGGCCGGTGCGACGAAAGAATTCCAGCTTTCCCATCCAGCTACCGGTTGCCAGTTTGATGTGCTTAGCTTTCCCCATCTCTAAGAGACGAATCGATTTCGCCTCGCTATTGCGATTCATTCTGTTCATTCCCGACCAAACCATCCTGTTCCACCGGGATGCGGCGGGCGGCGGCGGTGCGAATCTGACCGGCGACGCGACAATATCGCAATCCTGAGCGTCTCGCGCGGCGAGCAGCTGCTCAAGCCAATCTTCTGCGACAACTTCGTCATCGTCAGCAAAGGTCAGCAAGTCTCCATCCGACGTAAGAGCGGCCTCAAGAGCGCGATTGCGAGCAAAGGCGATCCCGAGCTGCGTCTCGAGCTCATATTGAACGCTCGACTTTGGCACTTGCTCCCGGAAATCTTCGATAGCTTGGCCTAACGAGGCCGTTTCATTATTCTCAATGATGATGAAATGAAGACGAACTCCGTCAGGCACGTTCATCCTGCTATAGGACTTCAGAAGATTCGAAAGCATTTGTGGCCTTGCACGCGTAACGGTCCCTACGCAGATCGTTCTCTCGTAATCACCTGCTGAAAAAACTGGAGACAACTGCATGAGGGTCTAACCGACCGCACATTTGCACAATACGTTCAACCAGCTATCTACTTGACGGATCGTTTGCCGCGGTAACCACAGCATATCATCCTCAGGCAATATTCTTCCGCTAACGGTTGTAGTTGCGCTGATATAGCCAGCCTGCTCGACAATGGCTCTGACTTGCTCTGATACGTCTCCGTACGGATACGAGAAGCTGTTGACCGAATTTCCGAGCATGTCTTCGAGCTCGTGCCGAGCAAGGGTGATTTGCCGTCTTGCCTCGGTGACCGAGGTTTTCGTCAGGCGGATATGCTCGAGACTATGCGCACCGACTTCATGACCCATGAGGGCCCATTCCCGCATTTCTGCCTTCGACATGCATCGCGAATACGGAGCGCCAACTGGTAAATCCCAGCTGTTGAATCCGCCAATCTGACTAGGAACAAAGTAACTTGTCGCCGTAAATTCCAGTTCCTGAAGGGTCGCCAGCGCATGCGCGTGGACACCTCGAAAGCCGTTGTCGAATGTGATGCCAAAGACCTTGCCGGATTTTTTCCCGCGCAGATATGGCTCGAGATCTCGAAGGGACAAGCCGGTAAATCCCAGCCTCTTCAATCGCCGCATCTGGGTGCTAAAATTGCGAGGATAGACCGTTCGATAGCGAAGATAGACGCCTTGTTCTGCAGGATCGGCGATCTGGCTATATCTCAGGATCGATATCGACATGTTATCTCGCCGCAACATTAGAGGACGGAATACGGCGTCTGCCAGCCAATCGGGCGAGGCGTTTGATCCTACTGCGGTAAAGAGGACGCAAGATCTCGTGCATGCATTTTTGCAGGAGTGGCCTGCGTTGTCTAAGCGTGCTCCCACCCAAGCTGCCGGAAATCTCGTGAATGCCAGCGGGCGTGACCGACTTCGGTATGACGCCCGTCACCCAAAACATTTGCAGGAACACATCGACGGGACGATCCACTTGTTCAGTCGCCTTGAGCAACTTGATTGCCGCGCCGCGGGTGACCAGTTGCGCTCCCATTCCAAGTCCTGGGCATGTGGGTTCGATCAAGGCGATCTCGCCGACTTTGGCGATCTGGCGACCACTTTCACGACCTCTGCGCATCGGGAATCGTATAAAATCGTCCGGCCCTATATGAGCGAATGCCAGTGCGAGGCTCCTGTAAAAACTGTCATCAAGCTCAATATCATCCTCAATGACGAAGGCGATATCGATATTCTGGTCGACAATTGCCTGCCATGCTTTTCGGTGCGAAAGGAAGCAACCGATCTCGGCATTGCTAAGTTCGAAGGGATAGAACGGCTGATGCAACTGGCGTTGATAGAACCCTCGACGCTCCCGCTTCGAGAGCAGACGACCATCGATTGCGGGCAAAATCGATGTGGAAAAGGGAAGAAGTTTCAGCAGCCTTTCCGCATGCTGCTGCCGCTGTTTGACGCGCAGCAGATGGATGAGGAACCCGATTGTGGATAGGTTATCCTGGCGTCGGAATTGGCACGAGAAACTAAGCGGGGATTCTCCGCAATAAGAGTAAGGCGCTCTCCGTGCAGTAATCGCACGCTTGCTTGCCGGGCCGGGGTTGTTTTGTTCCAAGGTCTTTCCTTTCAACGTTCGGATTATGTTTCTGGAGAAGTGCTAGATCACCGCACTATCCAGATTGCGTGGAGAGTAGGCTGACACTTGATGCAAATACGGATAGGCGCCTAACACGGTGATGCAGGCTTTGGATTGCCAGCGCGGCGAGTCAGTTGGCGCCAGCAAAACTAGCGCCGCGGGACGGCTCACGCCTAAAGGTCCACGAGGATTTCCTAGTCGGGATCATTGAAGAAGAAGGGATGTCACGCTCAACGAGATGGTCCGACGGGCACCTCTTATCGAGATGTTGCGCCTTTCTTCCAGGCGCAACGGGATTGGCGCGTGAATAAAATGCGTTTGGCTATTTTGTCTTACCCTTGATCCCCGGGTTCTGCTTTTTCAAGAGCGGCGCTTCCTTTTGAGGTTCCGTTTTCGAGCTCTGACCGTTCAAGGTCTTGACATTTTCCTTTGTGTTTCCGGGGCTCGGAGTGGTCGAGCCGGCGTGTGCCGAAACTGACGCGAGAGCGAATATGATTGTGGAAACGGCGAGGGTGAACTTCTTCATGTGCTCTGTTCCTCTGTTTGTTTAATTCACGGTCCGTTGGGCGCTTGGCCGAAATTGACTAGCCCCGCGCTTTCGTCGCATTGCTCCAATGCAGCGACGTCATAGTGATAGCTGCGAACGATGTAGGCTCTGTCGAACTAGTGTTGCGGACACGTTGAGAAACAGCGGCATTATTAAGGCATCTGGATTAAGGCATCTGGATCCTGACGCTCTGGCTCGCCCAGTGGCTCATTGTCGAATTCTGATGTTTCGAGCGCGCGATTCCGAGATCGACCACAGCTCTGTCAACGCTGGGCCACCGACTTAGGTAGCGTTGTTAATCGAGACGCGCCTGCGCAGTTTCGGATAAGCTTTTGAACCCTATTTGCCGCCGGGAGTCCGCCCGGCTTTTCCCGTCAGATCTGCATTGTCGTCATTTTCTTCGGGCGAGACGTCCCGTTTCTGAGATCCATCTCCGGATTGGGCCGTCACATTATCCTGATAATTATCAGGAATGACGTCCTCATCTGCACTATTCGGAAGTTCCCCGCGTTCCTGATGCATGTCGACGTTTGTGGATCCACTTGCATCGACCGATTGGCCTATCTGTTGTTCAGAATTCTGGCCGGAACTTTCTGCTTGGTGAGAATCGCCATCTTTCTCTTTCGACGAAACATCCCGTTTCTGAAGCTCATCTCCGGATCTGGTATTGACATTATTTTGATCATCTCTGGAAGTAGCCTCTTCTTCAGTTCCATCATGCCCCCGTTCCACATTATCTGGAACTTTGCCGTCCACCCCCGATATATGTACGTCCGATGCCCTATCATTTTGTGGTGCAATTGCTTTCTCTGGTTGAGATAGATTTTCGTTCAGCTCAGAGTTAGAGGGAGAGATAGTTTCTACTTTCGCTGTGGAACTGCCATTCTCTAGCTGATGCGGCTCCTGCGCAGTGAAGACAGCATTATCTGGCGTAGCAGGAATATCGATATCTGCTAAGTTCTCTCGGGGTAATGCTTCGTATTCGACACGGGTCTCATTCGTTATATTATAAATGGTCTGGTAGGTAATATCCTGGTTGACTTCAATTTGGCTTATTTCCACTAGAGGATCGTCGATTATCGTTGGTTCGTCATACCAAAGAGAATTTCTGTCCGCGTAATAGCCATCGTAATATCCATCCCAATAGGAGTGCCAGACTTCGAATTCCGGACCAATCGGCTCGAAATAGACGTAATATGTTGGGTAATAGGTTCGCGTCGTATAGATGAATGCATCGAAGGATCCCGACACCACTGTGAGTGTCAGCAGCATGCTTTGATAGGTCCAGTAATCGTCTGGCCGGTCACTGTAATAGGAAAGGTCATGCCTCAGTCGTACCACCTCTCGTCGAAGAGTTGCATTGTTGGCGACCTGATCCTCCAGCGACGCTACGCGCTTTTCGAGAAGAGCCACACTTTCACGCAATGCCCGAACTTCACCCTTGCTGACCGCTCTGGTTTCATTCGCCGGCTTTGAAAGAACATATCGGGACGAGTAGCTCTTCCATGCCGCGTTTAGGTAGCGCATGCCCTGCGCAGCTTGCTCGTTTTGCGACACCGTCAGGGCATATCGCGTTTGCAGCTCACCGATCGCTTTTGACAGGTTGCCAGTAGCCTCAGCGATCCCCTTGCTGTTTGGCGTCGCCAGTGCAGCTTCCAAGCGCTGTGTTGCGCGTGTCGCGAGGGCAACGGCTTCGAGAACGCCGGCAGTGCTTTGGTGCCGAGTACCTGAAGCGTCCTTATAGCTCCCGGCGATCATACCGAGTGAGACACGCATGTCAGAGAGCAGACCCTGGGCATTTCGCGTCGCCTTTGGCGCGGCAGCTGCGGGAGACGCGAATGCCGTTTGGCCCGCATAGATCATCGCCGCGATCGGTATCGCCCCTGCTGCATGACCGGAAATGGCGAGCATCAAGCTGCCTGACACTATTCTTCTCAAAATCAAGTCTACGAGCAAATTGGAATTCATATCAGCGCCTCCGAGCGCCCTTGGATTTCACGCTCGTGATCGAACGACGAGTTGTATTCATCATTTCCAAGCGGATTTTCGTGAGAGAGATCGAAAGCGCGGGAACGGCCCCCTCTCGACCCAAGGCGGAAGATCGGCGGGCGACAGCCACCAACCCCAGCCTGACCATTGGATATCTTCGCCATCTCCCACAGGTAATGGGGATGATCGAGACGAAGCACCGCATCTTCAGGACCTTCAGCTAACAATGATTGCGATTGAAAGGCGCTTGCGCGCCTGCATTTCAATCTGCGCGCACGAGTTCGCAATCAGAGTAGGTTTCGTGCTGGCAATGCACGTTAAATCGCGCGTTCGCGTATGGCGTTCGAACAACCAGCATCGACAAAACGATGGCCAATAACGAGGTCATATAGATGATGCCTGGCACAAAGCGAAACAGCGCTTGCATATGGTATTCCTTCAGCTTCTTGTCCGGCATCAAAATTCCCTAGTTTGGAGTCTTTCGATCGGCGCTATCTCGCGGGCCGCCACGGCGTGCTGTTGGCGCGAAACTGCCGTGTTTGCATTCATTGAGGATTCGCCTTCGGCGCTTTGGTACGATGGCACCTGAAAGGTTCGGTGGTGCCCGAACATACCAAATGGCCGGCGAAAATGCGGTGGCCCGATGATTGATAGCGACAGAGTCGTGGCAGTTAACAGGGCTACACAGGTCATAATTGGCATAAAGCGAAATACGGTTTGCATATCGCGTTCCCTCAGCTGCTATTGCGGTTGACATCTCGAGGAGGCCCGCCTTCGAGCGATCTCTACAAGGTAGCTACCGCTTCGTGGCTCGAGCACTCGCTTCGTAGTCGGTTTGTTTGCCTCTGGTTCACCGGTATAATCGATGGTGCCTGAAAAACCCGTGAGAGCGTTGTCAGCGAAATGTCAGCTTTGCTCGTCTAAGCTGCTCCGCGGAACGGTCCTGACGATTTGAGGAGAAGGTGTGTGTGTTTTCGGCTCCTGAGAGTATTCGCGCGGTTGGCAATAATTGCCGTTGCGTTGCACTTTCCAGCCGTGGTGCGCGCGCAGGAAGCCGCTGGCGACGGTCGCTATATCGAGATCGCCGATGCGGGTGAATCGGAAGGCTCTTCGGACCAGGGGGGCGACGGGACAGATTCGAATTCCGGCGATGACGAAGATGATGATGGAGGCGATCCTGGAGATTCTAAAGGCGACGGGCAGTCTGACCCCGACGAATCTCAGCGCAACGGAGGCCACGACAGGTTTAATGGACCAAACGGCGCCCTCGAAGCGGTTCAAAGCAATCGAGCTCTTCCGCTGGACGACATCATCGCAATCGCCCGGCATCTGACCACAGGACAGATCATCGATACGCGCCTGCATCCCGTCAAAGGCCTTCTCCGGTATGAGTTGAAGGTGCTCGAAACCAACAGCGAAGTTCGCCGCTACATTTTTAATGCCCGTACGGGTGAGTTGATAAAGGTAAGATAAATATGCGGATACTTGTAGCTGAAGATGATCGCCGCATCGCCGATTCGCTTGGTACGGCCCTGTCGAGTGCCGGCTTCGCCGCTGAATATGCCAGGGACGGAGAAGATGCCTGGTTCCGTGGAGACACTGAAGCATTCGATGCGGTGATCCTCGATCTCGGTCTTCCGACCCTGGATGGTTTGACGATCCTGAAGCGCTGGCGTCGAGCGGGGCGTAACGTTCCCGTATTGATTCTGACCGCGCGTGGGCAGTGGAACGAGCGAGTGGAAGGAATTGAGTCGGGTGCCGACGACTACGTGGTCAAACCTTTCCGCATGGAAGAAGTCGTAGCGCGTGTCCGCGCGATAGTCCGCCGGGCGGCGGGCTTTGCATCGTCGCAAATTGAAATTGGCGAGCTTGTTCTCGACACGCGAATGAGACAAGTGTCACGCGCGGGCATTCCGATCTCGCTTACACCACAGGAATACCGGCTGCTGGCCTTTATGGCGCATCAGGGCGGCCGCGTCGTCTCGCAGCTTGAGATAGCCGAACATCTTTATACCGAGAACTTCGAAGGCGGGTCGAATGCCGTCGAAGTGCTCATCGGCCGCCTAAGGAAACGCTTGGGCGCCGATATCATCGCGACGCGACGCGGCTTTGGGTACATTCTCGGTGGGACTGATCGTTGAGAATTAGGTCCTTACGGATTCGGTTGATATTGGGATCCGGCATCTGGATCGCCATAGCGCTGGTCCTGACTGGCGTCACAATCGGCTACTTATTCACGAAGAGTGTCGAACGCAGCGCTTCTGCTGACCTCTCGGCAACGATGTCGCGTCTCGTCGCTTTGATCAATGCAGACGCGCGCGATGCGGCGCCGGTGCTTATCGGCTCCTTGCCTGATCCACGCTACGATACTCCCATCAGCGGCCTCTACTGGCAGATCACGGATCTGGGCTCGCAGCAGATGATCCGCTCCCGCTCGCTTTGGGACCATGTCCTCATGCTGGATACGCCAAGCG
Source organism: Rhizobium tropici CIAT 899 (assembly GCF_000330885.1). Classification (NCBI taxonomy): domain Bacteria; kingdom Pseudomonadati; phylum Pseudomonadota; class Alphaproteobacteria; order Hyphomicrobiales; family Rhizobiaceae; genus Martinezella; species Martinezella tropici. Next base: position 221,405 of record NC_020062.1, read on the forward strand.
AAGCCGGACAGCTCTCCAACGTTCATGGCCCCGCGGGACAATCATTGCTTGCCTTTTCCTTGACGGCACGCTTTGCGAAAGCCAAAAGCGAGCGACGTTTCCAGGTCATCGTAGCTCAGGACCGGTCGATCCTTGATGAGGCGATCAAAAGTTTTGGGCGCGAATTGGCCGTGGCCCTCCTAATCCTCGGCAGCGTCCTGGTGCTTGCTGCAATTCTGCAGGTGCAATTCGGACTGTCGCCATTCAGGAAATTGCGCCAGGATATTGAGGGCATTCGCAAGGGTGCCGCGTCCTCAATCGATACCACCTATCCGCTGGAGGTGGTACCTGTTGTCAGCGAAGTAAACGCGTTGCTATCCCTGCAGCAGAAATCGATGGATTTTGCGCGCTCGCGCGCTTCAGATCTTGCGCATGGCCTGAAAACGCCGCTCGCTGTGCTTGGTACGATTGCTTACGAACTCGAAGAGGGCGGTGACAAGCGCAGCGCTGCTACGATTATTGACCTGACGAACGAAATGCGCGGCCGCATAGATTATCAGTTGCGTCTCGTCCGGCTGCGTCAACGCGTCCGGCTGCATGCTCTCAGCGCCTCGCTGAGCAACGTCGTTCCGCGCGCGATCGCAGTCCTGAAGAAAACGCGCACCAGCAAGCACCTCGACTGGGTAGTCGACGTTATCGATGGTCTAGATGTCGATATTGATGCGAATGATCTGATCGAGCTTGTCGGCGTGATCCTTGAGAACGCTGCACAATGGGCAACCTCACGGATTAGCGTGGAGGCCAAGAAGGACGCTGCGTTCGTCGAACTAAGGATATCCGACGACGGGCCGGGCATTCAATCTGCGGACCTTCGCACGATCGGCCGGCGCGGCGGACGTTTCGATGAGACAAGCTCAGGCACCGGCCTTGGCCTGGCGATCGCCTGCGAGATCGTCTCGCTGAACAACGGAACGATTGCTTTTGAACGAGCCCAGCTTGGAGGACTCGAGGTGACAATCCGCTTGCCGGTCGCTGATTGACGAACTTGCGCTACTTCGCACGAAGAGATCCGAACATCTATCTTCGAGACATTGCGATGCATGTGCCAAGGCTTCGACATCTCCTCTGGAGTGGATATGCCCGAGAGGCAAGCGAGACCGTAATGCAGATGCTTGCTCAATTACATCGGCACGCCGGGCTGCACAATGCGAGCGGCAAGATCGGGCGGCTATACGAATTGATCAACAATCCTGGCAGCTAGGTGGTGCAGAACGCAGCTTCGATCGCCAACTACCGCCAGCGATACTGATCCAGCCTGCCGATATCCAGCTGACCGGCGGAAAGTGCTGCCGACAGCCTCATCAATGCCCGCATGAACAAGAAGCGTCGGATGCGTTGGTCGCCGATTGGCGCTCATGGGATTCTTCAAGTCCGAGCAGCCGTTGCGGACGGCCGCCTCAAAAAGGCAAAGCTTAATCTTGCGTGTGGCCCTACGTTTTCCCGCTCCCTCCACAATTCTGGTCTTATGTCGCTTGGCACGTAAGTGGGGTCTTACTCACTTTGTGGCCCCAACACCCGCCGAGAAACAGTCGATCAACCCACCACGGACAGTTGCTGGCACGAGGATAAACGCTATCCGGAAGGTAGCGTGATCCCGATCGGTGGTGCCTCCCTCGGTTGCATGCTCGAACTATGGAAGCCAATCTTGACAGAAAAGGCGCCATCGGAGCCAGGCGGGGAGAGAATTCATCAAACACTCGGACATCTATCAAGTGAAAATCATGGTTTGGAAACCAGGAGATCATCATGAGCACTGGGTTCGGATCGCCTCAAGATCTTGGAAACGGCGGTTATAGAGTAGGTGTTTCTCGATACAGCCAAGACGGCAAAAAATTCAACGCTACGGGTATGGTAGTCGTGAATATTGGAGACTACTCGGGAGATGAAACAGATCCTCAAAAGCGGGCATTGGCATTGGCGGTCTTAGCGGTAGCAGCTCATCCAGAGGTGTTAGTGCCAATCTCACCGATTCCTGCTCAGAAAATGCATATTATCTTGCGAGTACTCGACAAGGACGGAAAGGCGACCGATCAAGATAGGGATTTCTTTCAGCCTAGTGATGCAGAACTGACAAAAGGTGCCACGACATATCAAACCAAGAATTCATGAGCGAAGAAGACACCCCGAGGGACGCCCATCTTCACGCAACAAAGATTCTAACGCGCATCATGAGGCAGTAGAGGAGCCAACGCCTCCTCTCAGCAAGCCAACAGCCAGTTATTGCCTGAAACGGCTGGGCAGAAAAGGGCGCGCCTCGCCGCTGATGCGATTTTCGAGCGCGTCGAGCACGAGATCCGCCGTCTTGGGAGCGGCGGCAATGCCGACATGTCCGTGGCCGAATGCGGCGATCAGGCTGGGATGGCGCGATAGCGGGCCGATCACCGGCAGGCCATCCGGCGTGGAGGGACGATGCCCCATCCAGAGCCGAAGCCTGGGTGTCTTGTCGGTGGACAGATAGGGGTAGCTCGCTAGGGCATGCCGTTGCAGCACCTGCGCGCGCTCCCAATTCGGGGGTTTATCGACCGTTGCAAGCTCGACCTGGCCCGAAAGGCGCAGACCCATGTCGGTCGGTGTATTGGCCATCCGGCCCGTGCTCGGCATCACGGGAATCTCGAAGGGTGTTTGCCCCGACGTCACGGTCACATGGTAACCCCGTTCGCTCTGCATCGGAATGCGTACGCCGAGCGGGCGCAGCAGGCGGCCGGAGTGTATGCCTGCGGCCACGACGATGCGGTCTGCGGAGAGCGTCTCGCCACTCTCGAGTACCGCTTGCGGCGTCACGCCGTCCAGGATGGCTGTCACGGCGGATTGGTGGAATTGTACGCCCTTGCGTCGCGCGGCGTCCACAATGCCGGCTACATAGCCTCCGGTGTCGCGGCAATGAGCACCGTTGACCACGTGGATGGCGAACCGGTAGGCAGGGCCGAGTGCCGGCAGCCTTCTGCGAATTTCGGTTTCGTTCCATTCCGCATAGGCAACGCCGTTTTCTCGGCGCAGCTCCCAGCTCAGCGCTTCCGCCTCGAAGGAAGCCCGGTCGGGATAGGCGTAGAGTAGCCCCTTTTGAAGAACGAGCTGCTCCTGTCCGGTCTTTCGTGCGAGTTCCAGATGTCGCTCGGGGCCATCGTGCAGCAAGAAGCTCAGCAATTTCGCCGTCCGGCGCACGCGGGTCTTGCTGGCGCCGGCCCACAAAAACCGCAGAAGCCAGGGCGTCAGCTGCGGCAGGGACCTCCAATCGATCGTTAGCGGCCCATTTCGATCGAGAAGGAAACCGGGAACCTTTCGCCACAGACCGGGCATGCTCATCGGTATGATCGAGGCCGGGCTGATCCAGCCGCCATTGCCGTAGCTTGCTCCGGCTTCGCTGCCCGGTGCGTTGCCGTCGCAAATTGCGACATCCCAGCCTGCTTCCGCCAGCCTCAACGCTGCCGTGGCACCGATAATGCCCGCGCCGACCACGATTACCTTGCCTGTCATTGCCGTTTCGTCCTGCTTTCAGGAAAGTCCGCCATGGAAATGGCTGAGGAATTCCCGCGTTCTCGTCTCGCGAGGTTCATTGATGACTTGGCGCGCATCACCGGACTCGACGACGAAGCCGTCCTGCATGAAGATGACCGAGTCGGCGACATCGCGGGCAAAGGCCATCTCGTGAGTGACGAGGATCATCGTCATGCCCTGCTCGGCGAGCTGACGGATGACAGCCAGAACCTCGCCGACCAGCGCCGGATCGAGGGCAGAGGTGGCCTCGTCGAACAGCATGACTTCCGGTTTCATGGCGAGCGCCCGGGCAATCGCCACACGCTGCTTCTGTCCACCCGAGAGCTGCTCCGGGCGTGCATCGGCCTTCTCGACCAAGCCGACTTTGGCGAGAAGTTCCATGGCGACGGTCCGAGCGGAATTCCTGTCCTGTTTCAAAACGCTCACCGGGCCGACCATCACATTGTCGATGACACTCATGTGTGGAAACAGATTGAAGTTCTGAAACACCATCCCCGTATTCGCGCGGAAGGCTGCGAGATCCCTGTCGCGCATGGCGACCCGGCCCGCGGAAAAATCCATCCGCCTTCCGCCGATGGTGATGCAACCCGCATCGGGCAATGACAGAAGATTGAGGCTGCGCAACAGGGTCGACTTTCCCGAGCCACTCGGCCCGATCATCGCCACGACATGACCACGCGGGACGGAAAGGTTGATGTCCTTCAAGACTTCCAGCGGCCCGAAGGATTTCTTCAGGCCTACGACCTCGATCATCGGTTCCTCGTCGCCCGTTCTGTCTACCTTGCTATTCATGCCTTGCGACCCTCCAGCCAGTGCGCCAGGCGTGTCATGGGGAACAGGACCGCCAGATAGATGAATGCAATCAAGGTGTAGGTTTCAAGCGGCCGGTAGGTGGCCGAGGTCACGAGCTGACCTTGGTAGAGCAGATCGGGCACGGCGAGCACGGAGAGGAGCGAGGTGTTCTTGAGCTGCAGGACGGACTGATTGACCAGCGGCGGCACCATGCGGCGCAGCGCCTGCGGCAAGATGATCTTAGCCATCAACTGGCCTCGTCGCATGCCGATCGCGCGGCCCGCATCCCATTGTCCTGTATCGATCGAGACGATACCGCCCCGAATGATTTCGGCGTAAAACGCGGCGCCGTACATGGTCAGCGTGATGAAGGCCGCCATTGCTGGCGAGATCTGGATTCCGACCAGCATGGGCAGGGCGTAGTAACACCAGACCAGCTGCACGAGGACGGGCGTACAGCGGAACAGTTCCACGATCGTCATGATCGGAACGGTGACGATTTTCAAACCCGAAAGCCGGGCAAGAGCGAAGAGGGTACCAACGACAATTCCGGAGACGATGGTCAGAATGGTAAAGCCGACCGTGTAGCCCAAGCCTTGAAGAAAGAGGCCGCGGTACTGCCAAAGGCTGGAGAAGTCCCATTGATATTGCATCACAGCGCGCTTTGTTCGGCCCGGCGGAATGTCCGGGGAGAGGTTGAGGTGAAAAGCCACTCGCCAAGCGTCAGGATGTCGAAGACAGGGAGGCCGAGAGCAGCCGAAATCGCCTGCGCAAAGGGTGGCATGTTAGTGCATTCCAGCACGATGGCGCCAACGAATGGATGCTCGGCGATGAGCTTTCTGGCTGCATCGATCACTTCGGCCTCCAAGGCTGCATGATCATATGCGGCAGAGCCCTCGATGAGCGCATGAAATGCGCCGCCGGCGGGCACTCCGCGCACGGGCACGGACGGATCGGCCCCACAGGCTTCGAACACTTGCGGACCGAGGCTGGCTGCATCATAGGTTATCACGCCGGGACGCAGTCCGGCTCCAAGCGTCATTTCGATCATGGGCAGCTGCATAAGGCTGGATGCGGCGACCGGCACACCCAACGCACCTGCCAGTTTTCGCTGATGTCGCGCCATGAAGCCGCAGGACGTGATAATCGCGCTGCAGCCCTCTGCGATCAGCTCTCGTCCGGCGGCAATGAAATCGTCGACGAGACCCTCGCCGCCCGCGCGGACGACGAGGGAAACGGACGCACCGCGCACCTGGCGGAACTTGACCGGAAAGCGCCATGACCCGGCATGGCCAACATCGCCAGGCGGGCGTTCGAACCTCGTATCCAGCATGATGATGCCCAAAGCACCTGAAGAGACGGACATGGTCGTGCCTGTCAGAAGGTGAGGTTTGCAGGCAGTGCAGCCTTGTCGACACCGACGAGCGCGAGGCTATCGACAATCCAGCTCGATACCTTGCCTTGTCCGCGGCGTTCGGCAAGCCAGGCATCGACATAGTCGCGGAATTCGCCATTCGGATCACGCCGCACGCCGATCGTGGTCGGCTGGCTTCCGTGAGGGTCCGGAATGATGAGCTTAACGTTCGGGGCGAGGTGTTTCGTCGTCACGACGGCAAGCAGCGCGACCTGGATGATGGCGTCGGCGCGGCCCGATTGAAGCGCCAGAATGGTCTCATCGGCGGATTTGAGCGCGACCAGCGTGCAGTTCGGCAGGTTCTTGCGGGCGAAATTGTCCTGCGTCGAGCCGAGGTCGACCGCGACCCGCATCTCCGGCTTGTTCATCTCTTCCCACTTCGTCACTTCAAGATCCTTCCGGGCGACAAGCGTGAAGGTATTGTCCATCAGCGCCTGGGTAAAATCGACGACCTTGGCGCGCTGGGGATTGTTGCTAAGCCCGAACATGATGTCGATCTTGTCGCTTTGCAGATCGATCACGGCGTTGCCCCAGGTCGTCTCGACCAATTCCAGCTTGACGCCGATATATTGCGCGAGGTCGTGTCCCATCGCGACACAGAAGCCTTCCCACTCTCCGGTTGCCAGGTTCTTGTGATAATAAGGCTCGGTGCCTGCAAACACGCCGATCCGCAGCGCACCACGAGCCCGGATCGCCGCGAGGGTCGGACCTTCGGTCGCTGCAAGAAGTGCGGAGGGGGGAAGGAGTGCAGCGGCGCCTGTGAGCAGCATTGCCTTTCCGAAGTCACGTCTGTTCATGGTCGTATCCCAGTTGATTGTTCGTTCCCTATTGCGCCTTGCGGGCGATCAATGCGTTTTCGCGATTGATTTTGTTGGAAAGCACGACCGAATAGGTCACGCTTTCGATTTCTTCGATCCGGGCAAGCTCTTCGATGAGTGCTTCCAGATCTTCCAAAAAATTGACGTTCACACGGCAGAGAATGTTGGCCGGGCCGCTGATCGCATCGGCGGTAGAGATCTCTGGGTAGCCGCGCAATAGTGCAAACAGCCTTTGCGTAGCGCGCAGGGCGGTGGTGATGAAAATATAGGCTGAAACGCTCTGATCGATCTCGCGGCGACCCACGATCGCGCGGTAGCCAAGGATGACGCCGCGGCGCTCCAGTCGCTCGATGCGCTCCTGGACACTCGAGCGTGCGAGGCCGACACGTCGTGCCAATTCACTGGCCGGCACGCGAGCATTTTCCTCCAGCATGCTGAGCAGATTGCGATCAATGCTGTCGCCGTAGTCCATGTCGTTCCCACTTTCTTTTGTGGAAAGACTGCTTTCAAACTTTCCCAAAGAAAAGCATTGAAAAATGGGTTCTTCATGACTTTTATTCATGCTGACCAACAGGAGCTTCGTCATGCGCCGTTTTCTGCCATCCTTGAGCGCCCTGCACGCATTCGATGCCTCCGTGCGTCACCTGAGCTTTACCAAGGCTGCCGAGGACATTGGGATCACGCAAAGCGGCATCAGCCGGCAGATAAAAAACCTCGAGGATTTTCTTGGGCTTACCCTGTTCGAGCGAGCCGGCCCGAAACTGATCCTGACGGAAGAGGGCGCGCGTTATTATGATGAGATTTCGCGCCTCCTCGACAAGCTGGAAGATGTCTCCATCGATGCCGTCCGCGGTCGAAAGGCGCAGAGCATGCTGAAGATCGGCTTTCCGCCGACACTGATGCGACGCTGGGGCGCAGCGATGCTGACCGCCTTTGCCGCCGCGCATCCCCAGACATGGTTCGAGGTCTATCCTTGCCGCCACGATCTCGATTTTGCGGTGTCCGAACTGGATCTGGCGTTTGTGCGCGGTACAGGCAATTGGAGCGGCGCCCGCAGCCAGTTGCTCTTCGACGAAGAGCTGATCGTGGTTGGCGCGCCGAAACTGGTGCCGTTGCAAGGCTTGCCAAGCGACGAGGCCCTGTTGGAATATCCGTTGATCCAGAATTCCAGTCGCCCGAGCTTGTGGCTGCATTGGCTGCGGGGTGCGGGTGTGCACTACAAGAGCCGTATCTACGGTCCACGCCTGCCGAACTTCGATATGATCCTTGAATGCGCCATCAACGGCATGGGGCTGGCAGTCGTTCCCGAGCTCCATGTCCGCACCGAACTTGCCGCGGGAATTCTGAAGCCCGCTTTAAGCAGGCTTCAGACATCGGGGGAGGGCTTTTATCTCTGTTTCCCGCAGGCGCGGATGAACTCGGCCAATGTGCGGATCTTCCGCGACTGGTTCGCCACTGAATTCACCCGCCGGCGGCAATTCCTGCCCCCGGCTTTTCCGTTAGATCAAAAATAGGCCTTCTCCACCGGCTGCAGTTCGAGGGGGTCTTCTCCCCGTTTCAACAGCCAGGAGTAGACCGGAGGTACCCGGTCTGCGATGGATTCGACATGAACGTCGATGAAGCACGGCCCGTCGTCGTAGGCAAAGGCGGCTGCGAGCGCGCCATCGAGTTCCGAAGGTGTTTTGGCTGTCCATGCCTTGAGGCCATAGGCCTCCGCGATTGCCTGACCGCGAGGTGCCAGAAAATCCACGCCGAAGCACTGGTTATGACCTTTTAGCCGGTGGAGGCCCTTGATCCAGCCGAATGTCCCGTTGTTGAAAAGGATAAGGATCGCCGGCACCTGCAAACGCACCAGCGTTTCCAGTTCGCCGACCGTCATGCCGAACGATCCGTCACCGAAAAGACCGATCGGCCTCTTGGACGGATCGGCTTGCCAGGCCCCGACTGTGGCGGGAAGCGCCGAACCGAGGCCACCAAAGGCACGTGGTATGGCAAAGCGCGTTTCACGATCATTGATCCTTAGGAAACGCGTCATGTAGGGGGTCGGCGTTCCCGCATCGGAATAGATGAGTGCAGGTTTGCCGGAAGATTGCAGGGCCCGATTGAAAGCGCGCACGGCGCGCTCGGGTCGCAGCGGGACGCGTTCGTCGGAAAGCGCCTCCTCCGCATGCTCCCAAAAGATTTGCCGGCGCCGGTTGAGTTCGCTGACCCAAGCCTCGTGCCGGGAGGGCTCGATGGCCGCTCTCAGCTGCAGCAACTCCTTGAGGACTAGCAGGGCATCTCCCTGAATGGACAGCAGATTCTCGTAGTTGTTTGCCATGATCTCGGGTGAAATGTCGATTTGGGCGAGCCGCCTGTTGAGGGTGATCCGCGGGAAGGTCCAGCCGATGGTGACGACCGAGCCGATGCGCGAGCCTGCGAACAGAGTGAAATCGGAATGTTCGAGCGCCCAGTTTGCATGGGGATGATATCCGTTATCGCCGATGACGCCGATCGCGAGACGATGGTCGTCGTCGATGGCGCCTTGGCCAGTCATCGTCGTGCACATCGGCACGTTGAATTTCTCGGCAAGCCGTGTGATCTCGTCACCTGCGCGGGCGCGGTTCACCCCACCCCCCGCCACGATCAGCGGCCGCTCGGCCCGGGAAAGGAGCTCCAGCAGCTCTTCGAGTTTCGTGCGCGGCGGCAGCGTCGGATAGGCCGGGAATGTTCGGCATTCCTCCTCGACATGTAGGGATATCCGCGCCAAGTCTATCTCGGCCAGCAGCATGTCCTCCGGAATCTGCAGATGTACGGCACCGGGTTTGCCAGAGCAGGCGACGCGAAAGGCGCGGCGGATGATTTCGGGCAGCTTTTCCGGCGTCTTAACCTGCACGGACAGTTTTGTGACCGGTTCGAACAGCTTTGCACAGTCCAGTTCCGTCAGGACGCCGCGCCCTTCGCCCGGCAATGGAATGTCGATGGTCAGCAGGATTACCGGCACGGATGATCCGTTCGATTCCGCCACCGGCGGCAGGGAATACATGGCGCCTGCGCCCGACGGGCATTCGAACACGCCTGGCTTGTTGGTGAACCGCCCGTAAGCATCCGCCATGAAACCGGCAGAGCGCTCATCGCGGGCCATCACGTGTCGAATTCTGTCTTCGCGGTGCTGGAGCGCTTCATAGAGCGGCACGTTGGTGTCTCCAGGGACACCAAATATCGTATCGACGCCGTAGCCGATGAGCATTTCAACCAGAATATCTGCGCCGCGCATCTGTTTCTCCTGTCTTTCGCTGCCCTAGGCAGAATAGTGAAAGACAGATTTGGCGGGGACCGGCAAATCGCCGGTTGGAATCGCTTGGGCCGTCGATTTGACGGTCTTTGCCTCCGAGAATGGATTGTTATCTGGCAAATGTGATGCAGGTTCATGGTTTTGCTATTCGGTGCTTGCCTGGCCTACGGAGCTACGTCTCCGGAATGTCGACGACCTGAGAGCGCAGCTGGCGCAGGACCATAGGTTTTGCGGGGCACGCTGCCCGTCGGGCGTCTGTGCGCAGCCAACGCGGTTCTGTTCGACAGGACCAAGTTTGGCGGATTTGCCGTAGAGCTATAAAAGCAAATCTCTTAGGACTTGGCGAGAAATCCGTGGAGTCGCACGATCTCGCAAACCGCGCTGAAATTACGGCGGCTATCGCGTCTCGGATCGAAGCCCGTCGTCAAGGATATGCGGCAGAAACTGTGGTGACCGACGGCGAGCTCAGCAGTGCTTCCATCCAGAACGCTGAAAGACGAGTTTGTCGCGCTGCTCAACCCTCAACGGCGTCCGACGTTACCCAAAGGGTCAGACTGCTACGTTGACGCAGACCCGCATCATACTCCGCCCGGTTCGTCACATTGAACTTCACCTTGCCGATGTGATGACGGCGAGCGGCGTTATGTTCGTGTGGCATCGATGATCAATCAAGCTGTTTTCAATCGCAGTTGCATAGGCGGAAACTGTTGAAATTTGATCCGTGCACCAGCGCTCTTTGATGGAAGTAACTTCGCCTATATTTTACGCGAATGGTTTGTTCCTTAATTTATACAGGTATGCTACAACGAAATCGGGAACTTTATAGATAAATTCCCGTCCATTATTGGATATATGGCTGAATGTCAGAACAATATAAATGAAACCGACCACATTAAGCTTCATGCAGCTCGCATCTTGCTTACGAGGAGATCCATCGGGTGTGACCGATTGGGACGCGGTATTGGCACTTGCGAACAATATTTTGCTGACGCCGGCAATTTGGTCGGCCATATCGGCGAACGACCGTCAAGATCTCCTGCCGGAAGACGTGCTTTCGTTCCTGGGTTTCATCCACCGCTGCAATAAGGTGAGAAATGCACGGTTGCTGGCGCAACTGCAGGAGCTGGTTGTCGCGTTGAACGTTGCAGGGATCGTACCGACGCTCAACAAAGGCACAGCGCTCCTCGCGCTTACGTACGCGGATCGCATCACGCGCGACATCGACGTCACCGTTGCCGACAATGAAAAGGAACTGGCGCAAAAGTGCCTCCTTCAGCTTGGATATCTTCCGATCGAGGCCCTCGGTTGGGGCAGATCCAAGGATGTCGGGGCTGTCGATCTGCATTATCCGCCCGGCAGATATCCGCAATACTGGCCTTCGGACACGCGCCTTTCGAAACATTCCGAGGAAATCCGCATCGGGTCGGGAAAGGCGCGCATCCTTTCGCCGACACTTCAAGCCCAGCACTGGATCGTGCACGACATGCTGAAGGACGGGCATCTTTGGGCTTTTCATATCGACCTGCGAAATCTTTTCGAGCTTTACCGGCTCGCAAAAGCGCCTGAAGGGATCGATTGGCATGAACTGGATGTCCTGTTCTCGGACTCCTTGGGCCGGGCAATGCTGGATACACAAATATTGGCGCTGCGTTCGATTTTCGGAACCGATATCGTGCGAGACAGGCCAATTCCAGCATGGATAAAGTGGCATCACGGTCTGCGATCCAGGGAATATCACCCCTTGCTGGGAGGCGCCGTTCAGGCCGTCGGCCGCACCGCTTGGGGCATCCGCATTTTGCAGATCCGCTGGCGATTTCGAGGGCCATGGAGCGAACTGCCCGGACGCATTATGCGCAAGGGGCAGAAAGCTCTCAGAGCCCGCGCCTCGAAGAGCGTCAAAGATCCCGTATGATCTCGACGGCTTGCCCGAGCGGGCCGACCTCCATTTCATATACGCCGGAGATGTTGACGGCCTTGCTCAGCGCGGCGAACGCCTGATCCGTCAGCCTGCGAGTGGGCGCAGCCGCTTCAGTGAGCAATCTTTGAAAGGCCAGAAGAGGCGACATCTTCGACAATGATTGTCGCCGCGCAACATTCTGACGCAGAAAGATCATTGTCGTCGAGCGAGCCGGCGCAATATGGTCGCTATCGATATCGCCGGGAATGAATCGGACTTCTTTTCCGTCGGAGCGAACGTAAGTGGGGCATGACGTGACTCCAGGTTGGAAAGTCTGCAAAAGCGTCCAGCTTCCCCTTTTAACGGCAGCCGGAAACGGAATACCTCGAAGCGCGCCCTTTTCGTCAACGATGACGATATCATCGCCGAGCAGCGAGCCCCCATTCTCGGCCGAAAGGGCAAGTGCGAGCGTCGTCTTGCCTGCTCCGGGGGCGCCGGCAATTAACAATTGCCTGTCTCCAAGCCGCAGAAGAGCCGCATGCAACGCGAGCGTGAAATCGGTCTGCAGCAATGCCTCGGTCAGAAAGGCTTTTATTGCCGGGATAATTTCCGCCCGACCGAGCACGCCTATGCTTTTGCCGGCCGCAGTCAGCTCATATCGATCCGCATTGAGCCTGATGACGAGATGTTCATGCCTACATCCGGGCTCCATTGGAATGGCGATGCCGCGAAAGAGCTGCTTCAATTCTGCGGATAAGACATCGGGACACTCGATCATCCATCTGGAGCCATTCAGAGCAACCGCGAAAATGGATGCCGAACCCTGGCACGCGCGAAGGATACCGAGCCCGACATAACGATCGAGCAAGGCTTCGGCGTCCGGCCTTGCCAGCTTGCATTCGGATGAAAATTGCGCCGACAATTGGTTCCAGCCTATACCTGCGGCACAATTTGAAACATGCTGCCAGGTCCAAGCCGCAAGACTATCGACTTCATATAAACGCTGCTCTTGGCAGTTGAGCAAGGCAAAAGCATCGCCCAACTGCGCAATGAGAATGTCCCTACCCGGCAGCAATATCATGTTCCGGGCAAATCGATCAGCGATCGTTGTCTTCCTTGCCGGAGTTGCCCGGCACGCCATCATCGCCGCCATTGCCGTAGCCATTGTTGCCTTGGCCGGATTTGGCGATCGCGCCCGAACTCAGTGTGGTTGAAAGTAAGAAGGTCAGAACAGGCGGTGCCACGACCGCATATTTTCCACATCCTTCGACAAATTCTCTCCGGCTCGGACCGATATTTTCTGATTGATCATGCCTGTCCATGAAAGACTCCCCTCGTTGTGTGATTATTACAAGTACTATTCATGAGAGAGCATAAATGTTAACTCAAAGATGCATATTTTATGCTCATATATTGGCAAAATATACATTGTCACAATATGATGAAACTTGCAACAAGGTTGAACCCACCAGATTGGCAACCTTCCATATCGCAGCCCACCGCTAGTGGATTGATGCCAACGTTTGGTGCCCGCGGTTGACTGCGGCGATGATTTCGTCTGGATCCGCCTTCCAGATGAACGGTTTCGGCTCGGCATTGTGCTCTTTGATGAAGCGCTTGATGGCGGCCTGGAGGTCGACAACGGAATGAAACGCCCCATGCTCGAGACGTCGGCGTGTCAACGTTGCGAAGAATCTCCCGACGGCGTTTAGCCACGAGCACGATGTCGGGACGAAGTGGAAGGTCCATCGGAGATGCCTTTCCAACCAGGGCGCGGCCTTTGGCTGCTGATGGGTTGCGTAGTTATCGAGAATGACGTGAACCCACTCCTCGGATGCCGGCCGCCTTGCCACCGTGATCGATAAGGTCGTCGGCGGCATGCAAGTCCTCACCAACCGGTTGATCGATCTGAACGATGCGTCGGCCGGCTTCGCCCGGCAGGCATCGGGCCGCGCCCGCGGCAAGATCATTGTTCGCGCCTGAGCTAAGCCTCGTCGCCCGGCTTTTCCTGAAGCATAGTCGGGCGGCGACGCCGTTTTGCGAGGACCATTTGCGATGACATCAAGAACATCGCGAAAACCTGCTGTTTTGTGCGCCGCCAGCTTATCATGATAACCACGTCGCCAATTACGAGGGTTGGCATCACCGGCGCATCGGGCTCAGAGCGGCGGCAATCTTTTGAGCGGCTGAAGCTGGTCTATGCTGAACGGTTCACTCCAGAGTAGTGTTGCGGGTGCACAATTTCGTGCATCGAGACGCCATCGCTCTTCTCGACGCTGGCGATGCCGATATCACCATAAGGGTCGACCATGCGCCCGGCGAGCGAATTCTCAGCCGACCACTGTTCGAAGAACCCTTCGTGTACGTTCTACACGAGATGATCCCCAAGCTGGAGCCCTCGGTTAAATACTGCGTGGTTGAGGCACGCCTATGCCACTGATATCGTCCACTGTCGCTGCGCCCAATTATTGATGTCTGGTACAACATCTCAAATACCGGCATACCATTCGTAGCCACGATCTTCCCAGAACCCGCCATTACCACCCCAGAGATCATCGAACCGGTCGCGGATTTCGATGCGCATGACGTATTTGGCGTGTTTGTAGCCAAGATGACGCTCGACGCGCAGGCGCAAGGGGGCGCCATGTTCGACTTCCAGATCCTTCCCGTTAAGCGAATAGGCGAGGATTGTCTGCGGATGAAAGGCGTCGATCAGGTCAATACTCTCGTAGTAGCGGCCGCTGCCATCGAGCGTTTGTTCCAGCTCATCCGCACAATAGAAGACGGCGTAGCGAGCGCCTGGCTTCAATCCAGCAGTCTGCAGGATCAGCCCGAGAGGAACACCCTGCCATTTACCGATGGCGCTCCAGCCTTCGACACAGTCGTGGCGGGTGATCTGGGTGCGAGAAGGCAGCTTCTTCAGATCGGCCAACGAAAATTCCATCGGCCTGTTGACCATGCCGTCGATCTTGAGCCGCCAGTCGGCAAATTGCGTTTCGGCCATCTGGATATATTCGGCGCTGTTTGGCTGAATTGATCCATTCGGATGAAAGCTCGGTGAAATGTCCGCGTCGGTATATTCTCGGGCAAGCGTCTGCGGCGAAACTATGAGCCGCTGTGTGCCCATGGTCAGCCGCTCAGCCAGAGCGAGCACCTGCTGGACGTGCTGGTTCTGAGAAATGTCATCGCATCCGGTCAGGCCCACGGCGCCCAGACTGGCAGCCGAGCCGATGAGAAAACGGCGGCGAGTGAAGATGGAGCTCATCGGTCGGCCTCCTCGTTGATGATAGCATAGCGGCCGGTCACCATCGAACGTATGTTGTTCCAAAGCCCGGAGAGAATGACCATCGCGATATGCACGACGACGAAGGCCACCAGGCTCCAGGCGGTGATGAAATGAATGGAGCGGGCCGATTGGCGACCACCGAAAATATCGAGCAGGAAGGGGTAACCGGCGTCTATCGCGGGTGACATGGTCAATCCCGAACCGATCATCAGCGGTAGCAGGATGAAGATAACGATAAGATAGGTCAGCTTCTGCAACGCATTGTAGCGCCGCGCTTTTTCGCCCTTCGGAAAGCGCAACCGGGCATGATCTTTGATTTCATGCCAGATGTTTCCCGGTGCGATATCTCGAGCCGTCGGCGCGAGATCGCGGCGGAAATGACCGCCAATCAGGCCGTAGGCCATGTAAACGAGCCCGTTGATGACAAACAGCCAAGCGAAGAAGAAATGCCAACGCCGGCCAGCCGCAAGATCCTGGTAGCTGGGTATCGTCGCCCAGGCCGGGAATGCGCGCGGCATCATTTCGCCGTCGGCCGTGGAAGCACCGAGTATGCCGGTGGTGGTCATCGAGAGACGGCCGATGCGCACTATTCCAATGATGTTATCGCCATCCTGATTGCTGGCGATTTCGAACCACGACGGATCTTCAACTGCTCCGTAGTTTCCCCAATGTAATTGTGGATCGGCATTGAAGATCTGCATGCCGCTCATCAGCAGCAAGGTCAGACATAGCACATTGATCCAGTGCGTTATCCGCGTAAGAGCCGAATGACGGCGAATGAAGATCTTGGCCGGGGGAGATGGCGGCGCGGTGCCGATCTGCTCGATGCTTGCCATGGATAATTCTCCTGACGTGCCGCCGGAAGGCGGTGTCCGAAATCATACGCTGCGACGCTATCGCCGCTCATTGAGCTGCCCGGCTGCGTCGGCAACCGGGCAGTCCCGTGATGTCGGCATGGATGCGTCACATTGGCGGGATGACGCCGTTTATGCCGACCACGACACGGTCGGATTCAACCGTATTGTCTCCATCGGTCGTGCCGTTGATGATGACTCCTGCGCCGGGTTTGATGTCGTCCTTCGTCGCTTTGCCGAAGGTGACGACCGGCGTGCCCGGCGGGATCGAGATCTTCTTCTCGCCGCCCTTATAGGTGAGCGACAGGGTGGGGCCGTTGACCGAGGTGACGGCGCTGGCAACCGTCGCATTGGTCATCGAGCTCTTCGGCTTCAGATCCCAGCCGTAATCGCCCTCGCCGGTGCCTTTCATCGCGGCCGGAAAGATCAGCACCTCGAGCGCCCCGTTGATGCCGCTGTCGGTCGGAACGGACGCGATGCCGACGAAATCTCCAGGCTTGATGTCTGTCACGGAGGCGTTGACGATGCCGTTGACGGCCCAGCCGGATTTCAGCTTGATCGTCACGTCCTTGCCTTCGCGCGATTTGACCATCAGCGTATCGCCGCTGAGGCTTTCCACGACGCCCCGAACGCGCGCCTTATCGGCAGCCTGTGCGGATAGTGTGGTCGCGGCACCAAGCGCCAGCACCATACCCATGATCTTCAACTTCGTGAGCGACATTCTGCTCTCCATATCTTGCATATTTTCGATATGATGCCCACCCGGCTATCTGGAGCGGGTAGGGCGATCGCTTTGGAAATGAGGCAAGGCGGCTCTGGCATCCTACCAGCGACAACCGATCGTCCCTCAATTCCGCCTCCTCATTCGGCGCTTGTGCGAATGCGTTACAGCGATCACGCCGTTGTGATCGCAGGAAGGGCGACAAAAAATCCGGTTCAGGGTGTAACAAATAGCGCCGATCAACGAATGACTGCACGCGAATGACGAAATCGGTATCGGAACAGGTCCTGAAAGGCTTGATGCTTCTCTCGCTTGACGGCGATGAGGCTGCGTACAGGCGTTTGCTCGTCATTTTGCGAGATCTGCTTTTGGCATTTTATCGGAGGAGACTTGGACCGAATGCAGACCGTGACGCCGAGGATCTGGTCCAGGAGGTGCTTTTGGCGGTGCATAGCCGGCGCATTACCTATGATCGGGAACGGCCGTTCACCGCGTGGTTCTTCCAAATCGCGAAATACAAGCTGATCGACCACTTCAGGATAAATGGCAGCAAAAGAGGCGTCGAAATTGCTTTGGGAGACGAGATCGCGGCTGAATTTCGAGAGGAAGCACTGTTTGCCCACCTTGACGTCGACCGCCTTCTCGACCGATTGCCTGCCAAACAGAGGGAGCTTCTGCGGCAGGTAAAGATCGCCGGAAAGAGCACCGCTGAAGCCGCGATCGAGAGCGGGCAGTCTGAAGCAATGGTTCGCGTCAGCATTCACCGAGGGATGCGCGCGATTGGACGCAAGCTGGGTTTTGCCAATGACGAAAAATGATGAATTCATCGACGCTCTAGTAAGTGATCTCACTCCTGTTCGCCATCATGCGCTGCGAGTGAGGCTCGCGCTTACAATTATTGTCGGCGTAACCGGCGCGGCTGTTGCGCTGCTGATATCGCTCAGCTTTCGCCCGCATCTGCACCACGTGACGGTGGCGGCGTTTTCGGTGAAGTTTTTATATACTGCTGTCTTGATGAGCGCGACGATCGTGGCCCTTGACCGGGTTGCGCGCCCCGGGGGGGCGATCAGGAGTATGGTTCTGGTTCTGGTCGTGGCATTCAGCATCGTCGTGCTTCTGGCCGTCGCTCAACTCACGCTGTCGCCGGCCTCATCCTATCCGGGTTTGATCATTGGATATTCGGCGTTCTTTTGCCCGTTCCTGATCGTGGCGTTCGGCATTCCTGCTTTCTGTGCCAACATGTGGTTTCTCAGGCGTGCAGCCCCCACGCGCCCGGCACTTGCCGGTTTCGTTGCTGGCGCTTGCGCCGGGGGCGTCGGCGGCTGGGTCTACTCCTGGGCCTGTGTCGAAAACGGCATTCCATTCATCGCGATATGGTACACGCTCGGCATCTTGCTGAGCGGGCTGGTCGGAAGCCTGGTCGGCAAATTCAGTCTGCGTTGGTAGCTTCGTTTTGACCTGCAGAGGCGCTGCAGGCATGCGGCCGATCTGAAGTCTTTCCCGATTTTTGATGGTGGCAGTCATCGTGAGGGTGATCGGGCACTTTCGCGATATGAATGGTAATCATTGATCCTACCAATCACACACCGAGGTCCTTCACATGGTTTTGAACGTGCTTTTCATTGGCGGTACCGGCCAATCTCACATCCTAGTGTCGAGCATGCTGTTGACCGTTAGCGTTGCCTTAACGGCATTTGCTGATGGAGGTGATATTCGACCGGCATGACCGAAGAACCGTTTACCCGTTACCACCGCCATCGTTTTCCAGCCGAGATTATCGCCCATGCGGTGTGGCTTTATTACCGGTTTCCGCTGAGCCTTCGCGATCTCGAAGATCTGCTTGCCGAACGCGGGATTGAAGTATCGTTTCAGACAGTGTCGGAATGGGTGATGAAATTTGGCCTCACGTTCGCTTATCAACTCCGGCAGCGATCACGCGGCAACTTTGTCGACAAATGGCATCTTGATGAACTCGTCGTGTCGATCAAGGGCAGGAAATACTGGCTGTGGCGTGCCGTCGACGCCGAAGGCTTTATTCTCGATGCGCTTTTACAACGCCGTAGGAACAACAGCGCTGCGCTGCGGCTGATGCGCAAGCCGCTCGAAAGCCAGGGAGGCATGCCCAGGGTTGATGGTCACCGACAAGCTGCGCTCCCATGCTGCCGCGAAAGCCAGGTTGATGCCCGGCGTTGAGCAGCGATCGCACGAGGGGTTGAACAACCGCGCCGAAAATTCTCATCTTCCGCTGCGGCGACGAGAGAGGCGGATGATGCGCTTCAAATCGGCGCGGCAATGTCAATGTTTCGCCTCGACACAGGGCCAGATCGCCAAGCTCCTTCATCTCCATCGGAAACATCTCACTGCCGCAGATCACCGAAAGCTTCGCGCCAGCGCCGTCAACACCTGGCGTGAAATCGCATTGTCGACCGTGCTCTGAAATTCGGAACCGCCTGCCTTCCGCGGCCACGATCCGCTAAGGCGACGCCACCGTTTGTGACTAATCTGAAGACCTTTCTGCTTAGTTTCCCCTCTTGACGCGGTTGAATTGGACGCCGAGCCAATGCGAGAGCTCTCCGAGCACCTGCAAATATCTGAACCGTCTGACTGACTAGAAACGGAAGCCGGATCTTCGTCACGAACACGGCCCTCCGCGACAGACATGGGCTCTTTGATTTTGGAACGACGCTCGCGTTGATCCAATTCAACATCTTATGCAAATTGTGACCACGTCTCGTCTTAATGGACCTGATGCCATCCCTCGGTCGAACGACTCTGAGGGGCAATTCTCAGCAAAAATTGCCAAGTAAAATGAAAACCCTTCGTTGACAGAATTGTCATGATCACGTTAAGGGTGCGATATAACATGAGTACATGCATCAAGTTTTTGGCGCAATTCTAGTGAAATAAGACAACTGAAGGTGGCTAATATCATGAAATTTCATTTTATATCCCCGCATAAGTTGATTCCAACGGAGGAGACCGATGCGGGCAGGGTTGATGAAGTTCATGGTCTCATTTCCACGGCCGGCAGCTGGACTGTCCCGATCACGGTGGAGAAGGACGCGCTTTTCGTGATGGACGGGCATCACCGTTTGGAAGTGGCGCTCCGGCTTGGGCTGCGTGCTGTTCCAGCCGTTCTCCTCGACTACAGGAGCGTACGCGTCGAGGCCTGGAGGGCCGGTGAGACGATCACGCCAGCCGACATTTATGACATCGCCCGCAGCCGAAGAAAATTTCCGATCAAAACTACCCGGCACATCTTCTTGGATGATCTCCCGGCGTGCGATGTGAGCCTCGACGATCTTCGGCAGTGGTATGAGCCTCTCGATCATTCGGAGAGGCTCGCCGGATGACCGCTCACATCATCCCGATCACGGGGGCGGAGTTGTCTCCGTTGCTCTCTCCTCTTGCCGCTGACATTTTGACAGCGAGGGCGCCGCTCCTGCACAAATGGATCGAAGAGCACGGGTCTCCGCTTCACCTCGTGCTTCCGTCGGAGCTCAAGGCAAATGTCGATGCCCTGCGCCACGTTCTCGACGGTCGGGGAGTTGGACACGCGATCTATTATGGTTCGAAAGTCAATAAATCCTCCGGCCTGATGCAAGCCGCGCTCAGGGCAGGCTCAGGCATCGACGTGTCGAGCGTTTACGAGCTTCGCGATGCTGTCAAACTTGGGGCTCAAGGTCACGATATTGTGGCGACCGGTCCCGCAAAAACGGCGCAATTTCACGACGAACTCGTCCGCATCCAGGCTCTTGTCTCCGTGGACAGTCCGGAGGAGCTGGCCGACATATCGAGCCGGTTGCCGCCAGAGGCCAAGCAACCTGTCCTTTTGCGACTACAGCCGAAAGGTCATGAGAAAAGCCGCTTTGGCATGGCTGCCGACACGGTGCGAGCATGCCTCTCACGCATCGCTGCCGATAATCGCTTCCGGTTCGACGGCATACATTTCCATTTGGGCGGATATCGCTGGCAGGATCGGGCGGTAGCGTTTGAGGAGGCTGTCAGGCTGATCGAGGAGGCCCGGACGATCGGATTTTCTCCGGCAATGATCGATATCGGCGGCGGATTGCCGGTGCAATATGTGTCCGAGGCGGCATGGGAAGAGTATCTGCAGCGCCAAAGCGCGGACGATTACCGGACGGGCAAAGTTCCGGCTTCCTTTTATCCCTATGGCGGTCCCCAATCGGCGGCGGCGTGGCTTCGTTGTTTTTTGGGCGCTTTGCTGTCGTCGGGCCAGACGATCGAAGACTATCTGAAACAACACAAGCTAACGCTCGCGATGGAGCCGGGGCGCTCTCTTGTCGACCAGGCGGCGATTTCAGCTTTCGGCATAACTCGTGTGAAGGATCTTGGAGGCGGAAATGGCGTGATTTTCGTCGAAGGCAGTAGTTTCAGCGCCTGCGAGACCTGGTTTGCTTCCGAATTCATGATGGATCCCATCCTCATACGCCAGAACAACCAGGCTCCCGCAGGGGAGGCCTTCCGGGCTTACATCGCCGGTCATAGCTGCCTCGACGAAGACGTCCTGAGCAATCGCTGGCTTAGCTTTCCCCATGCTCCCGAGGCCGGAGACGTTCTCGTCTGGGCCAATACGGGCGGCTATCAGATGGATCTCCTGGAAAATGAGTTTCATCGGCACCCGATGCCTAAGCGGATGTGCGTAACAAAGAGCGCAGCCGGCGAACTATCGATCTATCCCGATAACTAGGAGAGAACATCATGCTTCCTACGAATGTGACCCAATTGATTGGGCGCACCCCGGTCATGTCGATCGAGATCCCGAGCCTAAATTCCAAACTGGTGCTGAAGATAGAAAAGAACAATCCCGGCGGTTCCATGAAGGACCGCATGGCGCGCAGCATGGTCGTGGCGGCCTTGCAGGATGGCCGGCTTGCTCCAGGAGGCACGATTGTCGAATCGTCCTCGGGAAACACCGGCATTGGCCTGGCGCTGGCGGCGGTTGAGTTTGGGTTGAACTTCATTGCCGTCGTGGATCATCATGCCGCTCCGGACAAGATCCGCATGATGCGGGCGATCGGCGCCGAAATCCGTTATGTCGAGGGAGACTTCAAGGAAGACGAAGTGGCCGTCGTCGCCAGACAGAGACTGGCAGCACAGCTTGGGGCGCAACTGCCGGGTGCCCTGTTCATGAACCAGTCCGACAACCCTGCCAATCCCGAAGGTTATGCCGGTTATGTTGATGAACTGATGGAGCAGCTTCCCGACGGCATCGATGCTTTCGTGGGATGCGTCGGCACGGGCGGATCGATGACCGGCATTTCGCGGCGGCTCAAGCAGCTCTTACCAGCAATCCGCACGATTGCCGTGGAGCCTGCGGGCTCCATCGTGTTCGGACAACCAGGACGTCCCTATTACCAGTCCGGAACCGGCACGCCGGCCGGCGACGAAGTCGGCAAGGTCCTTGACTACAGCTGCATTGACGAAGGCGTACAGGTTACCGATCAGCAGGCATTCGAGACGGCACGTTACATTGCGCGTCGCAAGGCACTGCTCGTTGGCGGTTCGACGGGTGGGGCGATCTACAAGGCTCTCGAATTCATAGCTTCAGGGAAGTTGCAAGGTACTGTCGTGACGACCGTAGCCGACGGAGGAGAAAAATATCTCGGCTCGGTCTTCGATGACGACTGGATGGCAAAACGCGGCCTGTTCGACCCGTCCGTCGCCAGCCAGCTCGATGCGTGGCTTTTCGGGCAGGCACGCGCTGCATGAAGGTCACGATATGCGGAGCCGGGCGAACCGGCCATCTGAATGCCGTCCTGTTCAAGCAACAGGACGGCGTGGAAGTGTCCGTTCTGACATCATCGGCCGAGCTCGCCGGGAAATGGTCGAGCGGACGGCAGATCTGGCGGGTGAATTTGTCCGATGGCAGCTCTCTGGAGGGAAGGATCGATCATGTCGGTACTGATCCTCGCACGGCGCTTGCCGGAGCGGATCTGGTCGTCGTGACGCAACCTGCCCAGGCGCGTCCGGCGCTCCTCCGGCAGATCGCCCCTCATCTGCCGGAACATAAGCGCGTCTTCGTCGGGGCCATCCCGGGATTTTGCGGGTTCGACTGGCTCGCCGAGACTGCATTCGGCGATCGCGGTAATGTTGTCATCTGGGGAATGAAGGACGTCCCCCATACCGCTTACAATCTGATTGCGGGGAGCGAAGTGCGCATGGGTGGAGCGAAGGCTCAGCTCTATGCAGCACTTCATCGCCGAGAGGCGACAGCCGCGAAAGAAAAGTTATCGGATTTGCTCGGCCGGCTGTACGAAGCGCCTATCAGCATCCTTGACGACTATCTCGAGATTACGCTTACGCCTGGTAATGCATTGATGCATCCGGCTGTTCTGTACGGGCTGGTCGGTCCCGGTGCACTATGGGAGAAACGGCCCTTCGATGAGCCGATCTGCTGGTGGAGCGATTGCCCGCGCACCGGTGCTGACATGCTGGAAGCTTGCGATGCCGAAAATCAGGCGCTCAAGCACGCAGCCGAAAGGCGGCTCAAGGTCAATCTAGCAAGCGTAAAGCCGCTTCGGCAAGAGTTGATCGAGGCTTATGGCGATCAGATCGGCGACGACAGCACGATGTATTCGCTGCTGAGAACCAACGAGGCCTACGCCGGCATTCATGCGCCGCTCGTCGCCAACCCGGATGGACCGGGCCTCGTCATCGATCGGGAAAGCCGCGCCTTTCATGAAGACATTGCTTTCGGTCAGGCTCTCCTCCTGGAAATGGCCAGGCGGCTGGATGTGCCGGTACCCGCTATCGAAACGACCTATCATTGGGCGCGGGCCTATCACGGCAATCTGCCGCAGCCACCTCTGAATTTTGTTCCCGTGACATGGGCCGAGGCAATCGGATGAATGAAAATATCGTGACATCTCGTGCAGGCGGAAGCGATATGCTCGACCCGCAGCTTCACCAGCAGGCAAGACACAACGCTCTGGCGCGCCTCGTGCGATGCCTCCTTGCCGAACGCATTCTCAATCCCGATGCCCTGTTGTGGTCCGAAGATGGGAGACAGGCATGGCTTCCCTTATGGGCCGCGAGAAAGGTACTCCATTTCGCGGACCTGCAGCGCCTGCCGGCCAATACGATGCTGAACCGTGGCGTGATCGACGTCATCGACGACAAGGGCAGGCGTCGACGACTGGATGAACCTGCGGATCTCATCGCCGAAAGCTCGGCGGACTGGTCGGTCGAACCGGCCTCGGACGGGATCGCTCGCCTGCTTGCCGATATCGACAACAGCATGCAAAACGACGCATTGATCCGTCGCCACCGGGAAAACTGGATTGAATCCCTGAGCCGGAAAATAGCTGATGACGGAGACACCGGCCTTATTTCCCATCTTCAGCGCACACACCCTGTCCATCAGGCGGCCATGCTGCTGGACCAGTGGGGATCCTTGGAAGGACATCCATTTTACCCGACCTGGAAATCGAAGCCCGGCCTCTCGGCGCGGGAGGTCGAGGCTCTGTCGCCGGAGTTCGGCGCACGCGTCAATCTGCGCATAGCCGCCCTGCGGCAGGACTGGGCCTATGTCGAGATGATGTCCCACGTAGACAGCTATAACGGCTGGTTCCGCCACAATTATCCGGAGCTTTGGGACGCGTGGGTGAACGCCTTGACAGAAAAGGGGCAAACGCCTGCGGACTGGCTGCCCTTGCCGATCCATGCCTGGCACCTGGATCATTTTGTCCGCCGTGAATTTGCCGACGAGATCGCTGCCGGTGTGCTTCTGGTCGATGGACCGGAGATTGCCACAATCCCATCCATGTCCTTTCGCACGATGTTGCCGGACCTGGAAGAGGCAAGACCATTTATCAAGCTGCCCGTCGCAGTCTGGATGACAAGCGAAATGCGGACTTTGCAGGCAAAGTCCATTCACATGGGGCCGAGGCTCAGCACCCTAATCTCCGATATTCTCGCTGCGGACGAAGCCATTGGCAGCAACCTGGAGTTTTTCCGCGAAGAGCTCGGTGCGATCCTCCACCATCCCGAAACAGGCGACGAACATCCTGGCCGTTTCCTTTCGGTCGTCTATCGCGAAGTCGCTGCCATCTCACGCAAGGACGGCCTGCTGCCTGTCACGGTGGCCGCCTTGTTGGCGGCAAGCCCCGTCGATGGCCGGCCACTGATCTGCGAACTGATCGCGCGCATGGGCAACGATCGGCCAGCAGCCGCGGAATTCTTTCGCACCTACGCCGCGGTCGTTCTAGGGCCAACGATCGCCATGTATCTTTTGTATGGCATCGCTTTCGAAGCTCACCAGCAGAACAGCACGGTCCTCTTCGATCCG
This sequence comes from Rhizobium tropici CIAT 899, assembly GCF_000330885.1. NCBI lineage: Bacteria > Pseudomonadati > Pseudomonadota > Alphaproteobacteria > Hyphomicrobiales > Rhizobiaceae > Martinezella > Martinezella tropici. The sequence goes on from NC_020062.1 coordinate 246,306, forward strand.
TCAGGGCGCCCGCAGCGTCTGGTCATTCGAGACTTTGGTGATGGCCGGAGCTTCGCTCCCTTGTTCGAGGCCCGAGGATATCAGCTGAAGCCCTTTAGTCGCGCCGGTATCTTGCCGACCACCTTCAACGACGACATCGCTCTTGTTCGGTCGTTCGTCATCGATGCATGTTTCGTTTGCCATCTCCATGAAGTGGCGCTTTGCCTGAACGAACATTTCGGGCTCAGCGAAGCATGGGTGATCCTGCGACAGCAGACCGAAGATGCTTTTGATCGGGTTCGATCCCGCATGCTGTCGGACGCGTTCTGGCTGGAGGAGCGGGAAGCGTTTCTCAATCGTCCCTGGCCAACACGGTCTGTCTTACGCATGCATCTCGAGCGGTATCGCGACTATCGCGTAGAGCACGAACTGCCAAACCCGCTGACAGAGACGCCATGACGGGGACTATCGCGGTTATTCGCGGCTTCGGGCCGGTCTTTGCTATTCTCTTCGGCCTGCAATTCATCTCCATGGGGGCCATGGAGATGAGCGGCCCGTTCTGGCCACTGCGCATCGAGGAATTGTCGTCCTCCGGTGGAATTTTCGCGTTGGCCGGAATCGGGGTCTATGTAGGCCCCATGCTCGGCGTGTCTCTGACCAGCTCGCTCTGGGGACGGATGGGTGACCGGTACGGCAACCGCCTGATGATGGTCAGAGCGCTCGCCGGGCTTGCGATCACCCAGATCCTCGTTTCCTTTGCTCAGGATGTCTGGCTGATCCTGCTCCTGCGGTTCCTGCAGGGATGTTGCGCCGGCTATATCGCGCCGGCCCAGGCCTATGGCATCCAGATTACAGGCGGCCGTAACCGAGGGGTGCTTCTGACCTGGCTTCAGGTGGCGACCAATGTCGGTTCGCTCGGCGGTGCTTTTCTGGGCGGCCTCATCCTGGATGCATCCTCCTTCACGACGATCAACCTGGCGGCCGGTTTCATCTGCGCCGTCTGTGCCATTGCCGCTTGGGCGATCTTGCCGCGACCGGTGGCGGTGGTGGTGGCGCAGGCGCAGGCGCAGGCGCAGGCGCAGGCGCAGGCGAGCAGAACTGACCGAGCCCTGGTGCGGCAAGATCATGTCGCCAAAGGGCGTGCCACGGCGCCCGTCTGGAGCCTGTTGACATTGATGGGGATGATGCTTGCCAGCCGAATGGTCTTGCAGGTGCCTTTTGCGCTGTACATGGTTGAGGTCTTTCGCGCACCTCACTGGGTCACTGGCTTCAGCTATGGCCTCCTAGCGCTCGGCTTTGTCGTGGCGGCTCCGCTCTGGGCGCAATTTTTCAATGACCGTTCGGCAAGCTTCATCCTTGGTTGGATGATCCTGATTGCTGGTGGATGCGCATTGCTCACCAGTCTTGCCGGCCTCACTCGCTCCATCGAATATTTCGCCGTGATCTATCTGCTCTGGGGCAGCCTGTTGGGTGGTACGACACCCATTCTCGTGGCGCTGATTTCCGCAGCGACAGCCGATGGTCGTCAGGGCTCGGTGCTAGGCACTGCCCAGTCCTGGCAGCAGATCGCATCAGTGGCGGGGATAGCCATCGGAGCAGGCACTACCCAGATATTCGGACTTGCAAGCGTTTTCCCTCTCGTGTCGCTGCTTTACGCAGTATCCCTTTTTACTGCCGTCGGCCTGTGGTTGTGTGCACGCCCGCGGCTACCTGTTGGAGATTCCCTGTGACCTGCCTTCGCATCCACGCGTTTGCGATAATCCTGTTGCTGACGCCGATCGCCGCGCTCTCTGCTCGCGCAGAAAATGATGCGGTTCCGCAAACGACGATTACCGTCAAGGATATCGCCGGGCGTGATGTGCAAATTAAGGTACCCGTCGGCAGGATGCTGCTCGGAGAAGGCAGACAGCTCTATCTGGTCGCATCGCTCGACAGAGAGGATCCGCTGCAGCGGATCGTCGCATGGCGTAACGATCTGATCGAAGCTGATCCCGCGACCTACAAGCAATATCTCGACAAATTCCCCGAGCTTGCGAAATTGCCGACCTTCAAGGGAAATGAAGGAAGTCTGATCGATATCGAATCCGCGATCGTGAAGAAACCAGACGTGGTTCTCCTCAACCTGGAAGCCAAACAGGCCAATGAAGACGCTCAGTATGTCGAGAAACTCGCATCTCTCGACATACCGGTCCTCTATATCGATTTCAGGCACAATCCACTTCAGAATACGGACCCGACCATCCGGCTGCTCGGCAAGATCATGGGGCGCGAGGAGCGAGCCGAAGACGTGATCGCGTTCCGCAAACAGGCCATGGAACGGGTCGAGGACGTGCTTGCCAAGACGAAGCCGGGGCGTCCAAAGGTTTTCATCGAGCGTATCGGCGGATATACGGAGGACTGCTGCCTGTCCTTCGGCGCCGAGAATTTCGGCAAATATGTCGATCTGGCAGGCGGGCACAATATTGGCAGTGATTTTCTGCCTTCGACATTCGGGCAGCTCAGTCCCGAACAGGTGGTCGTCTCCAATCCCGATCAGGTCATTGTCACCAGCGCCGATTGGCAAGCCTACGTGCCTGGCGGCCGCTGGATTCCTGTTGGCCCAAATGCAGATCTGGATGCCTCGAGGAAGAAGCTCGAGTGGTATACGATGCGGGATGCTTATGCCGGGACAACGGCGCAGACGAAGCGCAATTTCCATGCCATCTGGCACCAGTTTTACAACAGCCCCTACGAATTTATCGCGGTCCAATGGATTGCAAAATGGCTTCACCCCGATCTCTTCACCGATCTCGACCCGGACAAGACGTTCGCTGAATATCACAAGCGCTTCCTGCCGATCGCCTATCAACCCGGCTACGCCGTCAGCCTCGATGCCCAAGTACAATGACTGAAACCCAGAGAGCCATGGGCCACGGTAATGCGGTCGGCCGCTATCGCCTGGCAAACCTCAGAAAACATCTTGTGCTTTGTCTGCTGCTTGCAGGCGTAGTCTTTGCGTTTCTCGCCGATATTGCCACCGGTCCAGCCTGGTACGGACTGGACGATGTGTTGAAGACCACGCTGATGCCCGCGGATGCGCAGCCCCAGATGCGTGTTGTGATCTGGTCCATTCGGATGCCGTCAGCCCTCATGGCTATTGTCGTCGGAATGGCGTTGGCGACCGCCGGCGTTCAGATGCAGACGGTCCTTAACAACCCGCTCGCGAGCCCGTTCACTCTTGGAATTTCGTCTGCAGCAAGCTTCGGTGCGGCGCTCGCTCTCGCTTTCGGCCTGTCCTTCATTCCAGTCGCCGGCGAATATATCGTTGCGGTCAATGCTTTTATCATGGCACTTGGATCTGCCCTCATCATCCATTCAGTGGGATTGCGGCGGGGAAGCTCTGTCCAGACGATCGTGTTGCTCGGCATCGCGCTGGTGTTCAGCTTCAATACCGCATTGGCGATGGTTCAGTATTTTGCAAACGATCAGGCTGTTGCCTCCATCGTGTTCTGGACGATGGGCAGCTTGACCAAGGCAACCTGGCCGAAGCTTGCCGTGACAATCGCCGTCCTGGTTCTCACCATTCCCATCTTCGTCTATCGACGCTGGCAGTTGACGGCACTTCGGCTCGGAGAGGCTCGCGCGGCATCCTTTGGAGTCCCGGTTCGTCGCCTTCGACTGGAAACGCTCGTGCTCATATCGCTCCTGTCATCCATCCCGGTCGCATTTGTCGGAACGATCGGGTTTGTCGGACTTGTGGCGCCACACATTGCGAGGATGCTTGTCGGTGAGGATCAGCGGCACCTGCTTCCTGCCAGCGCCATGATCGGAGCCTTGATCATGTCTTCCAGTTCCACGATGGCGAAAGTTCTCGTGCCGGGCGCGGTTTTACCGATCGGCGTCATAACCGCCGTCATAGGCCTGCCGATCTTCTTTTATCTTATCCTGAAGGGAGGGCGGGAAACGTGGTAGTACTCAGCACAAACGCGTTGGGGGCGGTTTACGGCGCACGATCTGTCCTCCGCGAGGTATCCTTGCCTCCATGCCACGGAGGAGAAATCATCGCGCTGATCGGAGCCAATGCTGCGGGCAAGTCGACGCTTCTGCGCCGTATAGCCGGCATTCTTCCGGGCACCGGAGAATGTTGGCTGGCGGGTGTCGACGATCGCGAAACCGCGATCGCTTACATGCCGCAGGATCAGGTGAGCGGAGCGGCGTTGACCGTCTTCGAAGCCGTGCTTTTGGCGCGCAAGCAGACCAGCGGCTGGAAGCTGGCTGATGCGGATCTCCATGAGGTCGAGCGAGCATTGGCCGCTTTGCAAATCGCAAATCTCGCGTCGGAATATGTTTCGGAGTTAAGCGGCGGTCAGCGCCAGCTCGTGGCCCTTGCGCAATGCGTTGTCCGCACTCCGACGGTGCTACTTCTCGACGAGCCGACGAGCGCCCTTGATCTCCATCGTCAATTCGACGTCATGAGGCATGTCAGCTCACTGGCGAAGGAAAAGGGACTACTCGTCATCATCGCCGTGCATGACCTGAATCTGGCGATGAAGTTTGCAGACAAGATCGCCATTCTTGCGCATGGAACATTGCATGCTTTCGGCCCAGTCACCGAAGTGCTGACGCCCGGAAATCTCGAGGTGGCATTTCGTGTGAAAAGCCGTCTCGAGACATGTTCTCAAGGCAAGCTTCACCTGATCGTCGATGATGCAGTATGAAGCCTGCCTAGGCTATTTTCAATCGCCTCAGAAGTCCGTGGTCATCGATACCTTGAAAGTTCGCGGCGCACCCTGGGCGATCGTGCTGAAGCTGGCGACCCCAGACCAATAATCCTTATCGAAGACGTTTTCGACGGAGGCCCGGAATGTGACGGGCCTCTTTTCGATCTCCGTCTTGTAGCGCGCGCCGAGATCAAGCCGCGTCCAGGAAGGGATCCTTAGCGTGTTCGTGGTGTTGATATACTGTTCGCCGGTGTGAATGACATTGGCCGTCAGCGTCAGGCCTTCCAGGAAAGACGCATCCCATTCCGCCCCGATGTTCGCCTGGATCTTTGGCACGCCGACCGGGCGCTTGCCGCGGGTCGCAGCGCTCGAGGTATTCGTCAGTTCACCATCCATCAGCATCAAGCCGCCAAGCAAGCGCAAATCGTCCGTGACTTCGCCAAACACGTTGAACTCAACGCCGCGATTGCGCTGTTCCCCGCCGGCGGTAAAGAGCTGGCCGCCGCCGCTTGGCTCCAACTGGCCGAAGGGCTTCTCGATCTGGAATGCGCTGACAGTCATGGCAATCTGTCCGAGGTCGACTTTGGTACCGATCTCGTATTGCGTAGTCTTGTATGGAGCGAGCGTTTGGCCCGCATTGATGGCCGTGGTGGGAGCGGTATCGCCTATGCTCAGACCCTGCGCGTAGTTGGCATAGAAGGAAACCTCGTCCCAGGGACGGACAACGAGGCCAACGAGGGGCGTGACGGCATCCTCATCCGAAGATGACGACACGGCGCCTGTTGTCGCATTGAAGTTCTTCGAGTCGATCTGCTGGAAGCGACCGCCGAGAGTGAGCTGCACGCGCTCGTCGAGCATCGACAAGGTGTCCGACAGGCCGATACCGGACAGCCTGGCTTCAGAGACCTTCGGCACTGAACTGGGATTGGCGACGAACTGCTCGATACGACGGACAGGGTCGTACATGTTGCTCAGCTGGGCAGTGCCCGAAACGATCGCACGATCGAGGCTCTGGTGGAGATAGCTCGCCTGCACGGTCATCATGTGGGAGATCGGCCCAGTGTCAAACTTGGCGCGGATGCCCGTTTCTGCCGTCAGTCTATCGACGTCGAACACCGCATTCTGTGGCGTAATGCTGACGTCGCCTGCCGGGTTGAGGATGGTTGGCAGGCCAAAAAGGCGGTGCACATGGGAATTGCCGCCGCCGACGGCGCCAAACCAGGTGATATCGTCGGTCACATCATATTCGACCCGGCCCAAAACCGAGCGGTCCGTACTCTTCGACCACTCCCACGGCTCCTGGACATTGAGCGATCCGTCGGGCGCGCTCGGCACAATCAAGCCGGTGGTTTGAAAGAAGGGACGTTGCGGCGCGTCAAAAGTTTCGCGCTGTCCGATTACGTCGAGTGTGGCTCGAAGATTTTCCCCTTGATAATCAAGAGCCAGGGCTCCGACGTAAAAGTCCCGTGTCTGATCATCAATCGGGGTGTCGCCACCGTGGACACTGCCGTTAAGACGAATACCGAATTGCCGTTCGTCGCCGAACCGCCGCGACACGTCGACATGAACACCGCCCTGAAAGTCGGAAGCGTAATCTGTCGTCAGCCGCGTCAGATCCTCATCGAGCGCCCGCTTCGGAACGATGTTGATGGTGCCGCCGACGGCGCTGTTGGGAGAAATTCCGTAAAGGAAAGCTGTCGGACCCTTTAGCACCTCGACCCGCTCGGCATATTCGGTGAAGACCCGGTACGTAGGGGCGATGCCATAAATCCCATCAAACGCGATTTCGCCGGCGTTGCCTTCGCCGACCGGAAAGCCTCTGATGTAGAAAGAGTCCAACATCCCCCCGGAGGAGTGGGTATTTCTGACAGACGGATCGTTGTCCATCACCTCGCCCACGGTCTGGGCACCCTGGTCCTCGATTTTCTGAGATGTATACCCAGTCACATTAAAAGGGGTCTCCATGAAATCCCGGTTTCCCAGAGCCCCTAGGCGTGCGCCTTTCGCAACCTGGCCGCCTGCATATTCTTCCGGCAGGGTTCCGATCGTGGACGTGGCGTCTTTCTTCGCGGTAATCACTATTGGTGCCAATTCGGTGGCACTCTGCCCGTATGCGGCACCGTTTGCCACAGCGCTTATAACGACTGTGCACCCCAACATAAACTTCATGTAAAAATCCCCTAACCAGTCATCGCCTGATCTCGTAAGCCGCGACCATCGGCACAAAACCGCTAAATAACATGATAAAAGATGTCAAGTTTTAATGGGATGCATATGTCCTTGAAGCCACAGAACAATCATCGTCTTGAGGGGTGGTGAGGCCGGACTAGGTTTTCCTTATGCACAAAGGTGGCGTCGCCTTAGCGGATCGTGGCCGCGGAAGGCAGGCGGTTCCGAATTTCAGAGCACGGTCGACAATGCGATTTCACGCCAGGTGTTGACGGCGCTGGCGCGAAGCTTTCGGCGGTCTGCGGCAGTGAGATGTTTCCGATGGAGATGAAGGAGGTTGGCGATCTGGCCCTGTGTCGAGGCGAAACCTTGACATTGCCGCGCCGATTTGAAGCGCATCATCCGCCTTCTCGTCGCCGCAGCGGAAGATGAGAATTTTCGGCGCGGTTGTTCAACCCCTCGTGCGATCGATGCTCAACGCCGGGCATCAACCTGGCTTTCGCGGCAGCATGGGAGCGCAGCTTGTCGGTGACCATCAACCCTGGGCATGCCTCCCTGGCTTTCGAGCGGCTTGCGCATCAGCCGCAGCGCAGCGCTGTTGTTCCTACGGCGTTGTAAAAGCGCATCGAGAATAAAGCCTTCGGCGTCGACGGCACGCCACAGCCAGTATTTCCTGCCCTTGATCGACACGACGAGTTCATCAAGATGCCATTTGTCGACAAAGTTGCCGCGTGATCGCTGCCGGAGTTGATAAGCGAACGTGAGGCCAAATTTCATCACCCATTCCGACACTGTCTGAAACGATACTTCAATCCCGCGTTCGGCAAGCAGATCTTCGAGATCACGAAGGCTCAGCGGAAACCGGTAATAAAGCCACACCGCATGGGCGATAATCTCGGCTGGAAAACGATGGCGTCTGAAGGGAGCAGGAGAGATTTCGGTCTTTGCCACCAAATACCAACCCGCTCCCGACAGACTCGTTAACCCGACGCTAACGCCACAACTGAATGAGGTTGACCGAGACGCCGTAAGTACATTGCGCATCTCGCCGTCCGATGACACCGCTTCGAATATCCTGACGAAGCTGCAATTTGAACGGCGTCGAATGCCGCCGATATGGACCTAGTGATTTCATGAGCCTTCTCCGATTGAGGCCCGCAGAGCATATCAGTTTCTGGCCTTTCGGTGATATATTGGGCTCGACGTTTCGGAGCATCGCGAATCGAGGTTGTCGAGGGGAACCCCGCTCGCATTGAAATGGCGATGGCGATGGGCGCTGAAGGCAGCCGTCCTCCAGCGGCCCAAGACGGTCAGCAAGGCGGCGAGGGCAGGGAAGCTAGGGCGGAATTCGTCTTCGAATGCGTCGGCAAGCCCGGTCTTCTGAGCGCAGCGGTATCGATGGTCCGGCCAAGGGGCACTGTTGTCTCTCTTGGCTTTTGCATGGCGCCGGAGTCATTCGTGACTGCGCAGGCAGCAATGCGCGAGGTGGTTCTGAAGTTTCCGATACTTTATTCCTTGCGCGACTATCAGATCGCCATCGACTCCCTTGCCGCCGGTCATGTCGAGCCACGTGCCATGATCACGAACGTCGTTAGCCTCGATATTTTGCCGGGCGTCTTTGAGCGACTGAGAACTCCGAGTCACGAGTGCAAAGTGATGATTGATCCGTGGGGTGATGCGCCATCGCGATCATGATCGAACCGGCCTCAATGAGATGAGGGCATGTTCATTTCGATAGCGTTGTCTGTGGGCCGGCGGCTTTCTCTGTCCCAGTACAAACAAGAGCATGAATGGAACCGGTGTGCCAAGGGCGCACCAATTAGGAACAGGAGGAAAAAGTGAATAGATCGATTGTTGTTACCGGTGCAGCGAGCGGAATTGGCAAGGCCACAGCCGAGCTTCTTGAGTCTAGAGGCGACCGAGTGGTTCGAGTCGACATTCGGAATGCAGATATCAACGCGGATCTTGCCACAATAGAGGGGCGGGCGGAGGCGGTGGCCCTACTTAAGGAAAGCTTGAAAGACGGCGTCGACGGGATCGTGACGTGGGCAGGGCTCGGCGGTCCTGTTGGAGCCACGCTCCTCGTGAATTTCTTTGGAACAATAGACCTCGTAGAAGGTATTCATCCGCTCCTCCTGATGTCTACGGCCCCCAGGGTGGTCGTAACGTCTTCCAGAATGTCCCTGGAGAAGCCCAACGAGGAAATCGTTGCGCTGCTTCTAAAGCGCAACCTGACCGAGATAGTGAGACGCTATCCGAGCTCGGAAGATCCGACCGAGTTCTACTGCGCGACCAAGGTCGCCATCAATCGCTGGATGAGGCATCTCGCCGTCTCGCCCGACTGGGGCGGGAGAGGGATCAAGGTCAATGCCATCGCTCCCGGCCTGACTGAGACGCCGATGACCCGCTCGACGCTCGATAATGACGTCCAGAGACAATATCTGCTGGCGATGCATCCCCAGGCGGAGAACGTGCTGTCCCAACCGATCGAGCTCGCGGAAATCGCAAGGTTTCTGGTCGGCCCAGAATCGTCCATGCTCATCGGTCAATGTATCTATGCAGACCGCGGCACCGAGGCCATTTTGCGGGGTGTGAACCCCTTCTAACGGGAAGCAAGTCCGTGTTGCCTAGCATCGGGGGATCGGATTCCGGCCGGATGCTGGAGACGACTGGCGTCAGCGGTCTTCTCTCTTGCGTTCAACCGATTTTTGAAATTTCACCTGTGTGGCCACGCGGTGTTCCGATGCCACGTTGTCCTTATGTCTTGATCCGTGATCGCCTTCTTGGATGAGCGCTTACCTCAATCCTCAAATGGACGGATCTGGGGCGCCATGGCTCGAAGCGTTGGGGGGAGAATGCTGTCGCATTGCGCAACGGCCATGGCGCCGATCGTCATCATGACGATCGGCAGCAGCAAATCCCATGTGCCGTGTCCTGCGCAAGATTCGGCTCGAGTTATACATATTCTCCGCAATTCGCTTGCGCGTATCGGATCGTCCGTTCGGATGCGGGATATGTGTCGACTGCGTGGAAAAGCTTTCGCGTCAGCTCCGTCTCGTAAAATCGTGGCTTGAGTGGGAACAGGGTAGCGCGGAGTCAAGTCTGTGACGACAATGAATGCGACATCAGACATAAGACAAAATTTCTATCAAAGCAGGCGCGGAGGCGATTCGTCCGTGTATGGAGGCGCCGCGCAAACAGCGCCTGTTGGCGATTTTTTAGCAATTCCACGGGCAGAAAGCGACGATTGGCAAATGAGCTCGGTTGAAATGAGCGGTTCGCCGCAGCACCTCTTGGCCGATGCTCTATGGTCCCTTACAGTAGCGAACGCGTTGAAAATTGACGATGCAAGAGACGGGAAATCCGATAGGTTGTAGACGTTTTGCGCGCGTGTATCCAATAAAAGCAGAAAGCGCTCCAGCGCATCAAAGCGGGGCAATGCCCGACTTTCATCAAGCAACTAGTCTACGATAGAACCTAATCGCCAACTGGATCGCCTGGGAAGGGCGCTCGGTAATTGGGGGGCTGAATGCAGGGCATAAAATGGCATGAAACAACCCACTTAGACTTGAATAGAATAGCTGACAGAGAATGCGGAGCCTTGGGGACCGAATTCCTTCAGTAAAACGAGTAGTAGCAATCGAAGCAAGCAGCGCTGTTTAGACGTTAAAGGAATAAGCCCTCTGACATGCCTAAATCTATCTGCGAACCTCTCGTTGCGATGTAGGCGCCTATATGCGCTTCACCCATCCCTCCGCGATCAAAACTACCACTAAAGCCATCGTAGTGTCATGCTTCGGATACTGGGCACAAGAAAAGTGCCAACAGTTAACGTGACGGCCAGCGATACCGTCAATCGCAAAGGATGAGATTGGAACTGGCATGCAGACGTTGAAAGGTTCGAGCTTTGACGAGATGGTCGCAGCCTTGACACAGGGCTACGGTTCATTTGATGGATGGCGTCTCGGCCGGGACGAGCCGCTAGATTGGCAGGTTAATTTTTGGGCCAATGAGAGATTGTCATTGGTAACCAATCGGGATAACGGCGGCTGGTGTGCTCGGACTGCTTCGGAGACACCAGAGACGCTCTCATTGGTATTGACTCGTTCGGGTGCGATCACCGTTTCCGGACTTTCCCGAGAAGTGGTTGGAACGCCGGGCAAACTTTTGCTTATCAACAATCATGAGCCGGACATTATCTCCGTTGCGCCAGGCTATCATTTATCCGAAAGTTTGCAATTGAGTTGGGCAGCAATTGCGCAAGCGTATGCTGCGGCCTTTGAGGCGCCGCTGGTGGGTCGTCTTGATATAGGGCAAGCGCTTGACCTGCAGGAAAAGCCAACAAATCTACTCAACATGTTATGGCAAACGATCTATTTCGGTGTCAAGGACGGAGGGCCACTTCTGCAGTGCCCGATTGCGTTGTCGAATCTGACAGAAGCAATGGCCGACCTGATTATCCGTGCAGTCCCTCATGCGCATTCTCATCTTTTGCAAAAGAAAATCCATCTTATATCCCCAAGGCATGTTCGTCGCGCAATCGATTTCATGCAGATGAATATCAGTAAGCCGTTGTTAATAAGGGAAGTGGCGGAGGCTGCCGAAGTATCCGTTCGAGCATTGGAAATCGGGTTCAGGACATTCAAGGGCCGTTCACCGTCAGAGTTTCTGCGTGAAATGCGGCTTATGTCGGTCAGAAATGATCTCTTGGATTCCGGAAACAACGAACCCCTGTCGAAGCTATGCTTGAAATGGGGCTTCTTCCATTTCGGTCGCTTCTCCGCAACCTACCAGGCAGCATTTGGAGAGAAGCCGTCCGAAACAAGACGGCGGCGATAAGACAGCTATACCTGGTGTGCATCCGAAACTTCGAGCGCAAACCCGTCTATATTGGCTGCTGCTTTTGCTCTGCCACCCTTTCCTCGTCCATGCCGCGCAAAAACATCGTTGCACGCGCATGAAATCGCTGGTTCGTCTTTGTAATTTCGAGGGTGACAGCGCTAGAGGAAATCATCTGTTTCCTTGTAATTGCCTGGCGCCCGCTTCGACCCCCTACCTTCGATAAACATGAGAAGGCAACGTTAGGCCAGTTTCTGAACTCTCTATCCAAAATACGCATGTAAGTACGAGCTTCTCGATCTAAAAAGTTTTTATTAACCAACTATTATAAAGTATAATATCGAATGAGAACTGTACTTATCGAATATAAGTATATTTTATGATTTAAATGATTTGAATCGTTTCGGAAAATGCCAATTAACGGATTCACCATCTACATCCTTACGTGAATCAACATTTCGTTGCGCTCGCTAGCGCAAGAGAGGTTGCCGTCTATGCTCGCGAATACATTGAAATCTCTAAAGATCGGCAGGAAATTGCTGATATTAACTCTCGTGACGGTCGCGATCGGCACGGGCGTCGGTATCTATGAAGCCGACAAATTGCGATTGATCGACAACACATACACCGCACTGGTCGATAGCGACGTCGAGGGATCGATAAAACTGGCCGAGATCACTGGCAATTCGGACGCGATTGGTCGTGTTCTGTATCGCATGATCGCAGAGACGGATCCGGCCGACATGCAGAAATCCGTCGAAGAGTTAACGCAGGTTTTTGACGAAACGACCAAGTTCATCGACCAGGCGGCAAGCCATTATCCCCGGCGAAGGGACGACTTTGCAAAATTGGCAACTGATCTCGCGGCCCTGCGGGCCTTGGCGGGGCCGATCCAGAAGGTAGCCTTGGTCAAAGACAAGACAACAGCCTTCCAGCTTACCAAGGACACATTCAGGCCCGCGCGTCGGAAATTCGATGCTGATTCCAACACGCTTTACGATTGGGCGAGGTCGGAGCTGAAGCGGAAGGACGATGCGGCGAGGGTCGTCACCCGCACGACGATTGTGACCACCTATGCTGTTCTCGGTGCGGGTGCCTTGTTTGCGCTTTTGCTCAGCGTCTACGTGACCAGCACGCAAATTGTGCGACCGCTGAATGGTCTGACTGAGACGATGACCGTGCTGGCCGATGGCAATCTCGCGGTCGATGTTCCCGGTTCCGAGCGCGGCGATGAACTGGGCGCGATGGCACGTGCTGTCGAGGTGTTCAAGCAGAACGGCATCAAGGTGCGGGAGATGAATGCGCAAGAAGCGGCATTGCAGGCCAAGAGTGCCGATCTGCAGTCGAGCATCGGCGACGTGGTCTCGGCCGCTGTTGCCGGTGACTTCACGCAGCGTATCACCAAGCGTTACGACAATGCCGATCTCGATCGTTTTGCTGCAAGCGTCAATGAGCTTGTGACATCCGTCGATCTTGGTGTCGCTGAAACGCGCCGCGTTGTTTCGGCACTCGCCGATGGTGATCTGACGCAGAACATGCGCGGTGAATTTCAGGGCGCTTTCGGCGAGCTGAAGCATAATGTCAACACCACCATGTCGAATCTCCGCTCCGTACTCGGTGAGGTTCGTTCGGCGATCGACACGATCAATGGCGGCGCAGGCGAAATGCGTAGGGCTTCTGGCGATCTATCGAAGCGGACGGAGCAGCAGGCCGCCGCGCTGGAGGAGACTTCTTCTGCTCTCGAGGAGATTACCGTTGCTGTGAAAAGCTCCACGGAGCGGGCAACCGAAGCCAGTCTCATGGTTGACGAAGCGCGCAGGAGCACTGAGCAGTCGAGTGACGTTGTCAAAGATGCAGTTGCTGCAATGGGGCGCATCGAGCAAGCATCAGGTGAAATCAGCCAGATCATCAATGTTATCGATGAGATCGCCTTCCAGACAAACCTTCTCGCTCTCAATGCCGGCGTGGAAGCGGCCCGTGCTGGCGACGCGGGCAAAGGCTTTGCCGTCGTCGCCCAGGAAGTGCGTGAGCTTGCACAGCGCTCCGCGACGGCCGCCAAGGATATCAAGACACTGATCAACAGATCTGGTGGCGAGGTGAATACGGGTGTCAAATTGGTCACGGCAACCGGCGAGGCTCTCGGTCTGATCCAGGGCCATGTCATCAAGGTCAATGAGCACGTACATTCGATCGCCACGGCCACGCGCGAGCAATCGACCGGATTGTCCGAAGTCAGCACCGCAGTGAGCCAGATGGACCAGACGACACAACAGAATGCGGCGATGGTGGAGGAATCCACGGCTGCCACCAACCGGCTTGCTGACGAGGCGGCCAATTTGGCTCAGCTCATCGCTCGCTTTAACCTCGGCGGCCAGGTCTCCGCACCTCGTGCTGCGCAGCAAGACAGCAAACCCGTTGCTTCGCCTGCTCGCGCTCTGACCCAGAAACTCGCTGGAGCATTCGGCGGGCGTGGCGCAGCCGCTGCCGCGGCTAAGGAATGGGGGGAGTTCTGATGGAGGCCGTGTTCGATGGCGCGACGCTTGAGATCATAGCTTTCCATCTCGGCGAGCAGCAATTCTGTATCCGGACGACTGCCATCCGGGAAATCAGGGGATGGGCGGCGGCGACGCCGCTGCCCCACGCGCCGCGTGATGTTCTTGGTGTGATGAATCTGCGCGGTTCCGTGATCCCGGTTATCGACCTTGCGGCAAAGCTTGGGATTCGCAGCGCAACCCATACCGATCGCGGTGCCATCGTTGTGGCGGAAATTGGTGATAACATTATCGGCCTGGTGGTCGATCGGGTTTCCGATATCCTATCGGTCGCCAATGACCGGATCCAGCCAGTGCCCGACCTCGGCAGGACATTTGATCCAGCTTTTTCCCACGGGATCATTCCCCTTGAGCACGGCATGGTCTGCTTCCTCAATATCGACCACATGTTCGCCAATCTTGAAGGAGCGTCCAAGCCTGCTTAAGGGCCGGTGTTAACGCTCAGGTCGGCGGGGGTGCCGATGAGCCGTTCATGAGCAAAGTCGGCACGTTGTTGCCGATCGCGCCGCCTTCCGTCTCACAGCATTCGCAAAAAGTTCGGGCCTTCGGTAAAACGTTTTTGCGTGAACCATAAGGATAATGTTCATTATTTAGGCAACCTCGCCGTGCGCGGTGGCTAGAGCGGCACCGTGTTTAATGCTCGATTGTGACATATCTTGGCATTAAGGACGTGGAGAATTGCTATGGTTGAACCAGCACTTTCGCAACCGGAGACCGATGCTCCCCGTAACGAGCGTTTTCATCTGATTCAGGCCGCCCCGACAGCGGGGAGTATCGGTGCCGAAGCTCGCGAGCTCATCAAGTCTTCTGAAGATATCTTCGTCTTTGACCAGAGCGGCAGAAAATTGATCGACGGACCCGCGGGCATGTGGTGCATCAACGTTGGGCATCGCAACCAGGCCCTGGCGGACGCAATGCACGAACAGGCGATGTCGCTGACATACTCCACGCCATGGTATACGAGTAATGCGCCAGCGGAGAAGCTTGCGCAGATGCTTGCGGCGCGGGCGCCGGGCGATCTCAATCATGTGTTTCTTACAACAGGCGGTTCGTCCGCGGTCGAAACTGCGATACGGCTCGTGCAGTTCTACAACAATGTACGTGGTCTGCCGCAAAAGAAGTTACTGGTGTCCCGCCAAGGAAGCTACCATGGGTCGACCTACCTAACCGCATCGCTGAACGGTCGCCCCCGGGATCACGACTGGATGGATGGCGCAAGCGATCTCGTGAGAAAACTGACCTGCCCTAACCCTTTCCATCGGCCTGCCAACCTGTCAGTGGAGGCCTTTGAAGATTTCCTCGTCGATGAATTTCGCTCGCTCATCGAGCATGAAGGTGCTGACCGGATCGCGGCCTTTGTTGCCGAACCGATTCAGGCAAGCGGTGGAGTCTTGATGTCGCCGCCGAACTATCTCAGCCGTATGCGTGCACTCTGCGCAGAGAATGACATCCTCTTTATCGCGGACGAGGTTGTAACAGCGTTCGGACGGCTCGGCCATATTTTTGCGTCGGAGGATGCGTTCGGGATCCGGCCGGATATGATAACCTTCGCAAAGGGTGTCACCTCAGGATATTTTCCCCTGGGTGGCGTCATGGTGTCGGAGCGTTTGTTCACCGAACTTCGCCGCTCAAACCATCCTAACGCCAATTTCGTGCATGGTCTGACCTATTCCAGCCACCCCATCGGCTGCGCGGTCGCAATCCGCAATATCGAACTGCTGGAAGACGGCCTCCTCGAGCATGCGCGTGAAATCGGCCCCTATTTTCAGGAGCAGTTGCGAACGCTGGAGGAACTTCCGCTCGTGGGCGAGGTCCGTGGCGCCGGCCTTATGGCGGGCATCGAATGTGTTGCCGATGCCAAAGCCGAGAATCCTCTCGATCTCGATTTGACTGTCGGTAAGCGGATCGACTTTCATTGCCAGGAGAATGGGCTTCTCGTCCGGCCCCTCATCAACATGTGCGTCATGTCGCCGCCGCTCACCATTAGCCGCTCGCAAATCGACATGATGACCGATGCGCTTCGCAAAGGGATTGAAGCCACGGCACGAGACCTGATCGGCGAGGGGCTTTGGCGGCCGGCATGACCCGTTAACTGCCTCCCTTTTAAGCAGAGGGGATGGCTAGACGAGAGGCAAGCAGCCTGCACAATCTTGAAGCCGCAACAGAGCATTCTCGGAAACTCTGCAGCTTTCGAAATGGCGGAATCCCGGATTATAGCGCCGGAAAACTAGCGAGGGGAAAATGAGATTCACCGTCACATCCGCCGCATTCATTCTTGGCCTGAGCGCCACCGCCGCCCTGGCGGAAGGCAATCTCAACATCTATAACTGGGGCGAATACACTAGCCCCGAACTGATTGAAAAATTCTCAAAGACATACAACGTCCATGTGACGTTGACGGACTTCGATTCCAACGATACGGCACTTGCAAAAGTGCGCCAGGGCGCCTCCGGATTCGATATCGTCGTTCCGTCGCAAAGCTTCATCCCGACCTATATTCAGGAAGGGTTGCTAGCTGAAACAAATCCGGGGCGGATGGAAAATGCCAAGAACCTCGAAGAGAGGTGGCGGGACCCGGCGTTCGACCCCGGCCGAAAATATTCCGTGCCGTGGCTCTGGTATACGAGCGGCATAAGCGTCAATACCTCCGTCTTCAAAGGCGACATAAATACCTGGAAGGTGATTCTGGATCCGCCAGGCGAATTGAAAGGGAAGATCAATATCGTTCCCGAGATGAACGACATCATGTTCGCTGCGATCAAGTTCGAAGGCGGGACATG
Source organism: Rhizobium tropici CIAT 899 (assembly GCF_000330885.1). Lineage (NCBI taxonomy): Bacteria > Pseudomonadati > Pseudomonadota > Alphaproteobacteria > Hyphomicrobiales > Rhizobiaceae > Martinezella > Martinezella tropici. The sequence goes on from NC_020062.1 coordinate 263,325, forward strand.
GTGCACAGGCGACAAGGCTTTGCTCACCAAGGTTCGTGACCGCCTCATCGAAGCCAAGAAGAGCTGGCTGTCAATCGATTATGCCGGCATACAAAGAATGGCCACCGGGGATGTCTCGGCCTCTCTCGACTGGAGTGGTTCCGCGCTGAAGCGGCGTACCGAAAACCACAGTATTGCTTATGGCCTTCCGAGAGAAGGCTTCACCTATGGCTCAGACAATGTGGTGGTTCTGAAGGACGCTCCAAATCTGGAAAACGCCAAGCTTTTTCAAAATTTTATCATGGCGCCCGAGAACGCAGCATTGAATTCGGTCTATGCCAAATATGGAGCGGCAATCATCGGCGCTGAGAAATACTACTCGGACGAGATGAAGGGTGCGCCGGAACTCGTCATTCCACCAGACATGGAATCAAAGGGTGAGCTTTTGACACTTTGCGATCCCAAGATCACGCAGCTTTACAGCCGCATCTGGCAGGACGTCCAGAAGTAATTCAGCGGGAACGACGGCGCGCTAACGATTTCCTTCATTCGGTTCGACGTCAGCGCGCGTGTTCCACCTGCTACATCGGCCCTCGCCGCGCGATTTATGTTGAGGACAATATGACAGGTGAGATTACACCGGACGTAGCTATTCGATTGAAAAAGTTAACCAAGACCTACGGTTCTGGGAATGGCACCGTCACCGCGGTCAAAAGTACCACGCTTGACATCTTCAAAAATGAGTTTTTCACATTGCTTGGCCCGTCGGGTTGCGGAAAGACCACTCTGCTGCGGCTGATAGGCGGATTTGAATACCCGACAACCGGCACCATTCTCCTTGATGGCCAGGACATCGCGGAAGTACCGCCGTTCCGACGTCCCATCAACACCGTCTTCCAGAACTACGCGCTTTTCCCACACATGACGGTTGCGGAGAACATCGGCTTCGGCCTGCGAATGCTCAAACGGCCCCGCGATGAAATCGCTGCCCGCGTAGATGAAATGTTGAAACTGGTGCGACTGGAAAATCTGTCCGGTCGGCGGACGGGACAAATATCGGGCGGTCAGCAGCAGCGGGTCGCGCTGGCGCGCGCGCTCGCATCAGAGCCGAAGGTTTTGCTTCTCGACGAGTCGCTCTCGGCGCTGGATTACAAACTTCGCAAGGAAATGCAGATGGAGCTCAAGTCGCTTCAGGCCGCGACGGGCATCACCTTCATTTTCGTGACGCATGATCAAGAGGAAGCTCTAACGATGTCCGATCGTGTCGCGGTGCTGTCCTCAGGTGAAATAATGCAGATCGGATCCCCGCACGAAGTCTATAATAGGCCTGCAAATCGTTTCGTTGCGAATTTTGTCGGTGAAACGAACTTCCTTCAGGGACGGGGTCTCAATCCGGACGCTCGTGGGACGATGATTGATCTTCAAGGGATCGGCGCAGTCGCCATTCCTACAAAGGATACCGTTGCCCCTGGCGCGCTGGTGCACATCGTCGTCCGGCCCGAGCATCTGCGAATTTTTCCGTTGTCACATGAGCCGGCCAGCCAACTTACCGGGTCGGTGAAGATGGTAAGTTTCTGCGGTCCGGAAACGCAGTACACCGTCGAACTGAGCAACGGCTCTGGCCTTCTGTTGGTCCGCAAGTATAACACGCCAGACGAAAATCCATCCATTGCCATCGGGGATGACGTTTCCGTGAGGTTCACGCCGAACACGGCCCAGGTTTTGCCCGGTTGAGGAGACGTAGAGATGGCTAGTCTTGAATCGGTACGGTCGAAAACAGATAGCCGAACGCGCTGGCTCCTGATTAGTCCTGCCATGCTGGTCGTCATTGTCGGTGCGATTGCACCGCTTCTGGTTATCGTGATTTATTCATTCCTGACTCCGGGTCCGACCGGCGGCGTGAATTTTGCACCATCCTTCGATGCCTGGACGCGCGTGCTCTTTGATCGAGATCTATTCGATGATGCACTGACGTTATCTGGGACGAACCTCGAGATCCTGTCTCGCTCACTTCTTCTATCGTTGGTGACTACTTTCGTGTGTCTGCTTGTAGGATTTCCTACAGCTTATTTCATCGCGACTCGCAGTACACTTAACCGGGAAGTCTGGCTTCTACTTGTCACCGTTCCCTTCTGGACAAATCTCCTGATCCGCACGTTTGCCATTCAGGATCTCATCCGGAACGAAGGGATCATCAATACCGTCCTACTCAAGGCAGGACTGATAGCTGAACCGCTCCAGATGCTGTTCACGAACTTTGCGATCTGCATCGGCCTAATCTATGTCTATCTTCCTCTGATGATCCTGCCTGTCTACGCAAGTCTGGAACGGTTGGATCGAAACCTGCTCGAGGCGGCATCCGACCTTTATGCTCATCCATTTAAAGTGCTTTTGGAGGTCATCGTACCGCTCGCTCGACCGGGCATTGTTGCTGGCTCCATTCTCGTATTCATCCCTGCAATTGGTACCTATGTCACTCCGATCCTGCTGGGTGGAGGCAGAAAACTCATGATCGGCAACTACATCGAATTGCAGTTCGGCCAAGGTCGGGATTGGCCGTTTGGTTCCGCTCTTTCGTTGACCCTTATGGGCATCGTGATGGTGGCACTGCTCGTCTATATCCGGCATGGCGACACCCACGGACACGAACATGGCTAAGAATTTCCTCGTAACCCATCAGCGCGGCTTCAGTGCCGTGGCCGTGACTACGTTCATTTTTCTATACACACCATTGGCTGTGGCCCTCATCTTTGCCTTCAACGCCGGGACCAGTGCCGCAAAATGGGGAGGCTTCTCGCTCAGGTGGTTTCAGAGCGCCGCAAACAATCAACAAGTCATCGCGGCTTCCATTCTGTCACTGAAACTTGCTGTCATATCAGCCATCCTGGCAACAGCGGTGAGCACGTTTGCTGCGTTGGCGATGACGCGGGGACCAAAGTTTCGAGGGTGGACGTTCACCTACGGAATAATTTCGGTCCCGTTGATGGTACCGGAGATTGTAACCGCCGTGGCGCTCTTGGTTGTAAGCGCGACATTTCGAGGCTGGACCGGCTATACTGGTCTCGCGTATCTGATCGTAGCGCACACGGCCTTCTGCGTGCCGTTCGCGTATCTTCCGATCCGAGGCCGCCTCCAAACGATGGATATCAGTCTGGAACGCGCTGCAGGCGACCTCTACGCATCGCCCTGGAACGCGTTTCGCTTCATTACGATGCCTCTGCTTTTCCCGGGCATACTCGCGGGCTTTATCCTCGCCTTTGTCACTTCGCTGGATGACGTTGTGATCACCGAATTCGTAAAGACGGCCGGCCAGGATACACTGCCAACCTACATGCTTGGCCAGGTGCGTCGCACAATTACCCCGGAGGTGAATGCGATAGCGGCGGTGTTCTTCGCGATCTCGTTGGCGCTGGTGATCTGTATTTATGCCGTCAATCAGCGAACGAAAATCAACTGAATTCTTAATTTCACACACCCGATCCGGGATATGCTACGTGGATAATGTTCGATGAAAACGATTTTCTCACTGAAACAACTGAAACACCAGGGTCAATTCGAATTTTACAATGGCGCTGTTGTTGAAGGCTATGAGAATATATCCCGTGCAACGTTCATAACAAGCCGGATCGAAGAGGTGCGTCTCGGGCCCGTTCTTGACCCACGGCCGCAGTCCTTGGACATCGCGAAACGAATTCACTCAACTGCTTATATTGATTTTATAGCATCAGCGTGGCGGCTTTGGGGGGAAGCCGGGCGCACGGGCACCGCTCTTCCTTACGCTTGGGCTGCGAGAGGCAGGTATAAGGATATTGCTCCCGACTCTATCGATGCTTTGCTTGGACTCTATTCGATCGATGCCAGTACCGGCTTTGTCGAAGGCACTTGGGAGGCTGTCAAAGCCTCGCATGACAGTGCCCTGACTGCAGCAGATTTGATCATTGAGGGCGAACAGGCTTGTTTTGCCCTTTGCCGTCCTCCCGGCCACCATGCCGGGACCGATTTCAATGGCGGCTATTGTTTCGTCAACAATGCCGCTGTCGCCGCGCAACGCCTGCTGGACGCTGGCGCTTCACGAGTGACAATTCTCGACATCGACTATCACCATGGAAACGGCACACAAGAGATATTTTACACGCGCGGCGACGTTCAGGTTGTCAGCCTTCACGCAGATCCCCGCAATGATTATCCTTTCTTTGCCGGCTATGCCGATGAACGAGGTTCCGGCAGCGGAGAAGGGTTCAACCTCAACATACCGCTTCCAGACGGCACCGACTGGACGCAATGGGAGAGGGCACTTGAATTCGCGCTTGGTAGCATCCGGCAGTTTGGTCCTGACGTAGTCGTCATCTCCCTTGGCGTTGATACCTTCGAGGGCGATCCAATCAGTCGCTTCCGACTTTCGCACGGCCATTTTCCTCTTATTGGCGCCCACCTGGCCGCTCTCGGGATGAAAACCTTGTTCGTTTTGGAAGGCGGTTATGCTGTCGAAGACATAGGCATAAACGTTGTCGGGGTTCTTTCTGGCTATGAGGATGCCATCCGCCGCTGAGGCGATGGCTACAACACACAATGTTACTGGAGCAAGCATGCAGTACGACAACGCACTGAGATTCTTTATCGACGGACAGTGGCTCATGGCGAGCGGCGCTGGCCGAATGGACGTGATCAATCCCGCAACCGAGCATCCGTTCATGCAGATCGCGATCGGCACCACCGAAGATGCCGACTTGGCCGTGCGGGCGGCCTTCGAGGCCTTCCCAGCTTTCTCGCAAACGAGCAAGAGCGAAAGGCTGGAACTCCTGCGCAATGTTCTACGATGCTACAATGATCGCTACGAAGATATCGCGCATGCCGTCAGCACGGAACTCGGCGCGCCGTTGAAATTTTCGCGCGAGGCACAGGCCTGGGCGGGGCAGATCCATTTGGAGTCAACAATTGCGGCTCTGGAAGCGTTCAGCTTCGACGAGCACAGCGGAAGTTCGATGGTCACCTGGGAACCGATTGGCGTTTGCGCGCTCATCACGCCATGGAATTGGCCCCTGAACCAAATCGTCTGCAAGGTAGCGCCGGCTCTCGCGGCGGGCTGCACGGTCGTGCTGAAGCCGTCCGAATTGGCGCCTCTCAGCGCGATGATCTTCGCGGAAGTGATTGAAAAAGCTGGAGTACCCAGGGGCGTGTTCAACCTGATCAACGGTACAGGCCCTGTGGTCGGACAATATCTCGCCGGTCATGCCAAGGTCGACATGGTGTCCTTCACGGGATCGACCCGCGCGGGCATTATTGTGGCTAAGACGGCTGCGGAGACGGTCAAGCGGGTGGCTCAGGAACTGGGCGGAAAGTCGGCCAATATCGTGTTGGCTGACGCTGACCTCGAGGATGCGGTCATCAAGGGCGTCGAAGCGTGTTTCAGCAATTCTGGCCAATCCTGCGATGCGCCAACACGCCTACTGGTCCCCGCAGAGCGCCATGCCGAGGCGCTTGAGATCGCGAGACGGGCCGCGGCCGCCACTCGCGTCGGCGATCCCCTTTCTGAAAATACCGACATGGGGCCGGTGATTAGCCAGCAGCAATTCGACAAGATTCAGGGGCTGATTGGTGTGGGTATCGAAGAAGGCGCTATACTGGTTGCAGGCGGGCTGGGCAAGCCTGAAGGGCTGGACGTCGGCTATTACGCAAAGCCTACGATCTTTGGCGGTGTTACGCCGGAGATGACGATTGCCCGAGAGGAAATCTTTGGCCCTGTCCTCTCCATCATGCCCTATGACACGGAGGCGGACGCAGTACGGATCGCAAACGACTCGATCTATGGTTTGGCCGCTTACGTACAGGCCGGCAATCTGGAACGGGCCAGAGCGGTCGCGCGGAAATTGCGGGCCGGGGCAGTTTACGTTAACTACGCACCGTGGGATACACATGCGCCGTTCGGTGGTTACAAACAATCCGGGAATGGCCGCGAATATAGCCATTGGGGAATTCGCGATTTTATGGAGGTCAAGGGAATAGTAGGCTGGGGGACGTGAGCGCCCCCTTTGACAGTTTCACAGGATAGGCGGGGTGAAGAGCAGAGTAAGCGTAGTGGTGGCGTTGATGGCCCGGAGAACTCTAACTCTTCAACGTTTCAGACGGCGTCTCGCCGAAAAGCGATCGATAGCGAAGGGCAAAGCGGCTCCAGTGAAAGAAGCCCCAATCCATGGCGATGTCCGAAACCTTCCGCGGCGCGCAACGGGCTTGCAGCAAGTCGCGACGCGCCCCATTAAGTCGAAGCAAAGTCAGAATTTTATCAAGGGGTATCTGGGAGAAGCTCTGACAGGAAGCCCTGAGTTCGAAGGCCGATACACCGAGTTCACGCGATAGCGATCTTACCGTATGCGGCCTGTCCGGCGCATCTAAAATCCTATCGCGGATTTTCTTATAGATTTTTTCGGCCTTAGCTATTTGCGGTATTTCGCAAAAGATACTTGTCTGGAAAAGAAGCTCGAAACGATCCGTAATTAGGTCCGCGAGCAGCTCATCGACGTCTTCCCTTGCGTAAGGATAGGATTGCTGGCTCGCAGCTCCAAGGAGCGACAACAGCCAATCTGCGAGAAATGCCGCATGTTCCAATGGAGCTTCGACGAGCTGCGCTTTGCTACTGCGCTCTTCATCGCATATGGCACTGCGCCTGAGGACTAGCATCAGCAAATCGCTACCGGCATCCATGAAGCCGATGCGATTGGTCCAATTTAGCGCGAAGCCCGAAACGCCGAGTGCTCTTTCGCCGCGGGCCAACTCGCTTTCGTCGAGTTTCGGGTAGTAATAGAAGATCACGCTTCCTTCGGGCGCGGAGAACACTTGTTCCGTTCCGACACTGATGGTTTCGCGCAAAATCTCCACACCGGGGAGCAGAATGGCTGCCGTTCGACCGTCATAGCCGCCTGTGGATACCTGTCGGTACTCTTGCCGCCAGCCTGGCAAGGATGTTTCTTGCTCCACCGCGTCATGGAAGGTGGTCTCAACATACACGTTCCCTGCACCTCCGGTTATACTTCGACAAACTCAGTCAAGCCTATGCATGAGAAGCTTAGCCATTCGATACTGCACCAGCTCGGCCGTGTAGTAAACAAGGCTCGGAGACGGGGTTCTCTACGAATGGCTTTGGCCAGCCGCACCTGAGTCGCGCGGTCCTCACAATCGGAAATACAATTAGCCCAACACCGGACGTCGCTCGTCGCTTCCGTACCATGTTCCGATTTCGACTTCGTAGGCAAGCGCGATGCTCAATACGTCCTGATCGCAATAGGTCTTGCCAACGATTTGAATTCCGGTCGGGATTCCGCTTGGAGCGCACCCTGAGGGCACGCTGACGACCGGGCAACGGCTGAGCGTGTTGAAGGGATGAGTCATCAACCAGCCGAGCATCGGCTCGACGTGCTGCCCGTTGATCTGAAGTCCGTCCGAAGGCTCGAAATCCGCACTGACGGCCGGAACCGCCAAGGTTGGGCAAATGAAGGCGTCAAATTTCTCCATCATCGGGCCAAAAGTTCCATACATCTCACCGGCAAGCTCGAGAGATCTGAGGTACTCTTTCATTCCCTTGGCACGGGCACTTTGAGCGAAGGCGCGAGTATAGCCACTCAGCTCGTCGCCATGCGTGTCAAGATATTGCGCGACCCATGTCCCAAAGATCGAGGCGAGATAGTCTCGCGCAGCGACTTCCGCGCTGAGCGTCCAGCCAAGGTCGACCTCGACCACTTCGGCGCCCATGTCCCTGAGACGGTCAATTGCATCCAGGGTATTCTTGCGCACATCCTCGCTCACCTGTTTGAAACCGAGATCGATAGAGTAGGCGATCCGCTTCGATTTCATGTCTGCAGGTTGGTTCGCTATTTCGATTTTAGGCCGCAGGGAGGCGACATCGAGGGGGTGAGGCCCACTCATGACGTTTTGCATCAGGATGCAGTCGGCAACGCTGCGAGCAAGTGGACCGGGATGGTTGTAAAAATCGAAGCCAAACGGAGCGAGATCGGCGTTTCGTCCGTATGGTGGCTTATAGCCCACCAGTCCACAAGCCGACGCAGGAATGCGAATAGATCCGCCGATGTCTGATCCGGAAGCGAGCGTCGTGAAACCCGCTGCCAGGGCCGCTGCGGAACCGCCGGAGGAGCCGCCGGTGGTGAATTCTCGGTTCCAGGGATTTCGTGTAACGCCCCATAGGCGCGAATGGGTAAAGCCGGCGCATGAAAATTCAGGCGTTGTGGTTCGGCCCAGGATAACCGCCCCGGCATCGATCAGATGCTCGTTCACTGGCGATGTTACAGACGCGACTTCCTCTTTGAAGATCAACGAACCAAATGTCGTGACCTTACCCGCAATCAGGCTCTCATCCTTGATGGCTACGGGAATGCCCTCTAGTGGCCGCAACGTTCCACCGCTGCGATACCGCCGCTCAGCCTCTCTTGCGGCGGCGATTGCCTCGTCCGCATAGAGGAATGAGAATGCGTTGATGTCGGAGCCAACCTCAGCAATGCGTGCCAATTGCGCGTTCAGAAGCTCGACCGGCGACAAGCTTCCCTTCCGAAACGCAGCGAGCGCGTCGGTGGCAGACAAATAGCAGAGTTCCAAATCACTCATTCTCATGCTCCAACGCGATCCCCTTTTGGCCACTGCTTGCGCTAGACAGGTGATCAGCAACTTGATCTTGTAGCATTGTCGGACTACCGGTCTCTATCCGCCCCGATTTGGTGGTCGCGCCTATTTTTTGGGCCTTGGAAAGGAATATTCTTAGCGCCCAAGGTGTCATAGAATGATGATGCGACATGGAGACATGCAGCCCAACACGGACAAGGCCGATGCGGCTCATGCCTCGGCATTCTAATGGATTGCAGCCTTCATCGACGTGGCCACAACGAGGGAAGGTAAGGCATAGCTCGTCTCTACGCACATGACACCGCGCTGAATGTTGGGGAGTGAATCTCAACCTGCGCTATCAATCCGGCAAAGCCGTGCCGGATGCATCGCTGTTCTGCAGGCCGGCCTCGATAAACTCAGCCGTCTGCTCGTAGTGGCTAGGCGCCGAAACATTCGCCATTCATCGGACCATTTTCCCGGCCCGATATTACGGGGCCGGCAAGAAAGCAGACTCATTGATCGCGGCTGACCATATCGCGTACCACAAGCGGGTGGCCACCAGCGACCAACTGCTAGTAACCCAGGGCGCAGCCATCCATGCGGCCATCCGATCCGCCTATGAGAACGCCTTCATCCCAATCAATCATAATCATCTGTCCCCCGCCATGTGGCTCCGTCGCCTCGACGATGCTGTGACCCATCTTTCGCAACAGCTCGATCGTTTTCTGTGGAACGCTGTGCTCGACGACGGTCTTATCCATGCTGTGGAAGATCCGAGGCTGATCGATCGCCTCCTGCGGATCGAGCCCGAAATCAGTCACCCCCGTGAGCACGTGCGTGTGGCCGAAGGGCTGGTAGTCGCCGCCCATCACACCGTAGACCAGCCAGGGTCGGCCATCTTTGAGGGCCATACCAGGCATTATGGTGTGGAGCGGCCGCTTGCCAGGTCCGACGGCATTGGGATGGTTGGGGTCGAGCGAAAATCCCATCCCGCGGTTCTGCAGCGTGATACCATACGTCGGGGTAACTCGCGTCGAACCGAACCCCGAGTAGACCGAATTGATGAAGCTTACGCAGTTGCGGTCCCGGTCGACAACAGTCAGGTAAACCGTGTCGGATTTGCGCATCAAGGGTGGCGGCAGGTGGGTTGCAATCCGCTGCGGGCTGATCTCCTCCCGCAGTCGTGCCGCATAGTCCTTGGACAGGATCTCTTCCAGCGGGAAGGCGGCGTGACGCGTGTCGCAGACAAAAGCATCGCGATCGCGATAGGCCAGCCTGCCGGCCTCGACCTCGAGATGCAGCCGTTCCGCGCCGAGCGGTTCCAATGCCGAAAGGCCGTAACCTTCCAGGATATTCAGCATCAACAACGCGGTGATACCCTGATTATTGGGCGGGATCTGGCAGACTTCAATGCCACGATAAGTGCTGCACACGGGCGTGACATATTCGCCTTCGGCAATCGCGAAATCTTCCTCGGTGTGATAGCCGCCTAGGCTACGCAGATAGTCGACGATCTCCTTAGCCACCGGTCCCTTGTAGAACCCATCCCGGCCCTTGGCGGCAATCAGGCTCAGTGCTTCGGCTAGGCCCGGATTGCGAAACACCTCGCCAGCACGCATGGGCCGTCCTCTTGGTAGGAAAACCCTGACTGCATTGGGATCGCGCCGCAGCCGTGCCGCTTCCGCACTCCAATCGCGGGCCACCCTGGGATGGACAGGAAATCCGTTGCGCGCGAAGCTGATGGCGGGTGCCAGAAGCTCGGCGATCTCCTTGCGGCCATGATCGGCCACAAGCCGCGTCCACGCATCAATGGCGCCCGGAACAGTGACGGAATGAGGACTCGAATCCTCTATCTGGGTCGCGCCTTCCGGGGCAAGTCCGCTGGTTGGTAGGGCATGTGGCGTTCGACCGGAACCGTTATAACCGATCACCTCGCCGGTGGCGTTGTTAGTAAAAAGAACGAAGCAGTCTCCACCTATGCCCGTTTGTTGCGGCTCTACAACGGCGAGTACGGCTGCGGCGGCGACAGCAGCATCGATGGCGGCTCCCCCGCTGCGCAAGACCTCGATGGCAACGCGTGTCGCGTGCGGATTATGCGTCGCGGCCATACCGTTCATCGCCATGGCGGCAGATCGCCCGGGCAGTTGAAAGTCACGCATGGTGATCTCCTCTTGGGGGGATTTTAGCCGGGCCTGAGCGGGCCCGGGCAGTTTCAGGTCAACTCCCGTCGGGTGGACGCACAAGCTGCCTGATGGATCTGGACTTGACTCACCTGTTTCGAACATTACGGCGACCGCGCCAACTCAGCGCGAGCGCCGTCCCGCCGGCCTGCGTCGCCCTCAATGATCCCGTTTGCCGATGACGCGTGACAAAAAGGCTGCGGTCCGCTCGTGCTTGGGCGCTGTGAAGAACGTCTCTGGTGGCGCATCCTCGATGATGCGCCCCTCATGCATCATGATGACGCGATTTGCGACCTCCCTCGCAAATCCCATCTCGTGGCTGACGACGATCATGGTCATGCCTTCACGTGCGAGTTCCTTCATGACATCAAGCACTTCGCCTATCATTTCCGGATCGAGCGCGCTCGTCGGCTCGTCAAAAAGCATGATGGACGGGCGCATTGCCAAGGCGCGGGCAATGGCGACCCGTTGCTGCTGACCGCCGGACAGTTGCGAAGGGTAGGAGTTTTCCTTCTCCTTGAGCCCGACGCGCGCAAGCAGGACTCGCGCCGTCTCGATCGCATCGTCGCGCGAGATTTTTCGTACATGGATCGGCGCCTCGATAATGTTTTCAAGCGCCGTCAGATGAGGAAAGAGATGGAACAACTGGAAGACCATGCCGATTTCACAGCGCTGGCGAGCAATGTTGCTCTCCGTGTCTTCAACCAATCCTCTCTTGCTCTCCCGGTAGCCGATCAGGCGACCGTTGACCTCGATGCGCCCACCTTGGATTTTCTCCAGATGGTTTATGCAGCGGATGAACGTGGTCTTGCCGGAACCCGACGATCCCACCACAACGATAACTTCACCCTTGTAGACGTCGAGATCAATTCCTTTCAGGACTTGAAGATTGCCGTAGCGCTTTTCGACACCGCGTACGGTGACAATTGGCGTCGATTTAGTTGCACCTTTATTCGTCATCTCGGCTCTCTAGCCTCACCAAATCCGAAAATCCTGCGATAGGCGGAGAAAGATTGCGTGTTCGTTTCCCTGGCAGCCGGTTCACCGAATCGCCGTTCAATGTAGGCCTGCACAAAGCCCCAAAGCGTCGTCAGCGTCAGGAAGTAGCAAGCTACGACCAAGTAAAGCTCAAAGACCCTGAAGGTTACCGTTGTGACCATTTGGGTAGCGAGCAGAAGTTCGGGGACGCCGATAACACTCAGAAGAGTGGTATTTTTCAGCATTGCATTGAATTCATTGCCAAGCGGCGGGATGACCACGCGTGCTGCCTGCGGCAGGATAATCCGCCTCATATAGAGCGGGTATGTCATGCCCAACGATTTCGAGGCTTCGGTCTGGCCGACGCCAACGGAACCAATCCCGGCGCGAATGATTTCAGCCATGTAAGCCGCCTCGTTCAGGGTCAGGGCAAGAACGCCAGCCTGAATATTGCCTGGAAGGACAAAAAGACCGAGATCGAGGTCCTCAAAGCGGAAGATTCCCGCCGCCGCCATGCCGGTATAAACGAAGACGATCTGCACCAGCAATGGCGTCCCGCGAAATGCCCACACGAAAAATCGTGCAGGTAAATTCAGCGAGCGATATTTGGAGATGCCGGAGAGTGCGATGAATAGGCCCAGGATAGTACCCAAAGCTTGAGCGATCACGCTGATGCTCAAGGTCAGCCAGAGACCGTGCAGGTACACGGTGCTCGGCCTCAGCAGATATTCCCAGAAAATGCTCAGGTCGAAATTCATGGATCAGGTCCTACTCGATCGCGTCGCCTCCAAGTTCCCATTCTTGAAGGAGCTTGCTGTAGGTCCCATCTGCCCGCATAGCATCGAACGCTGTTTGAATGGCGTTTTCGATCTCGCCGTCCCCCTTGCGGATCGCCATGCCGGTTTTTATCTTGTTGAATGGCTTGCCGGCGATATCGAACACCTGGCCAGCCTTTTGGAAGAAGAAGGCCGCCGTCTCAAGTGTCGTTCCATAGGCATCGACCTGCGCGGTCTGGAGGGCCTGCCGCGCATCGGAGTCCTTGGGGAATACGACCACGTTTGCTTCGGGTTTGCCAGCCTCCTTGAAAAGCTTGTTCTGGGCGTCCAGCAGGCTCTGAATTGTCGTGCCGTTACCAACAGACACTTTCAGACCGGAGATCCCGTCAAGACCTTTGATGTTCTTGGGATTGCCCTTGGCGACCAGCAGCGACTGACTGGAATACATGTAATTGATGAAATCGACGACTTCACGGCGTTCCGGCTTGTCGAAAAGTTGCGACAGTATCGCGTCACACTGTTTGGCCATCAAAGCCGGGATGATTGCGCTGAAGGCGACTTCTTTCCATTCGACTTTCAGCCCCATCCGCTTGGCAATTTCGGTCCCCAGTTCGATCTCGAAGCCGGTCAGGACCTGGTGCTCGTCATAGAAGCCAAGGGGAGGATTGCCGAACTCGGCGCAAAAGGTAAGCTTTCCGGCATGTGTCAGATTTGCCGGCGGCGCCATATTGGCGGCGTTCGCGACACCAGCCGTGAGGACGATGGCAAAGGCGCTCATCAGTTTCAGGGGGAATCGGGTCATTTCGATGCTCTCCTTCCGGGGTTTTTCCGTGCCGCCCTGATATCCAAGTGCGTACGAACGGCCATTTTTCCTGGTTTATTCAGTCACTTACGCGAACCGCTCGACGAAACTCTGGGCAACTGCACGGAATTGCACCGGCCGGCAGTTCAATACAGTCTCGAGCCAGCCGTTGATCGCGCTACGAAGCGCTCGTCTCGCTTGCTGAACGAAAGTGCGCCGGATGACCGCGAGTGAACCCGAATATCGGTCAAGAGTGCTAGCTCAATCGTGTCCCTGGGGCGTGGCAAAGCAGGATATTGGCGGTTCTCTGCTGAGGCGCCGGGAAGATGAGGGCCGCACTAGGTGATGTGATGGAAGCAGAAAGTCGGGCGCGGGTGAAGGCCCGCGTCATCGTCCCGAAGGAGCACGCTTGTATGTGGGTCGACAAAGAGGCGATTTCAGCGTCAACAATACACTCGATGCGATAATGGTCTTGTTCATTTTCCCCTCGCTTTACTGAGTTATCGGTTGTTTGGTTATTATCGCTGTCCCCCAATGCGATCTATCAATACGACAAGGCTAAAAGCTGCTCTATCCACCCTCATCTGCTCGCCTGACGTATTACCTGACCTATTATTAGGCAAAGGGTCTCCGCCGAGACGTTTGGGCTCTCGGAGCGCTCGACGAAATCGAGCGTGGCGGTTCGGCATTGTGGATGCTAGAAAGTCTGAAAAGGCGCATCGTCACTAGCATTGGCGATGTGATTACTGCTCAGAGTATGGAATATACGCTCCCGCGTCGCGGCGAGCACATCATAAAGCAGGCCGTCGGCCGGCACATCGGTCCTGTCGGGATCCACGAAGATTAGACCCAGACCCGCCCGATCGCATCCAAGGCGGCCTGTATAATCGGATCTTCGACGCGAGCCTCCATGCAGATGAAACTTAACGTCGTTGAAATACTCACATTGTCTGCAATCACGAGTCCGTGTGCCTGTTGTTCATGAAGAGCAATCGACTCTCGGCAAAGGCTTAATCCAACCCCGGTCCGCACCATGGCAACCATGGACATCTCCTGATCCACCTGGGCGATGATATTCTGTCGGACGCCGAGATCTGCAAACAAGCGCGATAGCAACCGATTATGAACCGAGGCCTGCGGTGTGCCGATCCAAGGAAGAGATGAGAGCTGTGTCCAATCCGCGCCGCGCACGAAACTCGCGAGCGATGGTGGAGCGACGACGCGATAGGTCAATTGCGCTAGCTTGCGGATATGAAAAAGCGGTGCGCCTGCTACGGCAATCTCCGCCGAAGGCTCATAGTCTCTCGCGTCGCCGAGATAGAAACCTGCATCGAGTTCATTTCGTCTCAGCCCTTCTGGCACGTCCCCGCTCATTCCGTGACGTAGTGTGGTTTCTATGCCTGGCCCGCTTTCGATCAGTGCTTTTAGAAACGCCCCTAGCCGCGTGAACTCAGGGTCGATGATCGTGCCGATCCGTAGTTTTCCTCGGACGCGCGTCGCCAGATGTCCAGCTGTCTGGCCAAAATCCACCAGAGTGGCAAGCACCTGCTCCGCCTTGGCCGCCAATAGCGCGCCCTCCTGCGTCAACTTCAAGCCTGCGGAAGTCCGCCGGAACAGTGACAGCCCGGTATCCGCGGCAAGGCGTTTAAGTTGAAGCGTGACCGCGGGCTGGGTGATGTTCAATTGCTCCGCGGCGCGCGTGACGTTGCCCTCGCGCGCCACTGCAACGAATGCTCTTAATGTCCTAAGGTCGATCGACTGCAACATATTAATTTTACTTATAATGCCTCGCACTATTTGTCATTGGCTTTTCAAGCCGATCATCCGTTAAGCCTGAAACAAATGCAGGGGAGGAAGCGATGTCTTTTGAAGCTTATGAGTTTGCGTTTCGCAATTGCAACAGGTGGGCATTGCTATGACGCGCAGCGCTTCTCGCCCGTCGGGCGAAGCTTTTGACTACATCGTTGTCGGCGGGGGCTCTGCCGGCTGCCTGCTTGCCAATCGCCTCAGTCGCGATCCGGCGATGCGGGTCCTGTTGCTGGAAGCCGGTCGCAAAGATGATTATCCGTGGATTCATATCCCTGTCGGTTATCTCTACTGCATCGGCAATCCACGCACCGACTGGCTGTACAAAACCGAGCCCGATGCTGGCCTGAACGGGCGGTCGCTGCGCTACCCGCGCGGCAAGACGCTTGGCGGCTGCTCTTCCATTAACGGCATGATCTATATGCGAGGCCAGGCGCGCGACTTTGACGGCTGGGCGACGGTGACGGGCGATGACGCCTGGTCCTGGCAGAATTGCCTACCTGATTTCAAGGCGCACGAGGACCACTACCGCTTGGACGGCGGCGCGGACCCGAAGACTGGTGGCAACAGCCGGTTTTCCGACATGCACGGCCATGGTGGCGAATGGCGGATCGAGAAGCAGCGGCTCAAATGGGACATTCTCGAATCCTTCGCCGAGGCCGCGATCGAGGCCGGCATTCCGCGCTCCGGCGATTTCAACAGCGGCGACAATGAGGGCGTCGGTTATTTCGAGGTCAACCAGCGCTCCGGCTGGCGCTGGAACACGTCGAAGGCTTTCCTGCGCCCTGTACGGAACCGCCCGAACCTTACGATCTGGACACGATCCCATGTCGAACGACTGATCCTGGAAGACGATGGTTTCGGCCGCAAGCGTTGCACCGGCGTCATACTCCAGCGGCAGGGGCAGCGCGCAGAGGTGCGGGCGCGCAGGGAGGTTATCCTGTCCGCCGGCGCGATCGGCTCGCCGCAAATCCTGCAACTATCAGGTATCGGCCCCGCCGGATTGCTAAAGCGCCATGGCATTGAGGTTATCCATGACCTGCCGGGCGTCGGGGAAAATCTTCAGGACCATCTTCAAATCCGTGCGGTCTTCAAGGTTGATAATGCAAAGACGCTGAACACGCTCGCCAACAGCCTGTTCGGCAAGGCGACGATTGGACTGGAATATGCTTTGAAACGCAGCGGCCCCATGAGCATGTCGCCGTCGCAACTTGGCGCCTTTACCCGGTCTGACGACAGCCAGGCCCACGCCAACCTGGAATATCACGTCCAGCCGCTCAGCCTCGACGCCTTCGGCGAACCGTTGCACAACGTACCCGCCTTCACCGCGAGCGTCTGCAATCTCAATCCGACCAGCGTCGGCAGCATACGCATTCGCTCCGACAAGGCGTCGGACGCCCCGGCGATTGCGCCAAACTATCTCAGCACGGAAGAAGATCGTAAGATCGCTGCAGAAAGCTTGCGGCAGGTGCGCAGGATCGTGTCGCAGCCGGCGCTCGCGAAATACCAGCCGCAGGAATGGAAGCCCGGCGTGAAGTTCCAGAGTGACGAGGAGCTGGCGCGGCTGGCTGGCGATATCGCCAATACCATTTTCCATCCCGTCGGGACGACGAAGATGGGCAGCGCCGTCGATCCGATGGCGGTTGTGGACAGCCGTCTCAGGGTGCGGGGTATCGAGGGCCTGCGCGTTGTCGACGCGGGCGTCATGCCGAAGATCACCAGCGGCAACACTAACGCACCGACGCTGATGATCGCCGAAAAGGCGGCCGGCTGGATCGTCGCCGACGCGCGCGCATAGAAAATTCTTGGGGAGACAAGAGCAATGACATCGATCGCGCGTTCCGCGCTTCCGCTTTTCGGCGTTCGGGTGGTTGATTTCGGGCAATATATCGCCGGCCCGGCCGTCGCCATGATCCTTGGCGATCTCGGCGCGACCGTCGTGCATGTCGATCCGCCCGGCGGTCCGCTCTGGGATAATCCCGCCAATGCCATTCTCAACCGCAACAAGCTGATCATCACCCTCGATCTCAAAACGGAAGAGGGGTTGGATGAGGCAAAAGCGCTGGTGGCGGAAGCCGATATCGTCGTCGAGAATTTCCGCCCCGGCGTGCTCGCCCGGCTTGGAATCGATTTTGTGGCGCTGCGGACGGCACGGCCGGAACTAATCACCCTGTCGATCCCCGGCTTCGCCTCCGACGACCAACTTCGCCGCGATTGGCGGGCCTTCGAGGCGGTGATCGCGGCCTCTTCCGGCGTCTTCACGGATATGGGCCTCAATCGCGTTCTGATGGGCATCAATCCGTCTTTCTCACCGCTGCCGCTCTCGTCCGCCTATGGCACCATGCTGGCGGCGTCCGCGGCAGTTCTGGCGCTTCAGGCGCGCGAGCGCACCGGGCACGGCGATCATATCGAAGTGCCGCTGGCAAGCGCCGTCATGGAGGGCCTCTCCTACAACTCGATCCTGATCGACGATTATCCGCTGCGCTACCAGACTCAGCGCGAGCGCGAGATCGAGCGGCGCCGCGAAGAAGGCCTCCCGATGGATATGTCCTATGACGACCTTCAGGAGTTCCTCGATCCCTTCTATCGCAGCTATATGTGCGCCGACGGTCGGATGTTCTACGTCGTCTGCCCCAGCCACAAGAACCATGCGAAGCGCTGCCTGAAAGCCCTCGGTCTCTACGACGAGTTGGTGGCCGAGGGATTGCATGAGGAGGAAGACACCTATCTGCCGGTCTCACAATGGTCGTCGGACGTGTCGCTTGGTGTGTATCCGCTCCCGAAATTCTGGGCCGACAAGATAGCGAACCGTATGAAGGAGGTTTTCCTGACCAAGACGGCGGCCGAGTGGGAACGTGTTTTCGGGGAGGGTCTGTTTCCGGGCGCGCCACAGCGCTGGCTGAAGGAATGGATCGCCGACGATCACGCCAAGGCTGCCGGATTGATGATCGAGGTGGACGATCCGATCCTCGGCCAGATGATCCAGCCGGGGCCGATGACCTGGCTGCAGGAGAGCGCCGAAGCCATGCTGACGCCAAGCGCGAGGCGCTGGGGAACGGCCAAGGAGGCGCTTGCGCTTCTCACCCGCATGGAGCGCCCGTCCTTGCCGGCGCCCACGACCGGCGCCCCCGGCGGCTGGCTGGATGGCGTCAAGGTGCTCGATCTGTGCAACGTGATCGCCGGCCCGCATTCGGTCGCCTATCTCGCCCGTTTCGGCGCGGAGGTCATCAAGATCGATCCGGCCAAACCGCTCTACGACTGCTGGAACACCGTGATCTTCGGCATGTCGCACATGCGCGGAAAGCAATCCGTGCTGCTGAACATCGGTTCGCCCGATGGCCGCGTTGTCTTCGAGGAACTGGTGCGCTCCGTCGACGTTGTGGTCTGGAATGCCACCGACCGTCAAGTCAAGGCGATGGGGCTCGATGCCGAAAGTCTGAAGGGGCTCAACCCTCAGGCAATCTTCTGCCAGCTCGATTGCTTCGGCGGTCCGCGCACCGGCCCGCGCACCGACTATCTCGGCTATGACGACCTCGTGCAATCGGCGACTGGGATCATGCTGCGTTTCGGTGGCTCAATGAAAACGCCGGAGGAACATGCTCATGTCGGCACAATCGATGTCATGTGCGGCTTCGGCGCGGCGCTAGGCATTGCCGCCGCTCTCTACCAGAAATCCAGAACCGGGATCATCGGCCGCCCGCGCACGTCGCTGTCGGCGCTGACCGGCCTCGCGCAGATTCCGTTCTGCTACGACTATGCTGGGCGCGGCCCGTTCGATGAACCGTCCGGACGTGAAACAAAGGGTTACCATGGCCTGTCGCGGCTCTACGAAACATCCTCCGGAGACCATCTGTTGTTGTGCGCTTCGGAAGGCGATCTGCCGCGCTTCGGCAAGATCGAGGATCTGAAGGAGATTGTCGAGATGGCGGCATCCGAACGCGAGGCTTATCTCGCGAAGGCTTTTATGACCGCGTCTGCAGAAATCTGGCAGCAGCGGTTGCAGGGCGCCGATATCGGCGTGTCGCTCTGCGAGAACATCGAAACGATCCGCAGCCGCAGCGCCCACATTGCCGACGGCACGCCGGGCATCGACCGGGGCAGCTATTCCTTCTCCATCTTCCCGAACCATCCGAGCGGACACACGGTCACGCAGCTCGATCCCTTCGCCATCCGTCCGGCTATCGGCAAGGTCACGGCTGTCGCGCCGGCGGAGAAGTACGGAGCGTCTACCCGCGCCGTTCTCCGAACCCTGAACTACACAGAAGCCGAGATCGACCGGCTGATCGCCTCCGGTACGATCAGCGAGTGCTGGAGTGCTGAGTATCTGCCGAGCTAGCAGGAAACGGTGGCTTCGGGTTTTGAGGAGGATACCGGAACCACCGGCCGCCCGCCCGGGGTACACGATGGCGCTGACAGGCTTAAAACTTCAACACCGCGCACCGGGAGGGCGTGCCATGAAAGAACTCTTTGCCTCGACATGCCTTGCAGCAGCGATGCTGACAGCCATGCAAGCCGCATCGGCAAATTGCGGTATCTAGGTTTGTCTCCACGCCCCGATCAGCATGCGCATGAAATGCTCCGCGGCAGGCGACAAGGTGCCGCCGCGGCGCCTGACGATCCCGATGGTGCGCGAGATTTCGGGGTTTCGGATTGGGCGTGTGATCAGGAAGGGATGCTCCCCCTGCGGGGTCGCCATTTTCGGCAGCACTGAAATCCCGAGCCCTGCCTCAACAAGACCGAGCGATGTGGAAAGATGGGTCACTTCGTAAAACCAGTTGAGCTTGATGTTCGATCTGGCCAGAGCAGCGTCAAGCAATGTCCTGTTCGCGCTGGAGCGATGAACCGTGATCAGCGGGTAGGGTTCAAGATCCTGCCATCGGACCTCTTTCTTTTCCGCTAGCGGATGGTCGCGCTTGGCTGCCAGGACAAACGGATCCTCGGCCAGCCTCTCGAAGACCAGATCGCTGTCGGAGCTTCCCATGATGTTGATTCCGAATTCGACTTCGCCGCGCGCGACGGCCTGCAAGGCGTCGGTGGCAGTCAGATCGAGAATCCGAAGCCGAATATTCGGGTATTCCTGATTGAACTGGCGAATGACGGAAGGCAGGAAATAAAAGGCTGCTGTGGGCAGGCATGCAATTGTTACCAGCCCCCCGCGATTGGCTCCCAGTTCTCGCATCGAAAACAGCGAGCCGTCGAACTCTTCGAGCATACGCTGCACCAGGGGCACGAGCTCGGTTCCAAGGGCTGTGGCCGCGACGTGGCGCGTCGTCCTTTCCAGCAGCGGCGCACCGATCGCCTGCTCCAGCTTTTGAATGCGCCGGCTGAGCGCAGGTTGCGACATGTTCAGCTGATCGGCAGCGCGATGAAAGCCCTGCAGTTCGACCACGGCGAGGAAGGCTCTCAGGTCAAGGATTTCGCAATTGATGTTCATTCCGTATCAATGTCCTCGATTTTAGCATTTTACATATCAATCATTAATTCCATAATAGCAATAACAAGGTGGATTGATACGATAATCACATTATCCGGTGAGAAAAACGCATGAATGATTTGCTCTCGATACCGTGCGTACTGATGCGGGGCGGCACCTCGAAAGGCCCGTTCTTTCTGGCGTCGGATCTGCCGCAGGACCCTGCCGAGCGGGATCAAGTGCTTTTGTCGGTGATGGGTTCTGGGCACCCGCTTCAGATCGATGGTATCGGAGGGGGAAATCCGGTCACCAGCAAAGTTGCCATTTGCGGCCCGGGAACGGTGCCTGGCGCCGACGTGGACTATCTGTTCGCGCAGGTTCGCGTCGACAGGCAGATCGTCGATACCTCACCCAATTGCGGGAACATGCTGGCGGCTGTCGGGCCGTTCGCGATAGAAGCGGGGCTTGTGCCGGTCGCCGGAGACACCACTCTCGTCAAGATCTTCAACGTCAATACCGGCAAGATGATCGAAGCGGAGGTTCCGACGCCGAACGGTGCGGTAGCCTATCTCGGCGATGCCAAAATCGATGGTGTACCCGGCCAGGCCGCTCCGATCGCGCTCACGTTCAAGGATGCGGCAGGTGCCCGAACGGGCCAGCTCTTCCCGAGCGGCAAATCGATAGAGACGATCGACGGCATCGATGTGACTTGTATCGATTGCGCGATGCCGATGCTTCTGATCGAGGCCGCCTCGCTTGGCGTGAGCGGATACGAGAGCGCTGCTGAACTGAACGGCAATCATTCGCTGATCGAGCGGCTGGAAGATCTTCGTATCCTTGCCGGCGAGAAAATGGGAATGGGCGACGTTCGCAGTCAAGTCACTCCGAAACCGGTCCTCATCTCTCCCGCCAGACAAGGCGGCGCATTGAGCGTACGGTATTTCATGCCGAATGAATGCCATCCGTCACTGGCGACAACAGGCGCTGTCGGGATTGCAACGGCCTGTGTGAGCGAAAACACTGTGGCATCCCGCCTTATTGGCGTTCAAACACCGCCCGTCGTGCTTTCCATTGAACATCCGAGCGGCCATCTGGACGTGAAGCTGCAGTTGAGAGATGGAAAGCTCGTCGCCGGAATTCTTCGCACGGCACGCAGGCTGTTCGAAGGCCATGTCTTTGCAAAGCCCGCCAAAACGCTGGTTTGTGCAGCATAATCAATCAACCTATGGTGCCGGGAGGGTGCCAAAATGGAGGAGATCGAATGAAAAAGCTTATTCTCGCACTCGCTGCGGCGGTCGCGCTATCCGGAACGGCTTTCGCGGAACCTGTCCGCATTAGCGTTGGTTCCTACAACCTCAACAACCTGCCTTTCCCGGTCGCGCAGGGTTTGGGTCTTTATGAGAAAGAGGGCCTGGAGGTCACCGTCGAAAACTTTGCGTCGGGCGGATCGAAGACCCTGCAGGCGCTGGTTGCCGGCTCGACGGATGTCGCTGTCGGCTTTTACGACCATACGATTCAGATGCAGTCGCAGAACAAGCATGTTGTCGCCTTCGTAGAGCTGGGGCGCAATTCCGGGCTCGTGCTGGCCGGTGGCAAAGACGCGAAATTCGATCCGAAGAATCCGGAGACGATCAAGGGCGCCAAGATCGGGATCACCGCTCCGGGATCGTCCTCGGACTTCTTCATTCGCTACTATCTTCAGCGGCACAAGCTTTCCGCGAACGACGTTTCGATCATCGGCGTCGGATCGGGCGCCGCGGCAGTGGCCGCGCTTCAGCAGGGCAAGATCGATCTGCTCGTAAATTACGATCCTGCGGCAACGTTTGTGGTGGAGAAGGGTGTCGGAAAGATCCTGATCGATGCCCGTAATGACGATGGCGCCAAGGAAATCTATGGTGGCATCTATCCGACATCGGTACTTTACGCCACGCAGGACTACATTTCCAAAAATCCGGAGACCATTCAGAAGGTCACCAATGCAACGGTAAAGGCGCTTCAATGGATGAAGACGCACACAGCCGCGGAGATCGTCGAAAAGCTTCCGCCGGAATTCATTTCGGGCGACAAGGAGACGTATATCAAGGCAGTTGAAAACGCGCGGCAGATCTTTTCCACGGATGGGCTGCTGGACGAAAAAGATATCAAGACGCCTCTCGATGTCCTGACGTCGTTCAACGACAAGGTCAAAGCTGCCAAGATCGACCTTTCCAAGACCTATACCAACGAATTTGTAGCTAAGGTGCCGGCGACGGCATCGAACTGAGGGAGGTTAAGATGTCCGTGACAGCCTTAAAGCCGGCAGCACAGACACCGCATGCGGCGGCGTCACCCAAAGCGATGGTGGCAATCGAAAATGTCACCATGGCCTTTGGCTCCTTCGTCGCGGTCCAGGATGTGAATCTGACGGTGGCCGATGGCGAATTCGTCGCTATCGTGGGGCCGACGGGCTGTGGCAAAAGTACGATCCTGAATGCGATCGCAGGTCTTTTGAAGCTGGCAAAGGGCTCGGTCTCCATCGATGGCAGCGTGGTCTCCGGCATCCAGAATAATATCGGCTATCTGTTTCAGCAGGATGCCCTGCTTCCGTGGAAAACCGCGATCGAAAATGTGGAACTGGGCCCGATGTTCCAAGGCGTCGGCGCAGCCGAGCGCCGGGAGCGAGCCCTCAAATGGCTGGCGAAGGTCGGGCTTAAAGGCTTCGAGGACCGCTATCCCCATCAGCTTTCCGGCGGCCAGCGCAAGCGCGTGCAAATGGCGCAGGCGCTAATAACCGGGCCGAAGGTTATCCTCATGGACGAACCTTTCTCCGCGCTCGACATTCACACCCGGCATTTGATGCAGAATGAGCTGCTTCGCCTGTGGCAGGAAGAGCAGCGGGCCGTGGTTCTGATTACCCATGATCTTGAGGAAGCGATTGCGCTGGGAGATCGGGTGGTAGTTCTGGCCGCCGGGCCTCGGTCGCGTGTCATCGACAGTTTCCCTGTCGATCTGGAGCGGCCTCGCGATGTCGCGGAGATCAAGCTCGATCCCCGCTTTACCGAACTCTATCGCAATATCTGGGCTTCCCTGCGCGGTGAAGTGGAGAAAAGCTATGAACGCCATGACTGAGAGACTCACCCAATTGGCATTGCTGCTGGTCATTGTCGGCGGTTGGGAGATCGGCGTGAACCTGGGCGTGATCGACGT
The DNA here is from genome assembly GCF_000330885.1 of Rhizobium tropici CIAT 899. Classification (NCBI taxonomy): domain Bacteria; kingdom Pseudomonadati; phylum Pseudomonadota; class Alphaproteobacteria; order Hyphomicrobiales; family Rhizobiaceae; genus Martinezella; species Martinezella tropici. The sequence goes on from NC_020062.1 coordinate 287,052, forward strand.
CTTCTTCTTTCCCTCGCCGGTCGATATTCTGAAGCAGGTGTTCACCTGGGTCACCGATCCAGGCTTCTTCAAGCATGTGACCATCACCCTGACGGAAACGGTGCTCGGCTACGTCATCGGCACGGCTCTTGGCGTTGCTGCAGGCGTATGGCTCGGACTGTCACGTTCCGCTGCTCGAATCCTCGATCCGTTCATCAAAGGCCTGAACGCAATTCCGCGTGTAGTCCTCGCCCCGATCTTTGTCCTGTGGCTCGGCCTGGGCCTGTGGTCCAAGGTGGCTCTCGCCGTCACGCTCGTGTTCTTTGTAACCTTTTTCAATGCGATGCAGGGCGTGCGTGAAGTCAACCCCGTGGTGCTGTCGAATGCCCGCATTCTCGGGGCGAAGAAGTCCGAACTGCTGCGCCATGTCTATTTCCCGGCTGCGGCGAGCTGGATCCTTTCATCGCTTCGGACATCCGTCGGTTTTGCGGTTGTTGGCGCCATCATCGGTGAATATCTGGGTGCATCGGCCGGTCTGGGTTACCTCATCGCGCAGGCTGAAGGGAACTTTGATGCCGTCGGCGTCTTTGCGGGGATTTTCATCCTGGCGGTGTTCGTCCTGCTGATCGATCTCGTCCTGGATTTCGTAGAGGCTCGTCTGATCAAGTGGCGCCCGCGCGCGGCGGAACGTACCACCTGATTGCGCAAAGATAGTCGGAGCGTTCACGCATTTCTTCGAATTGCGTGAACGCTCTTTGGTTCTATGCGCATCCGGCCCGAAAGCCGGATGCGCATTTTTTCTGGATTTGCTTTAACGCTCAAATGGCTCGCCGAGGGAGGCGACACCGTTAAGCTTGAGCAGGCGGCGGTCGGCCGAGATGATGCCGAGGACGATAATCGTCACGAGGTAAGGTAGGCACGCCAGAAGTTGGGAGGGGACGGCAAATCCGGTCGCCTGCGCGGCAAGTCCCATAAGCGATAACGCACCAAACAAGCAGGCGCCCAGGAAGATCCTCGCCGTCAACCAGGTTCCGAATACAACGAGAGCAATGGCAATCCAGCCCCGTCCGGCGATCATGCCGTCCGCCCAGAGCGGCGTATAGATCGTGGAGGCGTAAGCACCGGCGAAGCCTGCCATCATGCCGCCGAAGGCAACCGCGGCGAAACGGATCGTAACAATGGGATAGCCGATCGCATGCGCGGCCTTCGGGTTTTCACCGACCGCGCGCAGCACCAGGCCGATCTTGCTGTAGGCAAACAGCGCCCATATGGCGATCGTCACGACAAGCGAGATCCAGACGACGATATCCTGGTTGAAGAGACTGCCGATAACCGGGATGTCCGACAGCCCGGGGATCGCGATCTTCGGCAGCGTGGTGACGGTCAAGCTCTCATAGCTCTTGCCGAACAGCGCCGAGAGGCCCTGGCCGAAAATCCCGAGAGCAAGGCCGGCCGCAACCTGGTTCGCGTTGAAACCCAGGATGATCCCGGCAAAGATCATCGAAAGGAGAGCGCTTCCTAGGCCTGCGGCGAGGAAGGCGAGAAAATGGCCGCCGCCGTGATAAACGACAATGAAGGCGATGGCGGCACCAAGCGCCATCAGCCCTTCGACACCGAGATTGAGGACCCCGGCACGTTCTGCAACAAGCTCGCCCAAGGCCGCCAGCAGAAACGGTGTCGCAGCTGCCAGCATGCCCGCAAGAATGAACTCGACAGCACTCATGATGCGCTCCGTGCGGATGTGGGGCGCCATACGATACGATAGCGCACGAACGCCATGGCGATCAGATAGATGAGGAGCAGGCTGCCCTGGAATACGCGGACCGCAGCAATCGGCAGATTGGCGGAAACCATGGCATTGTCGCCGCCGATATAGAGCGCTGCCATGACGATCGAGGAAATGACGATGCCGATCGGATTGAGACCGCCGAGGTAAGCGACGATGATTGCGGCGTAGCCATATCCGGTCGAGATCGAACGCTGCAGCTGGCCAAGCGGGCCGGCAACTTCGGCAGCACCGGCAAGACCGGCCGCTGCTCCGCCAATGATCAGCGAGAGCCAGATTGCCCAGCTCTCCTTGAAGCCGGCATAGCTTGCCGCCCGGGGCGCCAGTCCGCCGACCTGCAATTTATAGCCGGCGAAGCTCTTCTGCATGAAGATCCATGCGGCAATCGACAGAGCAAGGGCAAACACGAACGAAACATTGACCCGCGTTCCCTCGAACAGGATTGGCACCATGGCGTCATACTGAAACATGACCGACTGCGGGAAGTTGAAGCCGTTCGGATCTTTCCATGGACCGAGAAGAAGATAGTTGAGCAATTGCGCGGCGACGAAGCTCAGCATCAGCGAGACAAGGATTTCATTGGCATTGAGCCTGACACGCCAGAAGGCGGTGAGAGACGCCCATAGAGCGCCGCCGAGCGTGCCGAGCAGCAGCATCGCCGGCCACATCCATTGGCCCGTTGCCTGCGGCATCCAGATGGGTATGGAGGACGCGAAGATTGCCCCGAGAATGAACTGACCCTCGGCACCGATGTTGAAGACCTTCGTCCGAAAGCCGATCGCCAGACCCTGTGCGATCAGAAGCAGCGGACCGGTCTTCAGCAATACCTCCGAGAATGATGCCCACGAGACGAACGGCTCGATCAGCATGGCGTAGATCACCGCTGCCGGGTCGCGGCCCATCGCAATGTAGAGGCCAAGATTGAGGGCGATTGTCACGACGAGGGCAATCGGCGGTGCGAGCAATTTCGCGGTCAGTGAGGCTCGTTCCCGTCGGACCAGGGTGGGCAGGACGGCGGAGAAGGAACTGCTCATGTGGGCGCTTTCTCGCGTTGGGGCTGTACGCCGATCATGTATCGACCGATCTCTTCCGGGTGGGTGTCGCGCGTGACGAGCGGCGGGCTCAACCTACCGTGATAAAGGACCTGGATAAAATCGCTGAGTTCGAACAGCTCCTCGAGTTCTTCCGATATGACGAGAATGGCCATGCCCTGATTGCGCAGCTCAATCAGCCGCTTGCGAATGGCGGAGGCCGCGCCCACATCGACGCCCCAGGTTGGTTGCGCGAGAAACAGCAGTTTCGGCGCCAGCATGATTTCGCGCCCGACAATGAACTTCTGCAGGTTTCCACCGGAAAGCGAGCCTGCTTCCGCATCCGGGCCGGGCGTGCGCACGTCGTAGTTCCGGATACATTCGGTTGCGAAGGCTGTCGCCTTGCCGCTGTCGAGGAGGCCATGTCTCACGAGCCTCAAGGGATGAGCCGTTAGCAGACCATTGAGCGTCAGTGACATTTCGGGGACGGCACCATGGCCCAGCCGGTCTTCCGGGACAAAAGCAAAACCGAGTTTTCGACGGCTCGCCGCATCGAGGCTACCCACGTCTTGCCCCATCATGAAGATCTGGTCGCACTTGTCCCGCGGCAGGGTCGTTTCCCCCGAAATCAGGGCTGCCAGTTCCTTTTGTCCATTGCCGGAAATGCCGGCAATGCCCAGAATCTCGCCGCTGCGCACCGTCAGGCTGATGGCGGAGAGCGGCATGCCAAAAGGATCGTCGGGTCGGTAATCGAGGCCAATGAGTTCCAGGCGCTTTTCGCCTTCGGCCATAGGCAATGCAGGGATTGCTTCCGGCATGTCGCGGCCGATCATCATGCGGGCAAGATCATGGGCGTCATGCTCGCGCGGATCCACATGCCCGGTCACATGTCCGGCGCGCAGGATGGTGGCGCGGTCACACAGGGACTGGATCTCCTCCAGTTTGTGCGAGATGAAGAGGATCGAGACGCCGCCGTCGCGTAGCCGGCGCAGCGTCTCGAACAGCTTACCTACGGCCTGCGGCGGCAGCACCGATGTCGGCTCGTCGAGGATCAGCAGCTTCGGATCGGTCATCAGGCATCGGATGATTTCCACCCGCTGCCGCTCGCCGACAGACAGTTCGTGCACATGGGCGAGCGGATCGACTTCGAGGCCGAATTCATCCCCCAATGTGCGGATGCGCTGCGCAAGTTCGGCCTTGCGGCCCGCCACGATCAAGCGAATGTTCTCGACGACCGTCAGGTTCTCGAACAATGAGAAGTGCTGAAAGACCATCCCGATGCCGGCACGCCTCGCCTCCGCAGGAGAAGCAAGGCTGAGAGGCTGCCCATGCCAGGCGATGGTCCCTTCGTCCGGTTGTTCGACGCCGTAAATCAGCTTCATCAGGGTCGATTTGCCGGCGCCGTTTTCTCCGAGGATGGCATGGATCGAGCCCTTGGCCACGTCCAGGTCGATATGCTTGTTAGCATGGACCTGGCCGTAGCTTTTGGAGATGCCGCGCAGCGACAGCAGCGGAATGGTCATGACGTGATTACTTCGGCAAAGGCGTCTTCACACCTTTGACATGCCAGTCCATCGCGACGATCTGGGCATCCGTCAATGTCGCGCCCGAAGCAGCTCCCTCGCTGCCGTCGGCCTTGGTGATCGGGCCGGTAAACGGCGAAAAGCTGCCGCTTGCGATCTTGCCTTCGGTTTCCTTGATCTTCGCCATGGTATCGGTGGGGATTGCCGTGCTCCAATCGACGACCTGGACGACCTTCTCCGCGACGCCGAGAAACGCGTTGGCACCTTTGAACGTACCGGCGAGATGGGCATCGACCGATGCCTTGAAGAACGGCGACCAGTCCGTGGATACGCAGCCGAGATAGGTTTTCGGCGCATATTTCTTCATCGAGGAGTTCAGGTTGAAGGCGTAGACACCGGCTTCTTCGCAGGCCGATATGACCGAGGGCGTATCCTGCGCGTTTGAGAAGATCACGTCGCAGCCTTGCGAGATCAAGGCCTTGGCCGCTTCCTGTTCCTTGGCCGGATCGAACCAGGAGTTGACCCAGACGACCGATACTTCGATGTCTGGCTTCACCGCCTGTGCGCCGAGCGTGAAGGCGTTTACCGACGTGATCAGTTCGGGAATCGCGAAGGCGGAGACCGAACCGAGCTTGCCCGTCTTGGAGACGGCGGCTGCTGCCATGCCAAGCAGGTAAGTTCCTTGAAAATACTTGGCGGCGAAGGGGGAGAAATTCGGCGCGACCTGGAAGCCGGAGGCATGCAGGACGCTGACCTTCGGATTGCGGCGGGCAACCTGAAGCGCGCCGTTCTGATAGCCGAACGATCCGGCGATCAGGAAGTGGTTTCCGTCAGTGACCGTCTTGTTCATGATGCGGTCCGCATCCGGACCTTCGGCGATGTTTTCGATCACCGTCACCTTGACCTTGTCGCCATAGGCGGCCTTGATCGGATCAAGGCCCGCGGCCAACGCATGGCCCCAGCCGACATCGCCGATCGGCGAGGGCACGACGAGCGTGATGCCGAGCGGTTCGTTTGCGGCGAAGGCGGAGCGTCCGGTAAAGGCCGTTGCGAGGCCTGCGACAGCCGCGCTCTTCATCAATGTTCTGCGGGTCAGATTTTTCTGCATCCCAGTTCCCCTTTTTGGTTTTTCAGAATTCTACTGTTGCAAGTGCCGCCTCGGCTGCGGCAAACAGCGCGGCCTCATCCAGTCCGGTGAATTCGCCGTTCTGCCAGACGATACGTCCGTTGATCATGGTCAGATCGGTCGGCATGCCGATCCCGACCTTGGCAATCAGGCTCAGCGGGTCATGCCGTGTCCCGACATAGTCCATCCGCCGTGTATCGATTGCGAAGAGGTCGGCCGCCATGCCCGGCGCGAGACGCCCGATATCCGTGCGTCCCAGCAGGCTCGCGCCGCCGCTTGTCGCATATTGCAGAAAGTCGAGCGGGGCAGGGACGGCATGCGCACGCGTCGAGGCCGTCAGGCACTGCAGCATGTAGGCGGAATGGATGCAATGCATGAGGTTCGAGTTGTCGTTCGATGCCGCTCCATCACAACCAAGGCCGATACGCAACCCGAAGGCCTGCATCGCCGGGATATCGGTCACCTCGGCGCCGACGAGGTAGACCGGCTCTGGGCAATGGGAGACGCCCGTGCCGCTCGCCGCCATCTTGCGCAACTCGTCATGCGTCAGTTCCCAGCAATGGGCATAGAACGTATCGGGGCCGGCAAAACCCAATTCGGCGCAATAGTCGACCGTGCGCATACCGTGCCGCGCCTCAATGACGGGGCTTTCACCTTCACCGACATGTGTGTGCAGCTGCACGCCGCGATCGCGCGCCAGCGCGACCGATTCGACGAAGGTTTCGCGATAGCAATTGACCGGCTGGCAAGGCGCGACCACCACCTGGCGCATGCTGAAGGGGCCGGCATCGTGATAGCTGTCGATCAGCCGCGCGCAATCGGCGATGAATTCGTCGGTGGTTTCGAGCATGGCGTCCGGGATCGTCGACCCCTCGGATTTCGGTAGGGTGTTGCCGCCACGGCCTGCGTGAAAGCGCATGCCAAGAAGGTCGGCCGCCTCGAACTGACGGTCGATCAGGCGCTTTCCCGCATGGCGGGGGAAGCAATATTGATGGTCGAAGGCGGTGGTGCAGCCGTGCTTGATCATCTCGGCCATGGCGGTGACCGAGGAATGATAGAAGCAATCCTCCGTCAGTCGCGAGAAGATCGGATAGATCCGGTCGAGCCATTCGATGACAGAAAGTTTCGTCCAGTCGAGATCCGCCCGGTTGCGCACGAAGCACTGAAAGAAGTGGTGATGGGTGTTGACCAGCCCCGGATAGACGAACCAGCCGGATGCGTCTCGCACCACAGTGCCCTCGGGCAGCACGCTTAGCGACAGGTTTTCTCCAATCGCCTGGAGCGCCGGGCCGTTGGTGAGCAGGTCGACGTTCCGGCGCACGCTCGGTCCCTTGCCCTCATCGACGATCACAGCCGCGCAATTCTTCAGGAGATAGCCGGTCATTCCATCACGTCTCCCCTGCCGGATGCGGATCGGGTTTCAGCTCGTGCAGGCGGTGAATGCCGGGCATTTCGATGAAACCGGGCAGGCTGCGGATTGCACGCATCCAGAGCCGGATCAATGGGTAGGGGTCAAGCGAGATGCCGCCGTCAGGCGCCAGCGCGACGTAAGGGAAGCAGGCGATATCGGCGATGGTCACTCGGCTTCCTGCGAGAAATTGCATGCCGCGTTCGCCCTGTTCGAAGAGGCCAACTTCGAGCTCGCGCAATGCCGCAATCCCCTGAGCCTGTAGAACCTTGATATTTCCCGGTCGCAGGAGCATTTCGTGGAGCCGCGCACCACCAAGATTGGCCGTCAGGCGATGCGAAAAGGAGAGCCATTGCTGTACGCGCGCCCTCTCCTGCGGCGAATCCCGGCCCAGCCATTCCGGCGCAGAATTGGCAGCGAGATAGGCAAGTATGGCGGAGGATTCGGTGAGCACGAGATCGCCATCTTCGAGGATCGGGATGGAGCCTGCCGGATTGAGCGCCAGAAGCTCCGGCCCGCGATGCTCCGCGCCGGGATGGAAATCGACCGGCCGGATGTCCAGCTTGATGCCGAGGATCGCGGCCATCAGCCGGACCTTGTAGCAACTCGGCGATAGAACATAATCGTAGAGCTTCATTGTGCGACCAACTGTGCGCCGTAGGTATAGTTGTGGCGCTTGAGCCATCGCCGGTAGGCGACCGAGGTAAGGTCGGCCCTTGTCGGAATTTCCATGCCGGGATCGAGCGGAAGAAGCACGGGTATCTGGTTCTCAAGGATCGAGCGATCCTGCAGGAAGATCGTCTGCTGAAAGTGGATGAGGTCCGTCATCGGCGTTTCGTCATCGAAGAGCGCCATCCACGGCCACACGTCGCAGAGATCTTCGGCAAGAGGCTGGACGAACAAGGTTATGACGTCCCATTCGCTGGGGCGCGGAGGGCATGTCTTGTAGAGGACGGAACAGGTCGGGGCTGGCACGCGGTACATATATTCGGTCGTAATGCCGCCGGTCGCGGATTTTGCAGCCTGCGGCTGGTAGAATTTTACTTGCGTTGCCCAGACTTCATCGACACCCTCGCGGATCTCGACCTTATAGTTTTCGACTTCCGTATGCGGTTCCGCACCGAGGATGTCGGTGTGGACAAAGGGAAAATGCGCGATGTCGAGAAAGTTCTCTACGGCGCGAAGCGGCGAGCAGCGCACGCGGACCACGCCGACATCGACGAAGCGCCGGCCCGGCTGATCGGCCTCCGGAATGGCGAAAAGCTCCTTCTCCGGGTTCCCGAGGGAGGACCAGACATGGCCATACCGCACGCGGACGGGGAGGGTCCGTCCATTGCCCGTCGCCACACGAGCATTCCCATCCTGATCGCGCGCGACCTCGATCGCCTCGCCCATTAGCCAGGTCTTGCTTCCCTTCTCGCTGAGCTGGCTGAAGAGGCCGACAGGATACCATTCATCGATCATGGCGCCGCCTTTCATTCCGCGATCTCCCTATGGCGCTCTTCCGCCGCACGGCGGATGGATTCGACAGTCCGGGATGCCGCAATGCGGTCTGCCGGGCTGCGATCCCTGTCGATCATGAGAAGTAGGAGCGTATGCTTCTCCTGTGGTGCCAGAAGCAACCCGATCCAGGGAAATTCCGGCAGGCGGATCAGCCCCCTCGCATCGATCTTCGCCCCTGCCGTGGCCTCGATTGCCGCGACATCCGCGTCCACGCTCAGAGAGCGTAAAGGGGCAAGTTCGTCGAGCTGTGGAGGCTGCGTTGCCGGCTGTCCGACGGCTGCCCATAAGATACCACCCGCTTCTTCAATTTGCTGGACCGCGACGCGGATGGTTTCCGGGGGAACCAGATCCGGATGGGCGGGAATGCGAATACATCCGCCTGACACCGAATAGCTCCAACCGTGATAGATGCAGGACAGCGCTTCGCCGCGGACGAAGCCATGCGACAATCTCATTCCGCGATGCGGACAGCGATCGGAAGATGCAGTTGCGCGGCCCGACTGACTGCGCCATAGGGCAATCGGGCCAACCGATGTCCAGGCCGGTATGACGGTCCCTGGCGGCAGATCAGAGGAAAGGGCGACTGGCGCCCAGGATCCGATCCCATCAAATGGCATAGCCTTAACTCTCTTAATTTCACCAATGACTTAGCGCCGCTGGTCATCGGCAGGCGCCGATGCCTGCATCCCCGTAGCGCTTAAAGGTTTTGCATAAATAATTCGCATTGGCAACAATGATTAAATAAAAGGCAATAGATCAGGAATTTCTAAGATGCGATGGCTGCGGGTCATTCATGACCCTGCGCTGAATCTCGTCTACCCAGACGTCGATCGGACCGAGTGAGCAGCCCATTTCCAGCATGTCGATCAGTTCCGCAGGCCCGGTGACCTCAAGTTCGATCCGGTCCGCATCGGAATGGAAAAACCTCTGCGAAAGCCCGAGCTTGTTGGCGTGACGCTGGATCCAGGGGACGAACGAGGCTGCGTTAAGATCGCCCAGTATCGTCATGCGTTCCCGAAATTCACCTTGCGGCACGTGCATTCGCCAATGATCCTTGCCTTGCGTCAAGATGACAGAATAACCGCTTCGTGGGTTTGCGAAAGGGGCATCTTACAAAGCAATGCTCCGCCGCCCCTGTGGACAGCGGAGCTGGGGGCATGTCAATTCTTGACCGTATCTTCCAGGAAGAAGCGGCCGAGCGGGTTTTGATGGAAATTATCGACGTTCTTGCGCGCGACGTTGATGTAGGGGCTGTAGTAGAGATCGATCCAGTTGACGTCGTCCTTCGCCATCTTCTGCAGATCGACATACATCTCTTCGCGCTTCTTGGGATCGAGCTCCAGGCGGGCCTTGGCAACCAGCTCCTTCACGGCCTCATTCTTGTAGTTGGTTGAATAGTTGTTGTTGGAATCGTGACCGAGCACGAAGGTCGTCTTCTGGTCCGGATCGAGGATATCGTTGGTCCAGTAGTTGACTGAGATGTCGTAATCTCCGGCAACCGTCATGTCCCATTCCTGGCTGGGATCCACCTTCTGCAATTTGGCTGTGATGCCGGCCTTGGCAAGCTGCTGCTGCACCAGGACGGCCGTCTGTTCATCCACTTCATCGCCGGCGCGAATGAGGTAGGTCAGCGTCAGGTTGGAAACGCCTGCTGCCGAAAGCATTTGCTTGGCCTTCTCCGGATCGTAGGGGCGTTGCGGATTATCCGCATAGTAATACAAGGCGCCCTTCGGAATGTAGGAATTGGCGACCGTGCCCTGATGGAAGGTAACGGCGTCGACGATCGCCTTCTTGTCGATCGCCATGTCGAGGGCCTGGCGGACTTCCTTCTTGCCGAGATCGCCATGGGCGTGGTTGATCAAGAGGTGATCCTCACGCGTGGACGGATCGATCAGCACGTTGAGGTTCGGGTCCTTTTTCAGCTCTTCGACGCGCGAGAACGGCACGAAAATGGCGGTATCGAGCTGGCCGGCCTGCACGTTCAGCATCCGGGTGTTGTCGTCCGGTACCGAGATCCATTCGACGCCGTCGAGCTTGACGCGGTCGGCCTGCCAGAAATTCGGATTCTTCTTCAGGATGATGCGATCGCCGCGGCGCCATTCCTCGACGGAAAAGGCGCCCGAGGCGATCGGCTTTTCGGCATAGGCATCAGCGCCTAAGGATTGCATGCCGGCCTTCGAGATGACCGAGGCATTCGGAAGCGCCAACGTCGACAGGAAGGGTGCCGATGCGTGCTTGAGCTTGATCGTCAGCGTGTGTGGATCAGTCGCGACGGCGGTATCGATGACCTTGTAGGAATCGCTCCAGAGCGACGCCGGATCATCGCGGATGCGCAGCAGGCTGAAGGCTGCATCATCAGCCGTCAGCGGCGAGCCATCGGAAAATTTCGCATCGCGGATCTTGAAGACATAAGTCAAGCCGTCCTCCGAGGCGGTCCAGCTTTCCGCGAGACCCGGTTCCAGCTTCGTGCCCGTCTTGTCGACGCGCACCAGCACGTCGTAAACGTTTGAGAACACCCAGTTGTCGATATTCTGCGCCGTCTTGATCGGATCGAACGTTGTCGAATCCTCGCGGCGCCCGATGGTCAGCACGCCGGCGGCTTCGGCGTAGCTCGCGCTCAACGTCAAACCGGCGAGAATTGCGGCAAGCCCGATTGTTTTCCACTTGTTGATCATGAATTCGTCCCTTCGTTGTTATCGCATGCGTTTGGCTGATTGTGTCTGCCCGGCCGGTGCCGCGTCGCGTTCGCCATGCAGGGGCCTGTCCGGATCGATATCGGGAATGGCTGCAATGAGCGCTGCGGTATAGGCATGTTTCGGGTGGGAGAAGATCTCCTGCGAGCGGCCTTCCTCGACGATCTCGCCGCGATACATCACGACGGTCCGCTCACAGAGATTGCGCACGATGGCGAGGTCGTGGGCGATGAAGATCAAGGTCAGGTTCATCCGACGCGTCAGTTCACGGAAGAGATCGATGATCTGCGCCTGGATGGTGACATCGAGGGCGGCCACACATTCGTCGGCGATGATAAGCTTCGGGTCGACCGCAAGCGCCCTTGCAATGCCGGCGCGCTGGCATTGGCCGCCGCTCATGCTGCGCGGCTTGCGATCGGCGAATTCGCGCTCCAGCCCGACGAGATCGAGCAATTCGCCGATGCGTGCGGGGATCTCAGCCTTTGCGACCTTGCCCTGGACTTTCAGCACCTCGGCAAGCGTCTGGCCGATCGTCAGGCGCGGGTTGAGTGCGTTGAACGGATCCTGGAAGACCATGGCGGTTTCTCGCCGGAGCCTTGCGAGGCCGGCGCTCTTCTGCTGGGTCAGATCGATACCGTCGAAAGTGACATGGCCGGAGGAAATCGGGGTAAGGCCGAGAATTGCACGGGCAAGCGTGCTCTTGCCGCTGCCGGATTCTCCCACGATCCCGATGGTTTCGCCCGGCATGATCTGCAGGCTGACGCCGGAAACGGCGCTGAGCGTCTTTGCGCCGCTGCCCTTTAAGAAACCGCCACCGACCCTGAAGTCGACACGCAAGTCATCGATTTCGAGAAGCGGCTTGGTTGACCTCTCCGGCCTTGCGGGTTCCGACTGCGTCATTGCAGCTTCGTCGGGCAGGGAAGGGTGGCTGTTGATCAAATCGATCGTATAGGGATTTTCAGGCCGGCTGAGGATCGTCCTTTTGAGACCCTGTTCAAGCAGCCGGCCGCTGCGCATGACGGCGATCCTGTCGCAGGTCTGGGCGACGATGCCGAGATCGTGGGTGATGAGGATGATCGAGAGCCCGCGCTTGTCGCGAATGTCGATCAGCAGCCGCAGGATCTGCGCCTGGATGGTGACGTCGAGGGCCGTCGTCGGCTCGTCGGCGATCAGGATCTTCGGGTTGCAGGAGAGCGCGACGCCGATCATCGCACGCTGCCGCATTCCGCCGGAAAACTCGTGCGGATAGCTGTCATACTGCCTGATGGGATCGGGAAAGCCGACCTGCTCAAGGATCTCGGTTGCGGCTGCGCGCGCCTCGCGCGTCTTGAGCCCCTGATGGTAGCGGATACCTTCGGCGATCTGGTCGCCGATGCGCATAACGGGGTCGAGATGGCTCGTCGGATTCTGAAAGATCATGCCGATCTCGCCGCCGCGCACCTCAAGCATCTCCGCATCGCTGATTTCTGTAAGTTCGCGCCCTTCGAGCCGGATGGAGCCGCTTTCGATGTTCAGAAGCGACGATGGCAGCAGCCGCACGAGCGAGCGGCACAAGAGGCTCTTGCCCGAGCCGCTCTCGCCGACAAGACCGAGAATCTCGCCCTTGCTGAGATCGAGCGAAACGCTGTCGATCAGCTTGCGGGTGCCACCATCGAGTCTTGCCTTGACCACGAGGTCTCGAACGGAGAGCAGGGGGGCGCTCATTCATGCACCCCCAGCAGCTCGCCGAGTGCATCGCCCAGCATGCTGAAGCCGAAGGCGAGGCAGACGATGGAAAGACCGGGAAACAGCGTGATCCACCAGGCCGTGGTGATGAAGCTCTGGCCTTCCGCCACCATGACGCCCCATTCGGCAAGCGGCGGCTGAACGCCGAGGCCGAGATAGCTGACGGCTGCACCGCTTAGGAGCACCAGCACGGCATCCGACATGGAAAAGACGATGGAGCCGGCAATGGCATTCGGCAGCAGGTGGCGGAACATGATCCGGGGACGGCTGAAGCCGAGGCTGACGGCAGCAACCGCATAGTCGCTGCCCTTCAGCACCAGCATCTGCGCGCGGATGAGGCGGGCATACGAGACCCAGCCGACGAGGGCCATGGCAATATAGAAGCTGCTCAGCCCCGGTCCCAGAATGGCGATGATCGACAGCATCAGCACCAGGAAGGGGAAGGCGAGGATGATATCGACGATGCGCATGAAGAGCGCGTCGACAATGCCGCCGAAAAAGCCGGCAATGGTGCCGACCGTCGTGCCGATCAGAAACGGGAAGAGCACGCCGATGACGGCGATCTGCAGATCGATGCGCGTACCCCAGATAACGCGGGAAAGAATATCGCGCCCGAAATTGTCCGTGCCGAACGGATGCAGGAACGACGGCGCCTGCAGGCGCATATCGGCATTCTGAAAGATCGGGTCATAGGGCGCCACCATTGGCGCTGAAATCGCCAGAAAGAGAAAGAACAGAAGGATGCCGCCGCCAAGCGTCAGCGTCAGGTGCTTTCCGAAGAGCCTGTTCCAGCCGGGGGAGGCGACAACTGTCGTGTCGATGCTCATAGTTTCACCCGCGGATCGACGGCGACTGTGACGATATCGGCGAGGAAGTTGACCAGCACCGTGGCGCAGGCAAAGACCATCGCAACACCCTGGACGACCATGTAGTCGCGCGAGAAGATGGCGCGCACCAGCAGCTGTCCCATGCCGGGCAGGGCAAAGACGCTTTCGACGACGACCGTGCCGCCGATCAGCCAGCCGATGTTGACGGCGAGCAGGTTGATTGATGGCACCAGCGAGTTCGGCACGACATGCCGCCAGAAGACGATACCTTCCGGCATGCCGCGGGCGCGGGCCGCAGTCGCTACATCCGATTTAAGAGATTCGATCATCGCCGCCCGCAGGCTGCGGGTCAGCACCGTCGAAAGCGATAGCGCAACGGTCAGAGCCGGCAGGATGAGATGAGCGATCTTCTCGCCGATCGTCGAGCCGTAGCCCGAGACCGGCAGGACGCCGAGCTGGACGCTGAAGAGGATGATCATCATCAGGCCCAGCCAAAAGGGCGGAAAGCCGATGCCGAAGGTCGAGACGACGCGCACGACATGATCCGGTGCGCGCCCGACATTGCGCGCGGCAATCGCCGACATCGGCACGGCAATCAGGATCGACAGGATGACGCTCGAGACGACCAGTGCGATCGTCGGCTCGATCCGGGTCGAAATCAGCGGCAGCACGTCGATCTTGTAGAGGATCGATTTGCCCATCTCGCCATTGCCGAGATTCTTGATGAAATAGAAATATTGCAGCCACATCGGCTGATCGAGGCCGTATTGCGCGCGGACGCTGGCGAGGGCGGCCGGCGTGGCGCGCGTTCCAAGAATATTGCGCGCGGGATCGCCGGGAATGAGGCGGACCAGAACGAAGGTAATGACGCTGATGCCGAAGAGGACAGGCAGGAACTGCAGCGGTCTCGTCAGTACGAATCTATAGCGATGCATAGCGGCGATCGCCCCCTTGTCGTCGGTGGGATTGGATCACCTTAACTTGCATCAGCTTGCCCTATGCCGTGACAGGAAATCGAGGAGCGCCGGATAGTAATCCCACGGGTTCTCATAGAAGGGCATGTGGCTGGCATTGGCGAAGACCTTGAGTTCGGCATCCTTCAAGGCAAGCTTCATCCTGAGTGCACAGGCCGGCGTCAACTCGTCATGTTCGCCCGCCGTGATCAGCACCGGCATGGCAAGTTTCGGAAGGTCTGGAATGCGGTTCCAGTCCTTGAGATTGCCGATATAGAGAAATTCGTTCGGTCCCTGCATCGTCTCGTAGGGACCCATGTTCCAATCGTCGAGCGAGCGGCGGACCGGTGCCGGCCATTCCGGCAGGCGGCAGACATGGCGATAGTTGAGGATGGTGACGGCGGCAAGATATTCGGGGTGGTTATAGGTGCCTTGCGCCTCGTGCTTCTGCATCATCGCGACCGTTTCCGGGCCGAGCGCCGCGCGCAGCCGCTCCAGCTCGGAAATCAGATGCGGCATGTCGGCGACGGTATCTTCGAGGATCAGCGTCTTGAGGTTCCCGGGATAGGTCAGCGCATAGTCGATCGCCAGCCAGCCACCCCATGAATGACCGAGCATATGAACCTTGCCGAGGCCGAGCGCCTTGCGGACGGTTTCAGTCTCCTCCACATAACGGCCAATGGTCCAGAGGCTCTTGTCTGTGGGACGGTCGGAGGCGCCGGTGCCGAGCTGGTCGAAGGCGACGACCCTGTACCCCTTGTCGATCAGGCAGGAATGCGCCTCGCGCAGATAGTCGCAGGGCAGGCCGGGGCCGCCGTTCAGGCAGAAGACCGTCTCAGGGCCGCTGCCAAAGCTGTAGGCAACCACCTTGTAGCCATCGACCTCGACGACATGACGCGCCTCCGGCTCAATTTCACGCCACATTGATAACTCCGGCGAAAGATTCTGCTTGCTCAATATTTGAGCATGGCTAAATTTTTACCTTAAACCGCGCTCGGCACCAGCTATAAGAAGTGATAGGTTGGGAGGTCGCAGGCACAGACGGGAACCGCTGCATGTTCGATCAAATCGGAACCATCAGGCGCCAGTTCACGGCGCATCAGACGCTGGACGGCCGCATCGACCAGGTCTTCGAGGCCATGAAGGCAATCGGTTTCGAGGCGCTGATCTACGACTATACGCCGGTGCCCTACGATCTTGACGGCAGGGTGATGATCCCTTCGCTCCTCAAACTGCGGAATATCTCCGACGATATGCACGAATACTGGTTCGATCGCGGCTATTTCCGCATCGATCCCGTCCAGCAGGTGGCGCTACGAACCTCGGCCCCCTTCTTCTGGAATTATGATCCCGACGCCGATACGCTGATCAAGCGCTTCATGAGCGAGGACACGGTTCCCGTTGCGCGCTACCTGAGCGAGCGCGACATGTCGACGGGTGTCACGGTGCCGGTGCACATGCCGCGCGGCGATTACGCGACGGTCACGGGAATTCGCTTTGGTGCCAACAAGGAGTTCGAGCGCGACGCCCTGCGTTATATCGCCGATTTCAACCTGCTTGCGCATGTCTTCCACGAGACGGCCTATTCGCTCTTCGACACCGCAGCGCTGAGTGTCGGCAAGATCCGGCTCACGGAGCGCGAGAGGGAATGCCTGCGCTATTCCGCCGAAGGCTATTCCGCCAAGGAGATTTCCCGCATTATCGATCGCTCAGTGCCGACTGTCGTCATGCATTTGAATGCCGCGGCAAAGAAGCTCGGCGCCAAGAACCGCACGCAGGCGGTCGTCCGCGCCACGCATTATCGGCTGCTGGAAGCGCAACCATCCTATAACTTCTGATAGCTGCCGCAGCCGTTTCGGTCGCGTTATGGTCTGCTCCATCGTAGCCTGGAGATGGAGAGACACGTGGCCGCAATCCCGACGCAGGAAGCCTTTCTGCCCTTTCGCGAATACCGGACATGGTACCGCATCACCGGTTCGCTCGATTCCGGCAGGCTGCCGCTCGTCGTCGCCCATGGCGGGCCTGGCTGCACTCATGACTATGTCGACAGCTTCAAGGGCATTGCCGAAATCGATGGCCGCGCCGTCATCCACTATGATCAACTCGGCAATGGCAAGTCCACGCGCCTGGCGGAAAAAGGCCCTGATTTCTGGACGCCGGCGCTTTTCCTGGATGAGCTGGACACGCTGCTGAAGCATCTCGGCATTCAGGATCGCTACGCCTTTCTCGGACAGTCCTGGGGCGGCATGCTGGGTGCCGAACATGCGGTGCGCCGACCGAAGGGGCTGAAGGCATTGGTGATCGCCAATTCGCCGGCCAACATGCATACCTGGGTCGCGGAAGCAAACCGCCTTCGCGAGGAGCTGCCGCAGGAGGTGCAGGACACCTTATTGAAGCACGAACGCGCCGGCACGATCACCGATCCGGAATATATCGCCGCCTCCCGCGTCTTCTATGATCGCCATGTCTGCCGCGTCGTGCCCTGGCCGGAGGAGGTTGCCCGTACCTTCGCCACGATGGATGAGGACAATACCGTTTACCGCAACATGAACGGCCCGACCGAGTTTCACGTCATCGGCACGATGAAGGATTGGACGATCGAAGACAGACTTCCCCTCATCGAGGCGCCGACCTTGCTGATTTCGGGCAAATATGACGAGGCTACGCCTCTGGTGGTCAAGCCTTATGTCGATCGTGTCAGGGGCTGCGAGTGGGTGCTCTTCGAAAGCTCCAGCCATATGCCGCATGTCGAAGAGAAGGATCTTTGCCTGAAGACGGTCGCGGAGTTCCTGGAGCGGTATGACTGATCTTTCGGCCTTTACGGGGTATCCAATTGCGCAGCCGGCTCGCTTCTTCCATCGTGGACCACTTCGGTCCCCGATGGAATGGCGCGGTCGTTCTAGATAGGTTTGTGGAGCATAGGGCGACCGTTGTCGAAGCTCTTGCGCCCCCTTTTCCAGCCGGCAATCACACGGGCAATCTCGCGCACGGCCGTACTGGGGCCGGCGCTGTCGAGGAGGACGATCGTCGCTTCGCCGCCGGCCTGCAGACGCGTGCTGCTGTCGAATTGGCCCGCTGCCATTCCGCTCACCATGTCGAAAACCAAGGCCATATCTTCGTCACGCGAAAGCTGGGCCACATTGGCGTAAAGATTAGCCATGCGAATTAGCGAAGCGTCGCCATAGGGCGTGAAGGGATTAAGAATATTGTTGGTCGCGATGGATGTGACGACCCCTCTTCTGGCGAGCAGATGGGCCGGCGCCACGCCACGTGGAACCAGGCGGTCTTGGCCTCGGCCCATGAGGAACAGATCGGTTGCCGGTAGCACGGCTAGAGCGATCCCGGCCCGTGCAAGGCGATCGGCGATGGCAAGCAGCTGTGCCTGTGGCATAGCCGACAGATTGGTGACGTGGCCGATCGATACGCGACCCTGCCAGCCATGACGGAGCGTGGCGTCGATCACGTCGGGCAGATCGGTTCGATCGGGATCGAGACTGAAATCGAGATGAAAATCGACCGGGACATCGTGCTTTGATGCGAGGGCGAAAATCATGTCCACATGCCGGCCGGGAGAGGGATCCGTATAAGGACAGCCTCCCACCAGATCTGCACCATCCGCAAGTGCGGCGTCGAGCATGTCGTATGTTTGCGGCTCATTCGTGAGCCCGTCTTGAGCAAAGGCGCAGATTTCGATGTCGATCGCGAAAGCATAATCCCCACGGATACGCTTGATCGCTTCAAAGGAGCGGAAGCCTGCGCGCGGATCGATCTCGACGAAGGTTCGCATCCTCGTGGTGCCGTGGGAAATCGCCTTCTCGACAACACGTGCAGCGCGCGAATAAACATCGGCTTCTTTAAAGCTTACCTTGGCTTTGGCGACTTCCTGCACGGCCTCGCTCAACGTACCCTCGCAAATTGCGCAGCGGTCGAGAATGCAGGCCTTGTCGAGATGGATATGGGTATCGACAAATCCGCCGAAGGCGAAGCTTCCTTCGCCGTCGACGTCCGATACCGCGTCGCACCGAATGCGCGATTCGATGGCTGCGATCCGGTCGCCCCGAACTGCGACGTCGACGAAATCGCCGCCCTCCGCGATGCGAACGTTACGGATGATGAGATCGAATTGTTGATCGCTGGCGCTCACAGCAGGATCGCGCCTCCGTCGCTGCGCGGATCATGCGCGCCGTCGATCGCCCCGTCTTCGCCGATGCGGATCACGCCGGCTTGGCCGCCAAGTGGACTGAGAGCGTCGATTGTCGAGATCTCATGTCCCATGGCGGCAAGGGCCGACACCAATTCGGCGCCAATATTTTCCTCGATCTTCAGGCTGTCGCGGCTGTCCGAGAATGTGCGGCCGAGCAAAAAGCGCGGGCGTGCAAGGGCGGCAGCGGGATCAAGGCCGTGATCGATCAGCAGGCTGAGCAGCAGCGACAGCGTCTGTGGCTGGCCGTCTGCCCCTTGCGTCCCATAGACCAGATGCGGTCGCCCGTTCTTCAGCGCAAGACCTGGATTGAGCGTATAGAAAGGGCGCTTTCCAGGCTGGATATGATTGGGGCTTGCCGGATCGGTGCTGAAGGCGGCTCCCCTGTTTTGCCAGAGGAGGCCGGTGTCGCCGATTACCACGCCGCTGCCCCAGTCGAAATACAGGCTTTGCAATAGTGATGCGCATCTCCCATTGGCATCCACGGCGGCAAGCAGCGCCGTATCGCCGTGTCGATAGTCTTGCGGCCATGGCAAGGCCCATGCCGGATCGATCGCAGCAGCCTTGGCCACAAGGCGATCCGGATCGAGAAGGTGTTTCGCGACATCTGCGGCGTAGCGAGGATCGGCGATGGCGTGCCGATCGAGGAATGCCTGTTTCACGGCCTCGACCAGTGCATGGTAATAGGCCGGGCTGTCGGGCTGGAAATCTGCCATCGGCAGGTGACCGAGCACACCCATGATGCCGAGGGTGGTTATGCCTTGGGTCGGCGGTGGCGGAGCAAGAAGTATCGTGTCGCGATATGCCTGCCGGAGGGGAGCGACAATATCGGTTTGCGTGGCGGCGAGATCGGCGGCGGAGAGCGGAGAACCGACCTCGGCAAGCCCGCTCGCAATTCGCCGGGCCAGCGCACCCTCGTAGAATTCGCGGGTGCCGTGACGGGCTATGGCCTCGAGCGTCCGGGCCAAAGCGGGCTGGTGCTGCAGGCCGCCAGATCGGAAGAGCCCGGCGAAGCCCGGCCAGTCGTTCAGCTCATCGCGCCGGAATTCGTACCAGAAAGTCTGCGACTGACTGACCTTAAATCCGCCGTCGGCGAGCGCGATGGCGTCGTCGAGAAGGGCCGGCAATTGTTCAGAGCCTGCCCATTCGGCAGCGGAGTAGGCCAGCGCCTTCTCCCAGCTGTCGACGAGGCATGCTGTCGTGAGCGTAGAGGCCGGTCCCCGCAGAGGTATCTCTCCCTGCGGCATGGCTGCCGCGGCCTGTCCGATACCGAGGAACGTCTGAGCATTGCCTTTCTCGTCCGCCACCAGCCAGACAGCATCGCCGCCGAGACCGCAGAAATGAGGATAGGTAACCGACAAGGCAGCGCCGGCTGCAACAAGTGCTTCGATTGCATTGCCGCCCCGCTTGAGCACTTTCGCGCCAGCTTGGCTGGCGAGCCAATGCGGTGTCGCGATCATTGCGCTGGAAGACGGCGAATTCGTTTGCGGGGTCTCTTTAGCAGAAGGGCTCATGAGTAGATTTCAGCGATGCTTCCGGTGGCGATGCGGTTTGGCGTGGAGCGACGGCGGCGGCTTTCGACCGATACCCGGCCGCGGGAGTCACAAAGTCGTCCTTCGGGCTAACGGTAATGACATGCGTTCGGCATGGGCACAATCCTGACGGTATGATCTGCACAACCGTGCATGCAATACCGATGCCACAAGGAATCCTGGCTGGCCGTGCTCAGCATTTCGCCCGCTAAGCTTTTGTGTTTTATTTGGAATAAGTCTGCGGCCAACCAATCCCGGAAGAAAGCGGCCTTTGCCGGTTCTCCGAGATTGCCGCAACCGATGCCTAACAATTCATTTCGTCATGAATAGGTGACGGAAAAAGCGGCAATCAGCTGCAGGTTCTCGAAATCACCGACATGATGCGGTCGGCATAAAGCGGTCTTGGAAGCTCATTCTCCTTCTTATCGAGATCGGGGATCGGCGGCGGGTGCGGGCGGGACGTGGGCGCCCGCACCCTTCTCTTCGGCCGGTCTCTTGGTCCGGAGGAGGGACAGCACAAAGACGAAAAAGACCGGGACGAAGAAGACGGCAAGGACCGTTGCGGAGATCATACCGCCAAGGACGCCCGTGCCGATCGCGTTCTGGCTGGCGGCACTGGGACCCGTTGCGATCGCCAGCGGCACGACGCCAAGCGTGAAAGCAAGCGACGTCATCACGATCGGGCGGAAGCGGACGCGAGCAGCCTCGGCCGCTGAATCCAGCAGGGACCTGCCTTGTGCGTAATAATCCCTTGCGAACTCGACGATCAGGATGGCGTTCTTCGCCGACAGGCCGATGATCGCAATGAGCCCGACCTTGAAATAAAGGTCGTTCGGCATGTCGCGGAGGATCGCCGCCAGTACGCAGCCAATGATGCCGAGTGGTACGACAAGCATGACCGACAGAGGGATCGACCAGCTTTCGTAGAGGCCTGCCAGCAGTAGGAAGACGAAGAGGATGCTGAAGGCAAATAGGATCGGCGCCTGACTGCCGGAGGCGATTTCCTCGCGCGACTGACCGGACCACTCGTAGCCGAAACCGTCGGGAAGTTCGGATGCGAGGCGTTCCATCTCGGCAATGGCGGCACCCGAAGACTTGCCTGTTGCTGCCTCGCCGGTGATGCGGATCGTCGGATAACCATTGTAGCCGACGATCTGCGGATCGCCCTTGCGCCAGTCGGCGGTCGCGAACGACGAGAGCGGCACCATTCCGCCGCTTGCGTTGCGAACGTTCAGCTTCATCATGTCTTCAACCTGCATGCGGCTGCGGCCGTCCGCCTGCACGATGACCTGCTGCATGTGGCCCGCGTTCGGATAGTCGTTGATATAGGAAGAGCCGAGGCTTGCGGTGATCGCATCGTTGATGTCGGTGAAGCCGACGCCGAAGGTGTTCGCCTTCTCGCGGTCGATCGCAAGGACGATCTGCGCCGCCTCCTGCATGCCCTCGACGCGGACGTTCGTCACCACAATGCTCTTGGCCGCCTTTGCCATCAACTCTTCCGCCGCTTGCTTGAGAGCCTTCTGCCCGCGTCCGGCGCGATCCTGGAGCCGGAAGGAGAAGCCGCTCGTCGTCCCGAAACCTTCGATTGGCGGCGGCGAAAGGGCATAGGAGGTGGCGTCCTTCAATCCGGCGAGCTGTGCGTTGACGCGCGCAGCGATTTCCGGCACCGAACTGCCCGCAGGCCGTGCGGCCCAGTCCTTGAGCGTCACGAAGGCGATGGCCGAGTTCGGCCCGTTTCCGGAGAAGCTGAACCCCTGGATGGCGAAGACGTTTTCGACGGCCGGTTCGGCCTTGAAAATCGCCTCGATCTGCTTCAGCGATGCGATCGTGCGGTTGGCGCTCGCCTCCGGCGGTCCCTGGACGTCGACGATCAAGATGCCCTGGTCTTCTTCCGGCACGAAGGAACCGGGCAAATTGACGAAAAGATGGCCGAGGCCGATGACGAGCGCGAGATAGACGCCCATCACGCGCCCCGACCGGCGCGCAAGGCAGGCTGCCGTCTTGGTGTAGCCCGCCGTCATTCCGTCGAACTTGCGATTGAACCACCCGCCGAGACCTTTCTTCTCATGATGATTTCCGTCGATCGGCTTCAGGAAGGTGGCGCAGAGCGCCGGCGTCAGCGATAGCGCCAGGAAGGCCGAGAACATGATCGAGACGACCATGGTCAGCGAAAACTGGCGGTAGATGATGCCGGAAGCTCCCGGGAAGAATGCCATCGGAATGAAGACGCAGGACAGTACCAGCGTGATGCCGAGGATGGCGCCGGTGATCTGCTTCATCGCCTTTTGCGTTGCGGCTTTCGGCGGCAAACCCTCTTCGGCCATGATACGCTCGACATTCTCGACCACGACGATCGCGTCGTCGACGAGGATGCCGATCGCAAGCACCATGGCAAACATGGTCAGCACGTTGATGGAGAATCCTGTCGCATACATGATGGCGCAGGTTCCGAGCAGGGCAACGGGCACGACGAGCGTCGGGATGACGGTGTAGCGGAAGTTTTGCAGGAAGACGAACATCACGATGAAGACAAGCACGATCGCCTCGATCAACGTGTGCACGACCTTCTCGATCGAGGCATTGACGAAGGGGCTGGTGTCATAGGGGATCGAGTACTCGACGCCTTTCGGGAAGAACTTCGACAGCTCGTCCATCTTCGCCTTAACGGCCCCCGAGACGGCAACGGCGTTGCCGGTCGAGGAAAGCTGGATAGCAAGGCCGGCACTCGGATTGCCGTTGAGCCGGCTTGCAGTCGAATAGGTTTCCGCGCCATCCTCGACGCGGGCGACGTCGCGCAGGCGCACGGTCGAACCGTCGGAATTGGCGCGAAGGATGATGTCACCGAATTGCTTCGCGCTGTTGAGCTGGCCCTCGACGATCACGGTCGCGGTCAGATCCTGGCTGACCGGATTGGGTGTGGCGCCGATCTGACCGGCTGCGACCTGCGCGTTCTGGGCGGCGATTGCCGCGCTGATGTCGGCCACCGTCAGATGAAGACCGACCATCTTGTCCGGGTCGATCCAGACACGCAGCGCCCGCTGAGAGGCGAAGACCTGCGCACGGCCGACGCCGGGAAGGCGGCGCAGGTCTCCGAGGATATTGCGGTTGATGTAGTCGCCGAGCGCGATCTCATCCATCTTGCCGTCGGTCGAGGTCAGGGCCGCGATCAACAGGAAGCCGGCGCTGGCTTCTTCAACCTGAATGCCTTGCGTGCGAACCGCCTGCGGCAGTCGCGCCTCGATGCGTCGCACCGCATTTTGCACGTCGACGGTCGCCTTGCCGATATCGCTTCCGGAGACGAAGGTAGCGTTGATGCTCACTGAGCCGGAATTATCGGAGGTCGACTCGAAATAGGCGATGCCGTGGACGCCGTTCAGCTCCTGCTCGATCAGCCGGGTCACGCCCTGATAGATTTCCTGCGGCGAGGCGCCGGGGTAGGAGGCGGAAATGGAAAGCTGCGGAGGAGCGACGGCGGGATATTGCGCGACCGGCAAGATGGGGATCGTAATGATCCCCGCAATCATGATGAAGAAAGCAAAGACCCATGCGAGGATGGGTCGCCTGATAAAGAACTGTGCCATGATTTGGTTACTTTGCGGCCTGATCTGAGGTGTTCGGCACGGCGCTTGGCGGCGTCCACGGTTCGGCGACGACCTTGCTGCCGGGCGTGACCTTCTGGACTCCGTCCGCTATGATGGCTTCGCCATCCTTCAACCCGGAAAGCACGATCCATTCGGTGCCGAGAGACGTGCCGAGGGCGATGTTGCGCACCTGTACTGTTTGGTCGGCGGCGAGCACGAGAATCTGAGGGTTGCCTTGGGCGTCCCTGGTCACTGCCCTTTGCGGAATGGTGATGCCGCTTTTCTGGACGGCCTGTTCGATGCGTACGCGAACATACATGCCCGGCAAAAGATCGCCATCGGGATTGGGAAATTCCGCACGCAATGTGACCTGTCCCGTGCTCGGGTCCACATTCGCGTTCGAAAACAAGAGTTTTCCCGGCTTGAAATAGGTCTTTCCACCGTCGAACACGAGCTCGACGGATGCCTGTCCTGGTGCCGGGCTCTGTAGCTTGCCTTCGCTGAGGGCCCGCTTCAGCGCCAGGAGGTCCTGCGCGGATTGCGTGAAATCGGCATAGACCGGATCAATCTGCTGGATGAGTGCGAGATTGGACGCGCCTTCCGCGGTCACAAGCGCTCCTTCGGTCACGAGAGCGCCACCGATGATGCCGGTGATGGGAGCTTTTACCTCGGTGTAGTCCAGATTGATCTCAGCTTCGTCGAGCGAGGCTTGCTGAGCCGCGACATCGGCGTCGGCCTGTGCGAGATTGACGGCGGCTGTATCATAGTCGACGGCGGTCGAGACATTGCGCTCGCGTAGCGAGCGCTGGCGTTCCAGCTGTTGCCTCGCATTGGCCTGGACAGCTTTGGCTTTCTGCAAGGCCGCCCTGGCGCTCGCCACCCGCACCTGAAACAGCTTCGGATCGATCCGGTAGAGAACGTCGCCCTTATGGACGAGGCTGCCCTGCTCGAAGACGCGCTCCTGGAGAATGCCTGAGACGCGTGCACGCACCTCGGAGACCCGGGTCGCGGCGATGCGCCCTGGAAGTTCGCTCATGACAGGCACCGGATGCGCCTTGATTTGCAGGACACCGACGGCGGGAGCGGGCATTTCGCTGCTCTCCTGGGCGTAAGCGTGGCTGGAAATCACCATAAGCATCGCCATTGCCGCCAATATCGCCTTCCCGCAAGGCAGTTCGATTGCAGATCGCATAAATGTATTCCCAATTGACCGGGACGCGAGGAGATCGTCGCTCCGCGTCTCGACGGCATGAACCCATTCGAAAGGAGCCGCTTCAAGCCGGGCGCGAACGGCACTTTCGTCCGAGCCTAAGCAAACATTGGGATTGTTGGCCTTCGGTCGACGTTTTGTGGAGGTTTCATGGAGGAGGGCAGAGGAGTGTTGACGCGCGGGCCCTGTCTGACGTTTCTATCCGGTAAAGGAGCCTTGGATGGAAAATGCACTGATATTGATCGTCGAGGACGAGCCGGAAATCTCCGATATCCTTGAACGCTATTTTGAGCGCGAGGGGTTTCGTGTGCTGACGGCCTCGGATGGCGAGATCGGGCTTTCCCATCACCAGCGGCTGCGGCCCGACCTTGTGATCCTCGACGTCAAGCTGCCGAAACTCGACGGTCACACCGTGCTTGCCACCATCCGCCAAAGAGGCAATACGCCCGTCATCATGGTCACGGCACTTGCCGACGATCTCGACAAGCTGCATGGACTGCGCTCCGGCGCTGACGACTATGTGGTCAAGCCGTTCAACCCGGTCGAGGTGGTCGCCCGGGCGCGGGCGGTTCTGAGACGGGCGACGGGAAATGCTGCGAACAAGGTGCTGCGGGTCGGCAGGCTTGCGATCGATCCGATCGCCCACATGGCAGTGGTGGAGGATGGCGAAAGCCGCATGCCGCTGAACCTGACTCGCACCGAATTCCGCATCCTCGAATATATGGCTGGGTTTCCGAACAGGGCCTTCGAACGCGGCGAGATCGTCGATGCCTGCCTTCCCGAAGGCGATGCGCTCGACCGCACCGTCGACAGTCACATGAGCAAACTTCGCCGCAAGCTCGATGCCGCCGGCGTCGGCGATCTTCTGAACGGCGTTCGGGGAGTGGGTTACCGCCTTGGCGATTTCGGTTAGCAACAGCCTTAACAGGCAGATCGTCTGGTCGACGACCATCGTCGCCTTCGTCGCTCTGTCGGTGATGTTTTTCGGATTCCTGATCTACGGCTATGTCTACGAATGGCTGTTCAAGGACTCCGCTCCGCCGGACGACTGGGCCGTCAGCGATTTCATCGTGCTCGGCATCAACGTGGCAATTGGCCAGGCCGTCGGCGCTTATGTCGGATGGCGACTTGCCCGGCGTCTCGTCAAGCCTCTGACGGCCGTGACGGAGGCTGCCCGCCTCATTGCGGATGGCGACTTCGCGGGACGGGCGACCGGCGAAGGCAATTTCGGCGAAGCCGACCGTCTGATCAGCGATTTCAATCGGATGGCAGAGGAGCTGCAAAGAGCGGAAAAGGAGCTCCAATATTCGAATTCGGCCATCGCGCACGAGTTGCGTACGCCGCTGACGATCCTGCGTGGGCGCATGCAGGGGCTGGCGGATGGGGTGTTCGAGCCGAGCCAGGAGGTATTCCGCGGATTGATCGGACATATCGATGCTTTGACGCGCATCGTCGACGACCTCAGGACGCTTTCGCTGATGAATGCCGGGCGGATGGAACTGCAGCAATCGCGTTTCGACGTTGGAGGAGAAATCGCAGACATCATCGATTCCGTTGGGCCGGCGCTTGCCAGCCTCAGCATCACGGTCGAAACAGACTTGCAGAAGATGGCTGTGATCGCCGACCGGGCGCGGATCCGGCAGGCGGTGCTTGCGCTCATCGACAATGTCGCACGCTATGCTCCGGGCTCGACGCTACGTGTAGCCTTTGAGGAGACCTGCAGCCTGTGCATCATCATGGTTTCGGATAACGGTCCCGGCATGACGGCTGCGGAAAGCGAACGGGCCTTCGAGCGGTTCTGGAGGGCCGACGATGCGAGAACGCGAAGAGGCGGCGGGTCAGGCCTCGGCCTCGCCGTCGTCAAGGCGATCGCCGAGGCGCATGGCGGCCACGCGACGATCGACAGCCGCAAGGGTGGCGGCACGACCGTCGTGCTGACAATCCCGCGCTGCTGAGATTGTGCGCAGGGCAGCAAATGGCCTGTTCCAGGCGTTCGGGAATCCTCATGCGCCGAGAAGCCGCCGCAACACCTCCACCAATTCGGTTGTGCCTCGACGGATCTCGCCCACATCTTTTTCCACATCTATTCGGTCTGCATTATGGGCGGTATAAAGTTCGACCAGCAGTCGCGCATAGTCTTCGGAAAGACCCGCTCGCATGAGTGCGGCTTGCCATTCGGTCTCGGGAAGCGGTTTGGCAAGGACCTCGCGCCCGGCCAGCAAGCCGATGGCCGCCGCAACGTCATTCGGCGTATAACGCCGAGGACCTTCGGCATGAACAATCCTTAGCGCGGTGTCCTGCTTTTCCAAAAGCAGTTCGGCCGCGATCGAACCCACGTCATAGGCGGAGATGGTCGGAAGAAGCTTGGTCAGCGGATGATAGAAGCTCGGCAATCGGCCGCTATCTGCCGCTACCTTTGCCAGACGTGCCCAGTTCTCCATGTGCTCGGCCGATCGCAGCAGGATAAGCCTCTCGGTCTCGAGCCGACGCAGCCGTGCTTCAAGCGCATGGAAAATCAAGGTGATGCCGGTGCCAGAGTTATGCTGCGCGCCATAGTCGGAAATGGCAAGAATGGTGCGCGGTTTGGCGGCTGACAGTGCCCCGCCAATGCGGTCCACCAGTCGTCTCATGCTGGAATAGGCCTCAGCGGCACGAATATCGACCGGGCAAATGATCTGGACGGCGCTCGCCCCCTCGAATGCGGCCGTCAGCGCCCGACTGTCATGCACATCGGCAATGGCGATCTCGCAGCCGAGATCCGAAAAAGCCTGTGCTTTCGATCCATCGCGCAGAATTGCGCGAACCGGAACGCCGGCCTTGCGCAGCGCGGCGATGGTCGTGCGGCCAACCTTGCCGGTGGCGCCCAAAATTGCATGCATGGCATCTTCTCCTGTCGATCCTGCTGCAGCCTAGCCATGCGCGTTCATCGGATCGCACAGGTTCGGACGGTCAATTGCAGGTTTGGACGACAATCGAAGTTATGAGTGCATTCGGCTCAGCATGCCCGGGGTAAGGCCGAGGATGCGCCGCATCCAATGCGTCATGTGGCTCTGATGGGCAAACCCGGTCGCCGATGCGATCTCGGCGAGCGGCATGTCGGTGGAGAGAATGAGCAATCTGGCGCGCTCGATCCGGCGTGTCAGCACATAGTGATGAACCGGCATGCCGAAAGTGGCGCGAAAGAGTGGTTTCAAATGCGACACGCTCAGGCCGACCGTTGCGGCGAGATCGGCAAGAGACAGCGACTGATCGATATGGGCTTCGATAAAATCCAACAGGCGTCGCTGATGGCGATTGGTCAAAGTGGCGCCTGTCGCGGCTGTACCGATTGAAGTCTGTTCGCCGCCTTCCACGAGACGGATCGCCAGCGCCAGGCCTAATGCTTCGGCATAAGTCCTGTCTGATGGAACGGGCGACTCGATTTCGGCCTTGATCGCCCAGGCGATCGATTCAATCCGGGAATCCCGAAGCTGGAATTTTGGTGCCAGAGAAACCGCATTCGGATTTCTGCCGAGCGCTTCTGCGGCGGATTGAAGGAGTTCGTGCTGGATGCTCAGGCGCAGAATGGTGCAGTCCCCGTCATCTTCCCACCAGCCATCCAGTCCGGCAGGAACGATATCGATATCGCCATGCGCCTGACGACGGCGGTATTGACGGCCGTCGCACTCACAAAAAGCATTCACGGCCCGTCCGAAATGAATGCCGAGCCGATGCGTCTGCGACCCCGGAACATGGGTTCGGCCAGCCTGAATACGGAGGAAATTCGCTTCCAGGCCCTTCCAGCCGCGATCCTTGCTGGAGAGAAGTGTCGCAGCGGTGCTGTTGGGCTGGTCCATGACTATGCGCTTCCGCGGATTCTATCGTCCCGGTTTGAGGGCGATCTCGATCCCGAGAATATAGGTAGCACGGCGTATTCGGTCGAGCTATCTTCGGCAATGTGCGCCTGTCAGGGAACCGATAGCATTCTCGCATTCGGAGATCAGCGAATGAATGGCAGAATGCCTGAGTGAGCGCGACCTCTCCCGCGAGACCGCGTCCATCAATGTTTAGTCGAATATCACTTCCAGCTCGTATAGTCAGAAGCGACGCATCCGAAGGGGGCGCGTTGATCGCCGAAACGCTTCTTCAATTGATCGCAGCCCCAGCGGTTGAGGGGTACCGGCATCATATTGTTGATATCCATGGCGGGGGAAGTGAATTGCGAGCCGGCGCTGGTCACATACCAGACCCAGTAGCCGAAAATGCCGACAATGAAGAGAAGGATAACCAGGAAACCCCTGGCAAGCCGTGCCATGACGGACGGCCCTCTCTTCCCTTGAACAATGAGTTCCGGCGGATGAGCGCCAAGTTCCGCTGTCAGCGGGGCGAGAATGCTCGCGCGTTCTTCCGCCGAGATGTCGATGCGTTCCAGCCGGCTATCCAAAAGCACGGGGAGGGCCGTATTTCCATGCCAGACGGCCAGTGCCACGGCTTTGTCGCCCTTTGCGCCGACGACCAGTGGCTCCTCTCCAGGCCCGAAATTCGTATGGGCCGCCCGGCCGGTTTTTCTGCCGCCGATCTTGTCGGCATAGGCCACCATCAGCCGCTTGCCGCGTCGCTGGAAAGCGGTGATTTCCACCGGGACCGGCTCGAGCTGGGCAGGCCGGCGCAGTTGTCCGCGGGCGCGCCAGACGCGCAGGATCTGGAAGATCGCGGCAATGCAGGCGCCGCCGAGAAGGGCGACGAAGACGGCAAGCGTTATGATCCGGTTCCAGAGCATGTCCAGTCCGAGGCTGAGTGTTGCCAAATCCGGATGATCTCTGGAGATGACGAGGTCAGTGTCGTAGTCGCCGGCGTGAATGTCGACGAACATGATTTCGACATCCTTGTCGTAGGTCTGCCCATTGTAGGCATATTTGAGGTGCGCCTCGCAGGTGGTGAAGAAGCCTCTTCGGGTCGAGCATTTTCCGTCGCGGATATCACCATCGACGAGATTGATGGGGTTTTGGCTGATCGTCCAATCCCTCAATATGCCCGGCGCTTCGTAAACTGTTATGAAAACCGTAAGCGCGATCACGATCGCCAGGGCGAAATAGGCGACCTTCGGCATCGTAATCACGCCCTGAGCGAGCATGATGGTTCTCTGGGGAAGCTTAATCGTCGGAAATGTCATTGTCTGCCCTGAAACTCCGAATGGTTGCGTAGGCAGCCGCAAGGCGAGGAGCGAAGCATATGCTTCGCAAAATCCTGGGAGTGATTTGGCGCCCACATTAGCAGCGCGGGAAGATAGGCATTTTGCTTGATAGCTCAATATAAGGTTGTGTGCCGTTCCCCGACTTTACGATGATGTGATATCAAATGCTTGCAGGGTGTGACCTTTTTGCCTCGCAAGATCAATCGACGGGTCGAGCCCGCTGATTTTCACTTTGAACCGGCAGTTCGAGGTCAAAAAGAAAAGCAACATGACCATGTCGCCTGGAGCGGGTCTGCGACCGCTCCGTCACGTCGCATCCAGATAGGGTTTCAGGGGCATGTCGTCGTGCCGGGGCACCGTCTGCCGTTCGATCATATGGTGGATGACCGGCGGGCCATCACCGCGATGCAGTCTATCCAGCTGTTCGGCGACCTCGACATCGGCATGCGTCTGGCGCTGGCTGTGGCGGACATAGTCGATCCAGGTCGGCAGATGGTAGCTTTCCGTCCAGGTGTTCGGCTTTTCGAGATCGCGCAACAGCGACCATTGCTTCGCGCCATCGCGGATTCTCATCCGGCGGCGCTTCGCCATGACGGCCAGGAATTCCTCTACGTTCTCCTGCTCGATGTCGTAGTCCACCATGACGAGGATCGGGCCGCTTCTGGGGCGCAGGTCGAGCTGCAATTGCGGCTCGCTAAAGGTGTTCGTCGGATCCAGATTGAGGGATTCGAAGTCCGGCTGCCGCAACAGGAGGCCAAGCAGACCGCCAATACCGAGAGCGGCGCTTGCGATGAGGAGGGCGCCGGTCACGCCATGGGCATCGGCCAGTTCGCCCCAGAGCCAGCTCCCCACAGCCATGCCGCCGAAGGTGGCGGTCTGATAGAGAGACAAAGCGCGGCCGACGACCCAGCGCGGCGTGGAAAGCTGAACCGTGACGTTGAAGAGAGAAAAGGCCTGCACCCATGCGACGCCGGCCGGCATGAGCAGAAGGCAGCTCAGCCATACCTGGTCGCTAAGCGCCAGGAAGAAGCAGCTGACGGCCAGCGTGAAGAAGGCACCACGGATCACCCATTCATTGCTCAGTGCATCGCGGATACGGCCGATTAGCATCGCGCCGCAGATGGCGCCGAAGCCGAAGAAGCCGAGCATGATGCCATAGGTGATTGCGGTGCCATGCACATGATCGCGTGCAACGAGAGGCAGCAAAGCCAGAATGACAATCGCCGTCAGGCCGAAGACGAAGCTGCGGCACATCACCTTGAGCAGGTTCGGGGACATCTGGACGTAGCGAAATCCGGCAGACATTGCGCTGCCGAAAGACTCCCGCGGCAGCGTGTTGCGCACAGGAGCCTTCTTCCAGCGCCATAAGGTGAAGATGAGGGCGAAATAACAGAAGACGTTGAAGAGAAATGCGAAGGCTGCGCCCGCAGCCGCCACGATGACGCCGCCGATCGCCGGCCCGATGCTGCGCATGAGATTATAGCTCATGCTGTTGAGCGCCACCGCACCCGGCAGATGCTCGCGCGGCACGACATCGCCCATCGAAGCCTGCCATGACGGATTGTGCAGCGCGCCGCCGCAACCGATCAGGAAGGTGAAGCAAAGCAGCAGCCAGGGCGTCAGGGCATTGCTGTAAGACAGGACCGCCAGCGTTGCCGATACGCTGAGCATCAGCGTCTGCGCGATCAGCATGATCCGTCTTCGGTCGTAATTGTCGGCAAGCGCGCCGGCAGCGAGCGAAAAGATCATGACAGGCAGCGTCGTGGAGGATTGAACCAGGGCGACCATGCCATGGGAGGTGGCGAGGCTGGTCATCAGCCAGGCAGCCCCCACACCTTCGACCAATCCGCCGAGATTGGAGATGAGTGTTGCCGACCAGAGAGAACGGAATGTCTTGGACTGAAACGCGACGAGCGGGGAGCTTCTCTTGGGCATGTCGGCTTTTCTTCGCAGGATTGTCTTGCTCGACGGCAAAGCGGACTCGCTCAAAGCGTAGGCACCGCCGAGTCGGTATCAACCCTATAGTGATTTGCTAACTTCCGAAATGATTTTGGAATAATATTCTTGCCAATGAAGGCGGAATTGAGCTTTGGTTCAGGCGCTCGTTAAGCCTTGGCGCTATAAACCTCACCCGATTTCGTTGATCAGGCGGCTTTGGCGTCCTGATGATCCCGATCGCTTGGGTCGCCTGGCCTCAATCCAGCGGGTCTAGAAGAATGGCGCGGAAGTCGTTGACGTTGGTGCCGGTTGGTCCTGTAACGAACAGGTCGTCGACCGCGGCGAAGGCCGACCAGCTGTCGTTGCGCTCCAGGAATTCGGCTGCATCTTTCTCTCGAGCGGCAAGCCGCGAAACGGTGGTGCCGTCGGCAAAGGCACCGGCATTGTCCTCCGAACCGTCGATACCGTCCGTGTCGGCGGCGAGCGCTGAAATGCCATTCTGGCCGGAGATGGCGCAGGCGAAGGACAGGAGGAACTCGCTGTTGCGACCGCCTTTGCCCTTGCCCTTGATCGTTACCGTGGTTTCCCCGCCAGACAGAAGAAGCATGGGCTCTTGCGATGCCAGCCCCCGCTGCAGGATCTTGGCTACGATCGCCGCATGTTGACGACCGACTTCCGATGCTTCGCCCTCGATGGCATCGGAAAGCACGATCGTCTCGACGCCGGCCTTGCGGGCGACATCGGCAGCAGCATCCAGTGCGATGGCCGCCGAAGCAACGAGCTTCACCTCGTTGCGAGCGAAACGAGGGTCCGGGGGTAGGGGCGGCTCATCCCTGCCATCTCCGAGATGACGCATGACCGCGTCAGGCAAATCGAGACCATAATGTTCTATGATCGCAAGTGCATTGGCGCGGGTCGTCTCGTCGGCAATGGTCGGGCCGGAGGCGACCAGGGCGGGGTTGTCGCCGGGAATATCGGAAACGACGAGGGAGACGACCTTTGCCGGATGGGCAAGGGCCGCCAGCCGCCCTCCTTTGATACGCGAGACCTGCTTGCGCACGGCATTCATGGCGCTGATCGGTGCACCGGAGGCAAGCAAGGCCCGGTTGACGGCGATCTCATCGGCAAGCGTGAGATCGCCGGCCGGCGCCGGCAACAATGCCGAGCCGCCGCCGCAAATAAGGGCGACGACCAGATCGTCTTCCGAGAGACCGCTGACCGCTGCCATCAACCGCTCCGCAGCGAGCCGTCCGCTTTCATCCGGGACAGGGTGAGCGGCTTCGAGAACCTCGATACGCTCACACGGCACGGCGTAGCCGTAACGCGTCACAACAACGCCGGAGAGCGGTGCATCCCAGAGACGCTCGAAGGTACGCGCCATCTGCGCTGCCCCCTTGCCGGCACCGATCACCACCGTCCGGCCCTTCGGTTTTTCGGGCAGATGGGCGGCGAGCGCCTTGTCCGGATCGGCAGCCGTAACGGCTGCGTAGAACAGCTTTTCCAGAAAGGCGCGGGGATCGGCGATATCAGGCATCGGGTCTCTCACATGTTACGCGACGGGATGGTTCGCCATGCGCTCCAGCGCCTTGACGAGACCGGAATGATCGAGCCCGCTATCGCCATTGGCGGCGCATTGGTTGAAAAGCTCCTGCGTTGCCGCTGTGTTCGGCAGCGAGACACCGAGAGCCTTGGCGCCCTGCAGCGCGAGGTTCAAATCCTTCTGATGCAGCGAGATGCGGAAGCCGGGTTCGAAAGTGCGCTTGATCATGCGCTCGCCATGCACTTCGAGGATGCGCGATGAGGCAAAACCGCCCATCAGGGCCGAGCGCACGCGGGCCGGATCGGCACCGGCCTTGGAGGCGAAGACGAGTGCCTCGGACACGGCCTCGATCGTCAATGCGACGATGATCTGATTGGCGACCTTGGTGACCTGGCCATCGCCGCAATCGCCGACGAGCGTGATGTTCTTGCCCATCAGCTGGAAGAGCGGCAGCGCTCGCTCGAAGCTGCTTTCAGAACCGCCGGCCATGATCGAGAGCGAAGCGTTCTTGGCGCCGACCTCGCCGCCGGAGACGGGCGCGTCGACATATTCGGCGCCGGTCTCGCGAACCTTCCTTGCGAATTCCTTGGTCTCGATCGGCGAGATCGAGCTCATGTCGATGACGAGCTTGCCCTTGGACAAGCCGTAGGCAACGCCGTTCTCGCCGAAGAGTACATCCTTGACCTCGGGCGTATCCGGCAGCATCAGGATGATGGTATCGACGGTTTCCGCGAGCGCCTTCGGCGTTTCGACGAATTGCAGGCCGTTGTCGAGCAGCTCCTGGCGCGGCGGAATCGAAAACTTTGATGTGACGACGATGTGGCCGGCATTCTGCAGATGACGCGCCATGGGGGTTCCCATGATGCCGAGGCCGATAAATCCGATATGTGCCATGGTTGTTAGCTCCTGATATTGAGAATGGCGGCGCCTTCGGCGTGGCGTCCGGCTGCGGCAAACCAGCCGAGCCCCGCCGCGGTCGTGGTGCGCGGCTTGTATTCGCAGCCGATCCAGCCGTCGTAGCCGAGCGTATCGAGCGCATTGAAGATGAAGGGGTAGGCGATCTCGCCGGTGCCTGGTTCGTTGCGACCGGGATTGTCGGCAAGCTGCACATGGGCAATCTGACCCTGATGCTTCTTGAACGTCCCGATCAGCTCGCCCTCGGTGCGCTGCTGATGATAGAGGTCGTACTGAATGAACAGGTTGTCGCTGCCGACCTCGGCGATGATCGAAGCGGCCTGATCCGGCGTGTTGAGGTAGAACCCCGGAATATCGAACCTGTTGATCGGCTCGATCAGCAGACGGATTCCGTGCTTGCCGAGCTCTTCCGCCGCATATTTGAGGTTGACGACGAAGGTTGTCCGCAGCACCTCATCGGGCACGCCCGCCGGTGCGATGCCGGAAAGGCAGTTGACCTGGCTGCAGCCGAGCGCCGTCGCATAGTCGATCGCCGAGGCAACACCGCGGCGGAATTCGTCGATACGGTCGGGCAGGATCGCGATCCCCCGCTCGCCGCCGGTCCAGTCGCCGGCGGGCAGATTGTGCAGCACTTGGGTCAGGCCATGACGATCGAGTTCTGCGCGCAGCGCTTCCTTCGCAAAATCATAGGGAAAGAGATATTCGACGCCCTCGAAGCCCGCCTTGGCGGCCAGCGCGAAGCGATCCAGAAACGGCGCCTCGGTGAAGAGCATGGTGAGATTGGCCGCAAACTTCGGCATGTTATTTCTCCTTCAGTCCAGCAGGGCGAGGATTGCGGTTGGGGCATCCTCGCCACGTTCGGCAAGTTCCTCGAACTCGACGACCGCGTTGATGTCGGCGCCCATGGCGATGTTGGTGACGCGCTCCAGAATGAATTCGATGACGACGGGAACCTGATGCTCCGCCATCAGTTGCTTTGCGGTCGTGAACGCTTCCTGGAATTCGTTCGGGCTGCGTACCCGGATCGCCTTGCAGCCGAGCCCTTCGGCAACGGCGACATGGTCGACGCCATAGCCCGGCTCCGCATCGCCGGATGCGTTGATATTGTCGAAGGCGAGGCTGACCTCGAAATCCATGTTGAAGCCGCGCTGGGCCTGGCGGATGAGGCCGAGATAGGAATTGTTCACGACCACATGCAGGTAAGGAAGCTTGTGTTGCGCGCCGACCGCAAGCTCCTCGATGAGGAACTGGAAGTCGTAGTCGCCTGATAGCGCAACGATCGGGCGGTCCGGATCGGCGGCGCGCACGCCGAGCGCTGCCGGCAGCGTCCAGCCGAGCGGGCCAGCCTGGCCGCAATTGATCCAGTTGCGCGGCTTGTAGACATGCAGGAACTGCGCGCCGGCGATCTGGCTAAGCCCGATGGTCGAGACATAACAGGTGTCGCGATCGAAAGCCTTGTTCATCTCCTCGTAGACGCGCTGGGGCTTCAAGGGCGTCTGGTCGAAATGCGTCTTGCGCAGCATGGTGCGCTTGCGGTCGCGGCATTCCTCCGCCCAGGCCGACCAGTCGCGCAGCTCACCTGCGGTTTTCCATTCTGTTGCAACGTCGAGGAACAGCTTCAGTGCGGCACCCGCATCCGAGACGATGCCGAAATCGGGCGCAAAGACGCGGCCGATCTGGGTCGGTTCAATGTCGACATGCACGAAAGTCCGACCCTCGGTGTAGGTGGAGACGTTGCCGGTGTGGCGATTGGCCCAGCGATTGCCGACGCCGAGAACGAAGTCGGAGGCGAGCAGTGTGGCATTGCCGTAGCGATGCGAGGTCTGCAGCCCGCACATGCCGGCCATCAGCGGGTGATCGTCGGGGATCGTGCCCCAGCCCATTAGTGTCGGGATGACCGGAACGCCGGTGATTTCGGCGAATTCGACCAGCAGATCGGAGGCATCGGCATTGATGATGCCACCGCCCGCGACGATCAGCGGCCGCTCGGCAGCGTTCAGCATGGCGAGCGCCTTTTCGGCTTGTGCCCGCGTCGCCGACGGCCTGTAGGGCTCGAGCGAGGCGTAAGTTTCGATGTCGAACTCGATCTCGGCGAGCTGGACGTCAACGGGCAGATCGATGAGGACAGGGCCGGGACGGCCCGAGCGCATCGTATGGAACGCCTTTTGGAAGACGTAAGGGACGAGCGCCGGCTCCATGACGGTAACGGCCCACTTGGTGACGGGGGCCGCGATCTTGGCGATATCAACGGCCTGGAAGTCTTCCTTGTCGAGACGGGCGCGCGGCGCCTGGCCGGTGATGCAGAGGATCGGGATCGAGTCGGCCGAGGCCGAATAGAGGCCGGTGATCATGTCGGTGCCGGCAGGTCCAGACGTTCCGATGCACACACCGATATTGCCGGCTCGAGCCCGGGTATAACCCTCGGCCATATGGCTTGCGCCCTCGACGTGGCGGGCCAGCACATGGCGGATCGAGCCGCGCGCTTTCATCGCCGAGTAGAAGGGGTTGATCGCAGCGCCGGGAACGCCGAAGGCGCAATTGACGCCTTCCTTTTCCAGAACCAGCACTGCGGCATCGACTGCTCGCATCTTTGCCATGGGGTTTCCTCCGTTTCTGCATCGAAGGTACCGCATGGGGCAGTGAGTGCAATCATAAAATGGAAATCAATCCCATCATATGGAAATAAACATTTTCAACAAATCTGGAACAATCGAAGCGAAGCGGATATGTCATGAAGCCAAAGCGGGTGGCACCAAACTGCGCCACGCGCCTTCGGTCAAAAGTGAGCGGCATGGCGGAAAATCGGGAAAAGACGAGGGGCAGGCCGGGCCGAAAGCCGGCCGAGAATGCAGCGGCCTCGTCCGTGCAGGTGCTCGATCGCAGTCTGAAGCTGCTGGAGCTGGTGGCCGAAGCCGATGGCGCGGTTCTGACCGACCTTGCCGACAGATCGGCCATGGCGCCCTCCACGGTCCACCGGCTGCTGACCTCTCTCGCCCAGCACGGCATGGTGGCGCATGACGACGAAACCGGCGCCTGGACGATCGGGGTGAAGGCCTTCGAGATCGGAACGGCCTACTTGCGCTTCCGCAAGCTCGGCACCATCAGCCGGCCGTTTCTCAAGCAGCTGATGGAGGCATCCGGCGAGACCGCCAATATTGCCATCGAAGAAGATGGCGATGTCGTCTTCATCTCCCAGGCGGAAAGCCATGCGCCGATGCGCGCCTTCTTCCGCCCTGGCCGGCGCGGACCGATCCATGCTTCGGGTATCGGCAAGGCGATCCTTTCCACCTGGGCGGATAGCCAGATAGAGGCTTTGCTCGGGGAGCGTTCGCTCCAGCATTTCACCGATAAAACCCGTGATACGCTGCCCGTGCTGCTTACGGATATGGCCGAGATCCGCTCGCGCGGCTGGTCGATCGATGATGAGGAGCACACGCTCGGCATGCGATGCGTCGCGGCGCCGATCTTTGATGAATATGGCGAGGCCATTGCCGGTATCTCGATTTCAGGGCCGGCCGTGCGGCTGCCGGATGAAAGGGTTGCTGCGCTTGGCCCGGTCGTGCGCGCGGCAGCGGAAGAGTTGACGAAGGCGATGGGCGGACGGTCTAAGCGAACTTGAATGCCTACGCCGCCGTCTCCTATCCGGAGACGACGGCGCTACCGGTCCGCCACATTTATTGATCAGGCGAGCTGCAATTGCTCGCGTACGATCGTGTCCGCTTTCTTGCCCTTGGTCTTCATCGCCCTGCCGGCGACATAGACTTCGGCAACGCAGCGGTCGTCACCCATGGTCTGCAGGATAAAGAGCTCCTCAGCCAGCGACGTGGCAGTGCGCATGCGGAATTCCATGGCCGACTTGGCGCCGGAATCCAGCACGACGATATCGGCATCCGCACCCGCCTGCAGCGAGCCGATCTTTGTTTCCAAACCGAGCGTCAGGGCGTTGCCGCGCGTCATGCGATAGAAGGAATTGAACGGCGTCAGCCGCTGGCCCTGCAGATGCAGCACCTTGTAGGCCTCGTCCATCGTTTCCAGCATGGAGAAGCTGGTGCCGGCGCCAACGTCGGTCGCAACCGACCAGCGCGCGCCGAGCCTGTCGAATTCCGCGGCGTTAAAAAGCCCGGAGCCGAGGAAGAGGTTCGAGGTCGGGCAGAAGACGCCGACCGCGCCGGTTTCGGCGAGCACCGCGACTTCCCGTTCGCTCATGTGGATGCAATGGCCGAGCAGCATGCGGTCGTTGAGCAGGCTATAGCGGGCGTAGATATCCGTATAGTCCTTGGCCTCCGGGTAGAGAGAGGTGGCAAAGGCGATCTCGTCGCGATTTTCCGAGAGATGCGTCTGGACGTAGCAGTCCGGATGCTCGGCGACGAGCGCCTTGCTCATCTCCATCTGCTCAGGCGTCGAGGTGATGGCAAAGCGCGGGCTGATCGCATAAAGCGCGCGTCCGCGTCCGTGCCATTTCTCGATCAGATGCTTCGTTTCGTCATAGCCGCGCTGCGGCGTATCGCGCAGTGCGTCCGGCGCGTTGCGGTCCATCATCACCTTGCCGCCGATCATCAACATGCCGCGCGCTTCGGCTGCCGCGAAATAGGCATCGACGCTTTCGGGGTGCACCGAACAATAGGCGACGGCCGTCGTCGTGCCATTGGACAGAAGTTCGTCCATGAAACGGTCCGCCACTTCGGCCGCATGGGCAGCGCGGGCAAACTTCTGCTCCTCGACGAAAATATAGGTGTTCAGCCATTCGAGCAGCTGCGCACCATAGGAGGCGATCGCCTGCGTCTGCGGGAAATGGAGATGTGTGTCGATAAAGCCCGGCAGGATGAGATGCGGGCGGTGATCCGCGATTCCGACGCCGGCATCGGCCAGCCTGCGAATGTCGCCATAGACACCGATTTCCACGATCTTGCCATCGCGAACGAAGACAGCGCCGTCTTCGATATAGCGATAGGAGGTGGTATCGTCGATGCCTTTTGGCTCGGCGAGGAAGGTCAGCACGCGACCACGGATCAGGATTTCAGTCATTGGGTCTTCTCCCCATTGATGGCACTTTCGTACCAGGAGACGAGCAGGCGGCGCTCCTCGTCGGTAATATGCGAGGCGTTGGCCGGCGGCATGGCGTGGCTGCGGCCGGCCTGCAGATAGATTTCGCGGGCATGGGCGGCGATGTCGCGGTCGGTCTCGAAGACGACGCCCTTCGGCGGAGCGACGATCCCCTCCCAGCTCGGCTCCTTCGCATGGCA
This sequence comes from Rhizobium tropici CIAT 899, assembly GCF_000330885.1. Lineage (NCBI taxonomy): Bacteria > Pseudomonadati > Pseudomonadota > Alphaproteobacteria > Hyphomicrobiales > Rhizobiaceae > Martinezella > Martinezella tropici. Next base: position 326,939 of record NC_020062.1, read on the forward strand.
CATGGAGCAGCGACCCATCACGGTATCGCGAACTTTGGGGAACGCCTCAGCCGTGACGAAAGGTTGCTGGATTGCGGAGATCTTTGTCACCGGTTCGCCGGTCAGGATCTTCGGCACTGTGGAAAGCCACATGATGATGATGAACAGGATGACGGTGGCAAGCCAGGTCCAGGTCGGGTTGCCGGCATTGGCGTGGCGGGTATTGAACCAGTGGCGGATCGTGACGCCCATCAGGAAGACGAGCGAGGCGATGATCCAGTTGAACTGCGTGCCGAACGCCAGCGGATAGTGGTTCGACAGCATCAGAAACAGCACCGGCAGCGTCAGGTAGTTGTTATGCGTCGACCGCTGCTTGGCGATCCTGCCGTATTTCGCATCCGGCGTACGCCCGGCAAGCAGGTCGGCGACGACGATCTTCTGGTTCGGGATGATGATGAAGAAGACGTTCGCCGACATGATCGTCGCGGTGAAGGCGCCGAGATGCAGGAAGGCGGCGCGGCCGGTAAACAGATGCGTATAGCCCCAGGCCACCGCGACCAGAATGAAATAGAGCGCCACCATCAGCCGCGTATTGTCGTTGCCGAAGGGCGATTTGCAGATCAGGTCGTATAGGAGCCAGCCGCCGGCGATCGAGCAGAGCGAAATGGCGATCGCCACAGGTTTGGAGACGTCAAGCACGGCCGGGTCGATCATGTAGAGGTCTGCGCCGGCATAATAGACGAGACAGAGCATGCCGAAGCCCGAAAGCCAGGTGACGTAGCTTTCCCATTTGAACCAGACGAGGTGATCAGGCATGTTGGCCGGCGCCACCAGATATTTCTGGATATGGTAGAAGCCGCCGCCGTGGACCTGCCACTCCTCGCCGTAGGCTCCCGGCGGCAGGGCGGGATGTTTCTTCAGGCCCAGGTCGAGCGCGACGAAATAAAATGACGAACCGATCCAGGCGATGGCCGTGATCACGTGCAGCCAGCGGACGGCAAAAGTCAGCCAGTCCCAGGCGATGGCATATTCATACATGGGAACTCCTCCCGATCTCTATTGGGAGTGTTTGCCATCGCTCGATTTTCTCGAAAATCCCGGTTAATCCGCCAACACTTTCAAAAAAATCTATAAGATGACCCCTGGTTTGTTCCGCGTGCCGATGTGGTAGAAAGGTGCCATGTCCTATCTCGATAATGTCCGTGTCTTCGTTCGCGTGGTCGAACTCGGTACCCTTTCGGCGGCAGGGCGCGACCAGCGCGTCACGCCTGCGGTTGCGAGCAACCGCATCAAGGAACTCGAGCGTCATCTCGGCGTGCGCCTCTTCAACCGCACGACGCGTAAGCTGTCGCCGACCGAACATGGCCGCGTCTTCTACGAAAAGGCAGTGAAGATCATCGAGGCTGTCAACGAAGCGGAAGCGGCGATCGCCGATCTCTCACGCAATCCGAAGGGCTCGCTGAGGATCACGGCGCCGCTCGGCATCGGCCGGCGGCTGATCGCGTCGGGCATTCCGGAGTTTCATGACAAATATCCAGATATCGAGGTGCGCGTCCGCCTGTCGGACCACAATGTCGATATCCTTGCCGAGGGCGTCGACGTCGCCTTCAAGCTCGGTGTCTTGGAAGATTCCAACCTGCGCATGCGCGGTATCCTCAACTGCGAGCGGGTGCTGTGCGCTTCGCCGGCCTATCTCGCGCGCCGCGGCGTGCCGCCGAGCGCGGATGCTCTAATTGCCGACAAACACGACTGTCTTCTGTTGCGCTATCCTGGCTCGAAGGAATATTACTGGACGCTGATGACGGCGGAAGGCCCCCGCAAATTCGAAGTCGCGGGCCCCTATGACAGCGATGACGGCGACGTGCTCACCCAATGGGCGCTGGAAGACCGCGGCATCATCAACAAGCCGCTGTTCGAGGTGAAGGCCTATCTGAAAGAAGGGCGGCTCGTCGAAATCCTGAAGGAGAGCCCTCCGGCTCCGGTTCAGCTTGCGGCCATCTATCCGCACAAGCGTTTCCAGGATCCGAAGGTCCGCCTGATGATCGATTTCATGGCGGAGCGCTGTCAGCGGCTGATCGGCAAGCTGCTCGAAGATGAGCCTGCCGCTATGGCTACGGGCGGTTAACGCTGCTCGCAAGCCTTGCATGATCCGCCGTCCAGCTCAGCGCCGCCGTCATGATCTCGGCGGCCGCCAGCGTAGCGATGACGGTCGGACGCTTGTCTTTCACAGCCGTTCCGCCGATCGGGCAGATGAGGCGATCGAAAAGCTCTGCCTGGCCGCTTTCACGCAACAGCCAGTTGCGGAAGGTGGCGCGCTTCGTCTTGGAGCCGATCATGCCGACATAAGCGGCATCCGAGCGCTTGAGCGCCTCTGCTGCAATCAGGAAATCGAGTGCGTGGTCATGGGTGAGGATGACGAAGCTGCTGCCGGCCGGCGCGTCGCGGACGACAGCCTCGGGCATGGCCGTGAGACAGGTCTCGACGCCCGGCAGGTTGGAGGCGACGAGCTCTTCTTCTCGCGTATCGACAAGCACCACGCGCAACGGTGCCAGCGAAAGCGCCATGGCAAGGGCATCGCCGACATGACCGGCGCCGAAAATATAGACGTGTGGGCGTGCGGCCATCTCGCGATCACTCCGAGCTATGAGATCATTCGCAAGCCTGGGGCTGAGGGCGGTAAAGGCAAGGCCAACCCGGCCGCCGCAGCACTGGCCGATCTCCGGGCCGAGCGGCACGTTCATCGGCTCTGCCGCAAGGCCGGAGCGCAGGGCCCGTCGTGCCTGGTCGATCGCCATATATTCCAGTGTGCCGCCGCCGATCGTCGCAAAGATCGCCCGTTCCGATACCAGCATCCAGGCATCCGCATCGCGCGGCGCGGAACCTGCGACCCCCGTCACCTCCACGAGCATCGATGCCGGTTCGCGGCGCAGGAAATCCCGAATATTTTCACGGGCGGCAGGCATGATCTTACTCCTTCTTCGCCGCTTTGAGGCGCTCGATCGCCATCAGCACCCGTTCGGGCGTTGCCGGCGCGTCGAGACGCGGGCAGATCTTGTGGTCGGCCACACTCGCCACGGCATCCGACAGGGCGTGCAGAACGGCAAGGCCGAGCGGCAGCGGCGGCTCGCCGACCGCCTTGGAACGATGGATCGTCGGCTCATAGGCCTCCGACCAGTCGGTCAATGTCACATTGAAGATCTTCGGGCGGTCCGATGCAAGCGGGATCTTGTAAGTGGAGGGCGCATGAGTGCGCAGCCGCCCCTTGCCGTCCCACCAGAGCTCTTCCGTCGTCAGCCAGCCCATGCCTTGAATGAAGCCACCCTCGACCTGGCCGATGTCGATGGCCTTGTTCAGCGAGCGGCCTGTATCGTGCAGGATATCGGTGCGTTCGACGACATATTCGCCGGTCAGCGTGTCGATCGACACTTCCGAGCAGGCAGCGCCATAAGCATAGTAGTAGAAGGCATGGCCGCGGCCGGCCTTGCGATCCCAATGGATCTTCGGCGTCTTGTAAAAGCCGGCGGCCGAAAGCTGGACGCGGGCCATATAGGCCTTCTTGACAAGATCGTCGAAGGACATCTCGCTGTCGCCGATCCGAACGCGGTTGGGCAGGAACGCTACCTGATCGCGGGGAACCTGATGGCTTTCTGCGGCAAAGGCGATCAGTCGTTCCTTGATCTGGCGCGCGGCGTTTTGCGCCGCCATGCCGTTCAAGTCCGCGCCTGAAGACGCCGCGGTCGGCGAGGTATTCGGCACCTTGGCCGTCGTCGTCGCGGTAATCTTCACCCGGTCGAGATCGATCTGGAATTCTTCCGCCACCACCTGCGCCACCTTCAGGTGCAGGCCTTGCCCCATCTCGGTGCCGCCATGGTTCATGTGCACGGAGCCGTCGCTGTAGACATGCACCAGCGCGCCGGCCTGATTCGATTCCGTCTTGGTGAAGGAGATGCCGAATTTGACCGGGGTCAGCGCGATGCCGCGCTTGACGATACGGCTCTTGGCGTTGAATTCGGCGATCGCCTTACGGCGCCCGGCGTAATCGGCGCTTTCCTCCAGTTCCGCAACGATGCGCTGGATGATGCAGTCCTCGACCTTCTGGTGATAGGGGGTGAGGTTGCGTTCGCCTTGAACGCCCATTGCGTCGTAGAAATTCAGCTTGCGGATGTCGAGCGGATCCTTGCCGACGGCGAAGGCCACCTCGTCGATAACGCGTTCGGCACCTACCATCCCCTGCGGCCCGCCGAATCCGCGGAAGGCGGTGTTGGAGACGGTGTTGGTATAGAGCGGCGCCGACTTCGCCTGCACATGCGGAAAGAAATAGGCATTGTCGCAATGAAACAGCGCACGATCACCGACCGGGCCGGAAAGGTCGGCCGAGAAGCCGGCTCGGAGCGCAAACGTATAGCCTACGGCCAAGATGCGGCCCTCGTCGTCAAAGCCGACATCGTAGTCGATGGCAAAATCATGCCGCTTGCCGGTCGCGACCATGTCCTCATCGCGGTCGAGCCGGACCTTGACGGCACGCTTCAGCTTTTTGGCGGCAATGGCTGCAATTGCGGCACACTGGTTTGCCTGCGTTTCCTTGCCGCCGAAGCCGCCACCCATGCGGCGAACCTCGATCGTGACGGCATTGCTCGGCACGCCGAGCGCATGGGCAACCATATGCTGCGTTTCGCTCGGGCCTTGGGTCGAGCAATAGACGACGACCTCGTCATCCTCGCCGGGCACGGCAAGCGAAACTTGGCCTTCGAGATAGAAATGATCCTGGCCGCCAAGCCGCATACGGCCCTTCACGCGACGCGGCGCATTCTCAAGGTTCTCCGCCGCATCGCCGCGCTTCAGCGTCAGCGGCGTGACCACCTGTCTGTGGGTCGAAACGTCGAGATCCCAGATGTCGATATCGGCAGGCAATTCCTCGTACTCGATCTTTGCCAGCCTTGCGGCGCGGCGAGCCTGCTCGCGCGTTTCGGCGATCACGCAGAAGATCGGCTGGCCGTGAAACTCGACCTTGCCGGCAGCAAGCACCGGGTCGTCGTTCATGTAGGAGGGCGAGATATCGTTGACGCCAGGCACGTCCTCATGGGTCAATACTGCAACGACGCCGGGGGCGGCATGCACTGTTGTCAGATCGATGGATTTCAGGATGCCGTGCGCAACGGTGGATAGGCCAAGCCCTGCATGCAGCGTTCCGGTCGGTTCGGTAATGTCGTCGATATAAACGGCGGCGCCGGAAACATGCTTGTGCGCGGAGTCATGACGAGGGCTGGTATGAACCCCGCCCACAATGCTTTCGGCCTTGATGTCTGAAGCGTGTTTGTTCATGGCCTATGCAGCCTCATATCTGGACACCTGAGCGGGTGCCGCACTGGAGGTCGTTTCCAGGTAGAAACGCAATAGAAGATTCTTCGCCGCGAGCGAACGGTATTCGGCGGTGGCACGCATATCGGTCAGCGGCGCGTAATCCTCGGCGTATTTTTCCATCGCCGCTTCCACCGTTGTCTCGTTCCAGGGCTGACCGAGCAATGCCTTTTCGACGGCAAAGGCTCGTTTCGGCGTGGCGGCCATGCCGCCATAGGCGATCCGGATATCGGCGACCATACCGTCGGCTGAAAGTGCCAGACGGAAGGCGCCGAGCGTGGCCGTGATGTCTTCGTCGCGGCGCTTCGTCACCTTGTAGACGGCGAACATTTCGCCTTTTGCCGGAACCGGAATATGCACGGCTTCGACGAACTCGCCGGGCCCGCGGTCCTGCTTGCCGTAGGCGATGAAGAAGTCCTCGAGCGGAATGGTGCGCCGGGCGGCGCCCTTGCGTAAGGTCAGCGACGCGTTGAGCGCGATCAAGGCGGGCGGCGTATCGCCGATCGGCGAACCGTTGGCGATGTTGCCGCCGATCGTTCCCATATTGCGCACCTGCTGGCCGCCGATGCGGGCAATCAGCGGCCCGAGAGCCGCGATATGCTCAGACAGCGTCGCGACCGCCTCCGAATAGGTGACGCCGGCGCCGATGGTGATAAGCCCGCCTTTCACCGCGATCGACTTCAACTCCTGCAGCCCGGCAATGAACACGACCGGCGTGATATCGCGCATGTGCTTGGTGACCCATAGGCCGACATCGGTCGAGCCGGCTACCACGGTTGCCGTCGGCGATGCCTCCAGAATCGAAGCGAAATCATCAAGGTTCGCGGGCGCTATCAGCCGATTCCGACCCTCGCCGATTTCGACTCGGGCACCGTCGGCAAGAGCCTTCAGCCGCGCAGTCATGGCTTCGCGCTCGACAAGCAGTGGATCGCTCTCGGTCCCGCCATAGCTGGAAATGGAACGCGCTGCACGCAGAATCGGCTCGTAGCCGGTGCAGCGACAGAGATTGCCCTGCAGCGCCGTTTCGATCTGCTGATCCGTCGGGTTGGGCGTCTGCATCCAAAGCCCGTAGAGCGACATGACAAAGCCCGGTGTGCAGAAACCGCATTGCGAACCGTGGAAATCGACCATGGCCTGCTGCACCGGATGCAGGCGGTCGTCGCTGGCTGCCAGATGTTCGACGGTGACGACATGACAGCCATCGAGCGAGCCGAGAAAGCGAATGCAGGCATTGACCCCTTCATAGACGAGGCCACCTGCCGGTGTCAGCCGTCCCACAAGCACGGTGCAGGCGCCGCAGTCGCCTTCGGCGCAGCCCTCCTTCGTACCCTTCAAGGAGCGGCAGAGACGCAGCCAGTCGAGCAACGTCTGGTCGGGTGCGACGTCGCTCAGAACGACGTCCTCTCCGTTGAGAATGAAACGAAGTTCCGAGCGGATTGTCATGGGCGCCATGGTTCAGCTCCCGCGATAGGTGGAATAGCTGTAGGGCGAAAGGAGGAGCGGCACATGGTAATGCGCACCTTCATCGGCGAGACCGAAACGGATCGGGATGATGTCGAGAAACATCGGGCCTTCCGATGTGCGACCAAGATAGTCCCCGGCATGAAAGCGCAGCTCGTAGGTGCCGGTCTTCATGGCTTCGTCAGTCAGCAGCGGCGCATCGCAGCGCCCGTCATCATTGGTCTCGGTAGATTTCAAGAGGTGCAGTTCATCGCCGTCGATCCGGTAGAGATCGATGCGCAAGCCCTCAGCTGGCTTGCCGCGCGCCGTGTCCAGCACGTGGGTCGTGAGCCGGCCGGCTCCAGGCGAATGAGGCTGCATGCTTTATCTCCCGAACGAAGTTCTCGTGTTCCACTATCTGTCAGGCTTATTCCCCTGAAAAGCAGTTGTAACGTTCGAGACTTTCAAATTTTCCAGGGGGAATGGCGCGCGCGATTTGCGGTTAGACATTGGGTATCGAAAACGTTTGGAGGAACGTTTCATACGATGTCGCGGTGGGACGGATGAGCTCGGCCTGTGCACTTCGCATCCACTGAGGCGGCGAAATACGTGCCGATATCGCGATATGCATTTCATGAAAAGGCAGGTTTCCGTTGGTCTCGTTGCATGATGGAAATGATGCGTGCGTCGATTTTCGGCTGGCCCTAATGGGTATCGGTTCGAGACGCTTGGCTGCAGAAAAGCCTTGCCGCAGCTAGCGGGAAACAGATGCCGCGCTCTTCGCGATCAGCGTCGGTAGTGATCGACCATGGAAATAGCCGCGGCATGGCGGCTGCCGGAGTGCCAGCCGCGCTCCGGTCGATTTCTGCTGTCCGCACCGCGGCTCAAGCATCGAACCCAAGCTAATATCTCGTCGATCGAGGAAGAGGTGATTTCGGAGAATGGAAACGGGAGACCATGGATGAAAGTAATCGAAATTCAACCGCTGACGAGAGCCGCATTCGCGCCTTTCGGCGATGTGATCGAAATGGAGGGTGCGCACAGCTACCCCATCAATGCCGGCAAATGCGTTCGCTATCACGACCTCGCAAAGGTGGAAGCGATCGGCGAGGAGGTGAGAACGATGATTAGCTGGTTGCGCGGCGAGCCCTATGCACTGCCGTTGGAATTGAAGATGGTCGAGAGGCATCCTCTCGGCAGCCAGGCCTTTGTGCCGCTGTCCGGCCATCCTTTCCTCGTCGTTGCGGCGCCGCAGACGGACAATGGTCCGGGCGAGCCGATGGCGTTCCGCACCAGGCCCGGGCAGGGGGTCAACATCTGGCGCAACGTCTGGCATGGCATCTTGACGCCCCTTGACGGCATCTCCGACTTCATCGTCGTCGATCGCGGCGGCAAGGGCGTCAATCTCGAGGAGCATTTCTATGAGGAGACGTTTTTGATCCGCTGAAAGGAGCTGGGACCGGTTTGGATATTGGAAGGGGCGCTGCCATCGCAACGCCCCTTATTTGCTAGGGCAAATTCCCGTTTTCACCAGCCCAAATGCAGAAAGACCGGGTCAACTAAGAGAATGACCCGATCTTGCATTTATACCTGTGTCAATCCGCGAAGAAGGCGAAGCGCACGACAAACAGGGCGGCGACGATCTGCGTTGCCGGATGCAGCATCGACCAGCGGCCGGTGAAGACCTTCACGGCGACATAGGTGATGAAGCCGAAGGCAAGGCCGTTGGCGATCGAATAAGTGAAGGGCATTGCGAGTGCCGTGATTGCCGCCGGTGCCGCTTCGGTCAGGTCATCCCATTCGATCTCGGTCAGCTCGCGCATCATCAGGCCGGCGACGTAGAGCAGCGCCGGAGCGGTCGCATAGGCCGGAACGGAAGCTGCGAGCGGCGAGAAGAACAAGGCCGCGATGAAGAGGGCGGCGATCGTGATTGCCGTCAGGCCCGTACGGCCGCCAGCCTGAACGCCCGAAGCGCTTTCCACGAAGGCCGTCGTGCTGCTGGTGCCCATCAGCGAGCCGGCGACAATGGCGGCGCTGTCGGCAAGCAGAGCCCTGCTCAACCGGTTCGGCTTTCCTTCCTGGATCAGGTTCGCTCGTTTGGCGATACCAATCAGCGTCCCGGTGGCGTCGAAGACTTCGACAAGCACGAAGACGAGGATGATGTGGACCAAGCCGCCATGGAGGGCGCCGACGATGTCGAGCTGCAGGAGGGTCGGCATGATGGATGGCGGCGCCGAAACGATGCCATGAAACTGGCTGACGCCGAAGATCCAGGAGAGAACGGTGACGGCGAGAATGCCAATGAGGATCGAACCTCTGACCTTCAACGCATCCAGAACGGCGATGATGAAGAAACCGAGAATTGCGAGAAGAGGGCCGGTCTGCTTCAGGTCGCCGAGGCCGACGAGGGTCACTTTGTTGGCGACGACGATGCCGGCGTTCTTCAGCGCGATGATCGCCAGGAAGAGACCGATACCCGCGGCAATCGCGCTTCTCAGCGAATGCGGAATGCCGGCAATCAGCCAGCTGCGCACGCCGGTCACCGTCAATAGGACGAAGATGGAACCGGAAATGAAGACCGCGCCGAGCGCCTGCTGCCAGGTAAAGCCCAGAGCCGAAACCACGGTGAAAGCGAAGAAGGCATTGAGCCCCATGCCAGGTGCCATGCCGATCGGCCAATTGGCGACGAGGCCCATGACGATCGAACCCAGCGCGGCTGCGAGACAGGTGGCGACAAAGACCGCATTGCGGTCCATGCCAGTCGTCGACAGAATGTCGGGATTGACGAAGATGATATAGGACATCGTCAGGAACGTCGTCACGCCGGCGATGAGTTCGGTGCGCACGGACGTGCCGTGCTCACTCAATTTGAAAAGTCGTTCAAGCATTGTTCCTCCCTAAGCGTTCCCGACGCTCGTGAAATCATGGGGCTTGCCTCGCATCCCTCCAGATGCGGGCCGCGAGAAGCGGCTTTCAACGCTTCTTGGCGAGGGGGATTGTGCGCTTTTAATGGCTTTGCGCGCTAGAGCCGGATTTCCCCGCAATTCGCGAAAGACCTTCTAGATTTTCAAGCTATTTCGGCGCGAATTTCTTCCGATCTCGGAACCGCCAGCTGATGGTCGAAGCCATCGCTCCGTCCTGAGTAACCGCGCGATGCAGCGGAGGCCAGAAGAGATGCATGATATCTATCGCGGCAAGGTGAGAAAGCCAAACTATTTCTGTCGGATGGGGAAACCTGCCCAGACGGCGGCCATGGAGTGACGCGGCGAGCCTTCATATCTAAAATGGAGGCCGACCTAAGTTGTGATGCTAATTCGAACGGAGCGCCCGATCAAAGTTGTCCGGCGCGATATTGATCGGCAATGTTCCTGCAGGCGCGGATGGTCAGGGCCATCACGGTGAGCGTGGTGCCGGCAATACCGCTGCCTGGAAAGGCGGAAGCATCCGTCACGAGCAGGTTGGGGACATCCCAGCTCTGACTATGGGCATTGAGGACGGATTCCTTGCTGGAGGTCCCCATGCGTGCGCCGCCGGTTTCGTGGATGGCAGCGCCCATACACATGGTCTTGCGGAACCATGTGCGGAACATGAAGCGGCTGAATGGATCGGCATCGGGAAAGGCGCCACGGCCCATCTCCCTAAGACCGGTGGGCGAGCCGATGAATTCCAACTCGCCGCCGACGCCGCGCACCATGTCGATCAGCACTTCTTCCTGCCGGCGCAGCAGGGCATGTTCCTCCTCGCCCATAACGCACCGGATGTGGGGCACCGGAATCCCCCAGGCATCCTTGCGCCCAGCATCGAGCATGATGCGATTGTCGGCATAGGGCAGCATGCGGCCGAAGCCGAAGAAGGCCAGCCGCGAAGGCTCGTCATCCGGTGTCGGCGCTCGGCCGATGCTTCCCTGATAGTCGAAATCGTCGCGGCCGGCGTCGCCCTCTCCAAAGCGTGGGACGAAGATACCGCCGGATGGATTGTAGAAGGGATCGACAGGCGCGGAATCATCGGCCGCCCATCCCTTCGCCTTGGAGAAGGAGCCGAAGGCAAGGCATGGCAGCTGATCCATGAAATAGCGCCCGAGTGCCCCCGAGCTGTTGCCAAGCCCATGCGGATGGCGAGCGCTGGACGAATTGAGAAGCAGCCGCACGCTTTCGATCGGCGACGCCGAGAGCACGACGATGGCGGCGCGGGCGGTTTCGACCTTTCCAGTCGCGCGATCGATGAACTCGGCACCTGTCGCCCGGCCGCCGGCATCGTCGGTGGTAATACGGCGCACGATGGCATCATGGCGGATCGTCAGCCGTCCGGTCGCCAATGCCTCGCGCAGTGGCTTCGGCGTACGCTCGGCATCGGGTGCGATATAGCGCCAGGAAACCACATGCCGCTTCGGCCAGCGTTCTTCGACTTCCGTCTTGAAGATTTCTTCGGCCGGCGTCAGCTTTGCCGGATGGGCGTAGACGCCGTCGGGCAATGTCTCCACGCCATCCTCGTTGCCATAAAGGCCAAGGCTGGTTTCGACCTCGGCATAAAAGGGCGCGAGCTCGTCATAGGAAACCGGCCAATCGACACCCTTGCCGGTCTTCGAGCGGATCTTGAAATCATCGTCCGTCCAGCGCAGCAGCACCCGGCCAAAGCTGTGCAGGCGGCCTCCGCCCTGACGGCCGCGTATCCACAGGAAGGGCGCATCCTTCGGCGTCGAATACGGGTTCTTGCGATCGTTGACGAAGAAATGGCTGAAGCGCTCGGTAAAGAAGGCGGCGCGCGCTTGGATGGGCTGGCCCTTCAGCGTGGCGCGTGCACGCTCCCAGATATTGATGCTGCTTGCCGGCGCCTTCTTGCGATTCGGATCGAAATCCTTCTGGGTCACGGCTGGGCCGGCTTCGAGCAGCAATACCGACAGCCCTTGGGCGGTCAATTCCTTGGCGGCGAAGGAGCCGGCGGCGCCGGAGCCGATTACCAGCGCGTCGTAGACAGTCTGAGACATGGATAATTTCCGTATGCTGTGAAAGTGGTCTTAAAGGCGGGCGCCATCAGCGCCAAAGAGGGAGGCTTTGGCGATATCGAGGCCGGGCGTGATCGCCGCACCCGGCTGCAGGGCGGCATCTCCCATGATGCGGTAGGAGAGGCTTTGGCCTGCCCAGTCGAACCACAGCACGGTATCGGCGCCCATCGGTTCGACGACCGAGACGGTGCCGGGAATCGTGGACCAACCCGCGTCCGCACCATTCGGCGCGATATGCTCCGGCCGGATGCCGAGCGTCGCGGGACCTGCCTTGGTGGCGCTGAGGAAAGGATAGCCCGCTAGATCGATGGCAAGCCCGTTGCTTTCGAATACCGGTGCGTTCGCCTTCAAAACAATCTCGCCCTCGATAAAGTTCGTCGCCGGTGCTCCGATGAAGCCGGCGACGAAGAGATTGGCGGGGCGATGGTAGATTTCGGACGGGCTGGCGAGCTGCTGGATCACGCCGTCCTTCATGATGGCGATGCGATCGGCAAGGGTGAGCGCCTCGACCTGATCATGCGTGACATAGATCATCGTGTTGCCGAGGCTCTGGTGCAGCTTCTTGATCTCGACGCGCAGCTCGCTGCGCAGCTTGGCATCGAGATTGGAGAGCGGCTCGTCGAACAGGAATACGTTGACCTCACGCACAAGGGCGCGGCCGATGGCGACACGCTGGCGCTGGCCGCCCGACAATTCCGAGGGCCGACGGTCGAGCAGCTTGTCGAGGTGCAGAAGCGAAGCCGTGCGGGCGATGCGCGCCTCGATCTCAGCCTTGGGAAGACCCGCCACGCGCAGACCGAAGGAGAGATTCTTGCGCACCGACATGCGGGGATAGAGCGCATAGGACTGGAAGACCATGCCGATGCCGCGATCCTTCGGTTCTGCCCAGGTGACGTTCTTGTCCGATATCCAGATTTCGCCGTCGCTGATGTCCTGCAGGCCGGCAATGGAGTTGAGCAGGGTCGACTTTCCGCAGCCGGAGGGCCCGAGCAGCACGAGAAATTCGCGCGGAGCGATGTCGATTGACATCTTGTCGATGACGGTGTGATCGCCATAGGCGATCTTGAGATCTTTGACCGAGACGGCAGGCTGCATGGCGTTACCCCTTGACGGCGCCGGCGGCGACACCACGCAGGAACCAGCGGCCGGAGAAGAAATAGATGGCGAGCGGAACGACGGCAGTCAGAATGGTGGCGGCCATGTTCACATTGTAGGCGCGCTCGCCCATGGTGGTGTTGACGATGTTGTTGAGCTGCACCGTCATCGGCAGATTGTCGCGCCCGGCAAAGACCAGGCCGATCAGAAAGTCGTTCCAGATGCCGGTAAACTGGAAGATCGAGGCGACGACGATCATCGGCACCGACATGGGCAGCATGATCTCGATGAAGATCCGCCAGAAGCCGGCGCCGTCGACGCGGGCCGCCTTGCAGAGCTCCTCGGGAATGGCGACGAAATAGTTGCGGAACAGCAGCGTCACCAGCGGCAGGCCGAAGATCACGTGAACGAGAACCACGCCTGCGACCGAATTATAAAGACTGAGATTGGCGAGCAGCCGCACCAGCGGATAGAGGAAAATCTGGTAGGGGATGAGGCCGCCGGCCATCAGAAGCCCAAACAGCAGGTTCGAACCTCTCGGCCGCCAGAAGGAGAGGGCATAGCCGTTGATCGCGCCGATGAGGACGGAAATCGCCACGGCCGGCACGGTGATCTTGACCGAATTCCAAAAGCCGATGCGCACACCCAGGCATTGGGTACCCATGCAGGCGCCCGACCAGGCGGTTTTCCACGCGTTGAAGTCGACGATATCAGGCAAGGCGAAGATGCGGCCCTGGCGGATCTCCTCCATCGACTTCAACGAGGTGACGAGCATCGTGTAGAGCGGCAACAGGAAGAAGAGTGCAGACAGGATAAGAAAGGTATAGAGCCCAATTTGGCCGGCCGTCAGCCGTGATGGCTTGGGCCCCCGAGGGTGAAGAGTCGCCATCAATGTGCTCCTCTTCTTCTGGCGCGCATGGCGAGCGCATAGCGAAATGGTGCAACGGCCATGACGACCGAAAGCACGAGCACGGTGGCGCCGGCACTCGCAAGGCCGAGGTTCTGGCGCTCGAAGAGATTGTCCATGATGAATTTTGCCGGCACTTCGGTCGAGTAGCCGGGGCCGCCGCCGGTCTGCGCGACGATGAGGTCATAGGTCTTGATCACGCCCATGGAGAGCAGCATGCCCGATGCGGCAAGCGCAGGTCCAAGCTGCGGCAGGATGATCGAGGTATAGATGCGCCAGACCGGAATGCCGTCGATCTGCGCTGCTTTCCATTGCTCCTCGCCGATCCCGCGCATGCCTGACAGTGCGATGACCATGACGAGGCCAGCACCCTGCCAGACGCCGGCAAAGACCACCGTGTAGATCGCCATGTCGCGATTGACGATCCAGTCGAAGACGAAGCTCTGCCAGCCGAGCGCCCTGACCGTCGCCTGAATGCCGAAGGTCGGGTTCAGCATCCACTGCCAGATAAGGCCGGTGACCACGAAGGACATGGCATAGGGATAAAGAAAGATGGTGCGAAATACGCTCTCGAAGCGGACCTTGCGATCGAGCGCTGCGGCAAGCACGAAGCCGAGAGCAAGGCAGCCGGCGACATAGAGAACGCCGAAGATCAGCACATTTTCCAGCGATGCCAGCCATCGCGATGTCCGGAACAGCTTGGCATATTGGGCAAAGCCGACATAGTTGGACGACGGGAAGATGGTCGAATCCGTGAAGGACAGGCGCACCGACCAGACCATGGTGCCGATATAGACGAAGATCGCGGCAATCCATGTCGGAAGCAGGGCAAAGGTCGCAGCAAGGGGACGTCTGCGCTTGGCTTGCATCAGCAAACTTTCTCGAAAGGATGGGCGGAGCCGATCGACAGGGGACTCAGACGATCGGCTTGCTGGAAGGCTATTCGAAGATCGCGAAGAACTTCTCAGCACCTGAGGCGCTGTCCTCGGACGGATTGGTCCAGAACTCGTCGACGAAGTCGTTGAGGGCGCCGGCCTGCTGCGGCGAAAGGATCAGAGCCTGATCAGGCACGATCTTGCCGGCTGTCATCAGCTCAAGGCCTTTTTGCGCGCAGACGTCGAGCTTCGATTTGTCGACGTCGGTGCGCATCGGCACCGAGCCCTTCTTCAACGAGAATTCAACTTGCACGGCCGGATCCATGGCGACTTCGGCGAGCAGGACCTGTCCCTTTTGTGCGGCCGCGTCGGCGATCTTCGGGAAGGAGAAGGAGTCGGCGACGTAAACCATGCCCGGCGATTGCGGTACGAGCATGCAGCCATAGTCCTTGCCGAGCTCTTTGCCAGCCGCAACGAATTCACCCTTGGCCCAGTCGCCCATGAACTGCACGCCGGCCTTGCCGGTGATGACCATGGCGGTCGCGTCGTTCCAGTTGCGGCCCGCCGCCCCTTCATCGACATAGGCGCGGAGCTTGCCGAGGATATCCAGCGTCTTCTTCACGCCTGCCGTCGAGACGTCACCCTTGTCCTTATCGACATAGATCTTGAGGAAGCCGTCAATGCCGACCTGGGTCAGCAGGATCATGTTGAAGACCTTGGACTCCTGCCAGGATTGGCCACCCCAGGCGACGGGCTGAATGCCGGCGGCTTTCAGCTTGTCCAGTGCTACGAAGAATTCGTCCCAGCTCTTCGGCTCGTCGCCGACACCGGCCTTGGCGAAGGCATCCTTGGAGTAAAAGACCCAGCTCTCACCATGCGCGCCGGTCGGAGAGAGGTAGACCTTGCCGTTATAGGAGATGAGGTCGTAGATCGATTTCGGCAGGACATCGGCCCATTTGCCGGTTTTTGCCACATCATCGATCGGGTTCATAAGTCCCTGACTGACGAAATCGGTGTTGGCAAGGCCGAGCACGGCCTGCTTGGCAGTCGGCGGGTCGCCCGCAACCAGACGGTTCTGAAAAGCCGCGTCAGCTGCTCCGAAGCCGGCAATGGAAGAGTCTTTCCAGGTGCCACCGC
This sequence comes from Rhizobium tropici CIAT 899, assembly GCF_000330885.1. Lineage (NCBI taxonomy): Bacteria > Pseudomonadati > Pseudomonadota > Alphaproteobacteria > Hyphomicrobiales > Rhizobiaceae > Martinezella > Martinezella tropici. Next base: position 342,732 of record NC_020062.1, read on the forward strand.
GTTTTTCGAACTCCTGTTTGACGACGCCGAGGGCAGCGGCCTCGCTGCCTGATGTCCAGGAGGTCATCACCTCGGCCTGCGGCTTGTCTTCCGCATGGGCAGAGGTGGAGGCCGTAACGAGTGCGGCTCCCATCAATAGCAATTTCACTGTATTTTTCATCGTTCCACCTCTTCAGGAAAGCCCTCTTGGCGGGGCTATTCGTTTTCGGATTTTTGGTATCAGCGATAGATCGGCAAGAGCGCCTGTCTGACCAGCGTCAGGCCGTTGGCGATATCGCCGACCGGATCGGGCGCTGCATCCAGCTCGAGAATGGCCCAGCCTTCATAGCCACGGTCACGCAGTAGTCTGGCCCAGCCCGGCCAGTCGACCCGGCCGAGGCCGAAGCCACAGAAATAGGGGCGATGGCGGTCATGGATATGTTCGTCGATGACCGTGTCGGCGGGCATCGGACCCAGCGCATCCTTCCAATGGGCGATGATGACGCGCTCATGGTGCCGGTCGACGAGCTGCAGCGGATCGGAGCCCGCAACGATGATGTGCGCCGTATCCGGGCACATATGCACGTAAGCGGGATCGGTCAGCAGCATCAGCAGATCGACATCGCGCGCTGCCGCGAAGATCGAATGCGCCTCGGTGTGGAGAGCGAGCCGCACACCCTTGGCGTAGAGGGCGGCACCGAGGCGATTGAGGAAATCGGCAATTTTTCGCGCCTGCTCGAAATCGAAGAATCGCACCGGCTGAGCGCCGAGCGTCTGGCGAAGCGGCGCACCGATGACCATGACATCGCTGCCGCACGCCTTGAGGAATTCGGCATATTTTTCGGCCTTGTCGATGATGGCGGCCTGCGCTGATGCCTCGGTGAAATCGCCGGCGGCTTCGAGCTCGGCAAAGAAGCCGCTCGCAAGCGTCAGCCCACGCCTGGAAAGCTCGGCCGCGAACTTGTCGACCGAACCATAGGTCTTCGTCGCATCCTGCCAGTTGAAGGGCGAGAAGGTCAGCTCCACGCCGGTAACGCCGGAGGCTTGTACGGCATCCAGTATCCTGTCCCAGAAAGCGCGCGGCTCGTTACGCGATAGCGCGATGATGCCGTCATAATCCTCTACGCCCCAAAATCCGGGGTGGAAAAAGGTGACGAGATCGACACCAAAGCGCAGCCGTTCCGTAGAGGTCATGGGACTATCCATTGTTAAGGCATGGAAGATCGCTCGCGGAGCCATGGCCCACGACAAATAATCCATAATGATTTCAATGCGCTATAATTGGCAAACGTTTGCCGTGCCTGAATAGTAGACAAGTCGTTTTTTTATGCAAGCGATTTTTGGCAAACGTTTGCTAAACGGCTGGGATTGCCGTAGCATCCCGTGCGATGGGCATTGGGAAGGGCGCCAAAAGGTGAAGAATAACAAGGATCTGCCGGCGGAAGAGCATTCCGGCCCTCTGATGGCAGATGTCGCTCGGTTGGCAGGCGTCGCGATCTCCACGGTGAGCCGGGCGCTCGCCAATCCCGGCCGCGTCAACGAAAAGACGCGCGCCAAGATCGACGCTGCAGCCAAGCAGCTCGGCTATACGCCCAATGCCATGGCGAGAGGGCTTCGTGTCGGCAAATCCAATGTCGTCATGATCATTCTGCCGGGCTCGCTCTACTATGGTGTCTCGCAGGTCATTCCCCTGGTTCTGCAGGGGATAAACCGCTCCCTGAGCCAGAATGGCTACCATTTGATGATTGCCAACCTCGATCGCGACGAGGCTTCGGAGCGCCATATCCTCGATCTGGCTTTCGGAGGCACGGTGCGTGGCGCCATCATTCTCTCCTCGGATCTGCCGGTCCATGGCGGTCGGTCATTGAAGGATTCCGCTCTGCCGATTGTCTCGCTTTTGTTCGACATGAGCCACGCAGCCCTGCCGAGTGTCGTAACCAATGATCGGCAGGCCGTTCGCGATGCCACGGCCCAATTGATCGCTCTCGGCCACCGGCGTTTCCTTTATCTTGCCGGTCCCGAGGGCAATTACCATGACCGAGAACGCTATTTGGGTGCCGTTGAAGCGCTTGTCGCTGCGGGTCTGCCGGAGACGGCGATCGTCAGGTCCGGCGGTAGCCTTGATTATCAGCATGGTTTCCAGATCGGCGTCGCTGCGGCGGCGGAATTTGCCGATCTCATCTTGAAGCCCACGGCCGTCATTGCCACCAGCGACGACATGGCGATTTCTTTCATGAGCTGCGTTCAACGCATGGGGTGGAAAATTCCGGCGGATCTTTCCATTGTGTCCTTCGACGGCGCCCCGGTCTGTGAATATTCGCTGCCGCCGCTGTCGACCATCGAACAGCCGGTCGAGGAAATGGGTCAGATGGCCGTGAGCTTGCTGATGGAACGGATCGACGCGCTGGATAAGGCAGCGGCCCTTCGTCATGTCATCGAAAGCAAGCTTATTCGGCGCGAAAGCTTTGGCCCGGCGCCGTCAAATGCTTAGGGACAGCTCTGCATTTTTCATCCGGGCGTAAAAGAGCCGCAGCTACAGGGACATCATTATAGTGAATTACAGCGAGAGCACCGACGTTCTCGCCCGCTCACCGTATGATATTCGGAATGGAGCGTTCGATCCGGACATCCAGGCGGATGACACGGGTGCTGAGCATTTGAGATTCGCGCAAGGTCTCGAAAACAGGCAGGAAAACCGGACGGATGATGGTAAACCACGAAGCGACATCATCGATACCGGCGCTGACACTTGCGGCCGCGCCGCTTTCATCCCTGCCAGCGATCAAAAGATTACCGGCCAGTGGCGAGGAGTGCCCCTTCAAATCCGTAACGCTCGAAAGGCCGTCGATAAGACCATTGTTATCGGTATAGAGAAGATGCGCATCCTCGATGCTGATAACAGCGACCTTGCTGGCTCTCACCAACTTGCGGATGTACTCGGTATGGTTGCCGGCGGGAAGCATCACCGTGCGAATGGTTCCATCAACCGGATTTAAAAGATACGATTTGGCTTCGGGCCGGGAAATTTCTTCAGTTTGCTCTTCGACAAAGCGCGGTTCCAGCGCAGGGAGGAGTCGCAGCTTTGTTCGCGCTCTCCCCTGGGATCCAGATCGGCCATAGTTATCCGTCATTCACCGTTCCCTTGCCACATCGAGAATTAGCATCGGAAGAGACAGGGCCTTATAGGCGCGAGATTATGCAACTTTTGCAAGCATCAAAATTCGCTCGGTGTGTTGCCTTTTCTTCAACGGGAGAGCGGTTCTCCATCTCCTGCGTTCGAATAATTTCACGGAGATAGTCATGAGACTCGCGGCCTCGCTACATGCCACTTAAGGAAGAGGATGATCAGGGGAAAGTCAGGTGGCAGTGTGGATAAGCAGTGTCTCGCCTCGATAGGGAACGGCTATTCAAACGCATTGGTCGATGTTTTTCCATTTTGAAGAGAAATCTCATCGAGATACTTCTCAAAGTATCTGCGCGCAATGATTGAAGTCATCGAGAGACTGCGCTTGGGATCGACGATCAGAGAAAGCACCATTGGCGGTAAGTCGTTGTCCGCTATGCGGGCGTAGTGCAATCCAACTTCTGGGGCGAGAGGCCTGCCGGCTGGCATGGCCGTCACGCCGAAACCGCAGCCCTCACGGACCATGGAGCGCATGAGCGACAGGCTATTGGTGGTCAAGATTGGCTGAAAGCGGATGTCGATACGGGCAGCGGCGATATCGACGATATCCCTCAGGTGGCTACTTGTGTCGGGTACAATTGTCGGCTTCTTGAAGAATTCGTCTATGGATATGCTGTCGGGCTGTTCAAGGTGGGAATTTCCCGGCAGCATGGCAATGAGATGAAAGTCGGCGGAACGCGTGACGACGACTCCCGGCAAGGGCAGGGGGCTGAAGGTTAGGCCGAAGTCTGCGCCTCCATCCCTAACCAGCTGCCGCACACGGTCGGAATCCTCCACGGCGATCGCATTGCGGATACGAGGATGATCCTTCGTGAACCGCGCGATCACTGCGGGCAGGAAATCGGGCACCGCTTCTTGTGACGAGGCTATTTTCACCTCGCCGCGGCGAAGTCCTTTCAGCTCCTCGATTTCGGATTTGATGCGGGAAAGGTCCTTATTCCATTCCCTATAGCCATTGACGAGCAATTCGCCCGCTGATGTCAGTCGCATGCCGCGAGGCAGGCGCTCGAAGAGAGTGACGCCAAACTCCTCCTCGGCGCTGATGAGCTGTTTGTTGATCGCTGAAGCCGATACGTTCAGCTTTTCGGCGGCCTTTCTGATCGAGCCGTGATTGGCGATCTCGTCGAGGTAATGCGCGAAGCGGGAAAACAGGAGCCTGCTCATTCGGAGCTATACCTCGTTGAAGAAAAGGAAACATACCAGACGAATTTTGTTGGTTGTAAAAATCGTGCGATCTGGTGTCTATTAAGACGAGAATTTGAATGCAAACAATGTGCCAAAAAAGGCCGCAGGCATGTATCTTGA